>JASKKX010000035.1 GCA_030153935.1 Verrucomicrobiota bacterium | reverse complement strand
CCGTTTCCCCGCCTGAACGCTTCACGGCGAAGACCATGCATCCCATCGTCTGCCGGACTCGCGCTTCAGCCAGTGTTTTATTTGCCAGGTTACTCGTTTCATCCACTTTGATTTCGCAAACTTCCAGTGCCAGATTTTCCCGCTGCGTCACCAGTTCAATCAAATCAACTATCGCCGGATGAGTCAGCAGCTGAACGATATGGTTGGCTCCGCTCGAGAGAGGGGAGACCACTTGCGAGGCACCCGCTTTTATAAATTTACGACTGTTCTCGGAATCCTCTACACGGGCGATAATCCTTATTTTATCATTGATGCCGTGGACGCTCAGTGTCAGAAAAAGATTATCTGCATCTTTTGCCAGCGTAGCCACCAACGCTTCCGCCCGTTCCACTCCGGCCTCTGCCAGTATATCCTCATCCGAAGCATCTCCCTGTATGTGCAAAAGGCCTTCCTGCTCCAGCAATGTAATACGCTCCGGATCGTTTTCGATAATCACAAAAGGTTTTTTCATCTTCTGCAGATCCCGAACAATGTAACTGCCGGTTCGTCCGTACCCGCAGATGATCGTATGCCGGTTCAGCTTTTCAATTTGCTTCGTCATCTTGCTTCTCCCTAAAATATTATTCAATCCCCGCAACACAAAGTACTCAAAAAGGGTGGTCAGTGCCAAAGCGGCGGAGGCCACACCAAAGAAGATCAAAAGCACCGTGAAAATACGTCCGGCCGACGAAAGCGAGTGCACTTCCTGGAACCCGACCGTCGTCACCGTGATCACTGTCATATAGAGGCCGTCGCTCAGCGGCCACCCTTCGATCCAGTGATACCCCAGCGTTCCTCCCGCCAGAACTGACAGAAAAAGAAAAATATAAAGAATCAGTTTCATCAGTGTTGACCGATCAAAACGATATAAATCTCGTGCCATTCTTTTTTCCATGGTAAATGTTCGTTGCAATATATGAATAAACTCTTGCGTATAAAAGGCTATTTCATGGGAGCTGAACGACTCTTTCCGCTTCTGATTCTCCTCTTCGGGCTGCTGGTCTGCGGCCTTCCGCTTCCCGCAGACGCCGCCGGGCGCATGATCACCTCTCATGGACAAACCTATGTCCCTCTCAAAAATATTGCGGCCAGTTACAGTATGGAGATCTCCGCACCGGCCAGCGATCGCGTTCGCCTCCGGAACAAATGGCACACCCTTGAATTCGAAACCGGTGGGCGCCGCAGCTGGATCGATGGAACTCTCGTCTGGCTCAGCAATCCTGTCCGGGAAATCAGCGGGAAGTGGGTTGTGGAAGAGCTCGACTTCAATAAATGTCTGGACCCTTCCATTCGCCCCTATGCCTTTCTCGCCCATGCCGGTTCCCGTACGGTCGTCCTCGATCCCGGTCATGGCGGCAAAGACAAGGGAGCCGTCAGTCCGCGCAACGTTTATGAAAAACTGGTTGTGCTCGATGTTGCCAAGCGAGTCCGCAATCAGCTGCAGGCGCGCGGCATCCACGTTCAGCTCACCCGGGAAAGGGATCATTTTATAGCTCTTTCTGACCGCTGCAGAAAGGCCGCCGCCATGAATGCCGATCTTTTCGTCAGCATTCATGCCAACTCAGCCGGGGACAATCGAACCGTCCAGGGGATTGAAACCTTTGTGCTGGCACTGCCCGGGCGCTATAGCAGCAATGCCTTTGGAAGGGGCAATCCGCCCACGACGGTCTATTCCGGCAATAAATTCGATTTTGCCAACGCAGCGCTCGGTCGGCGTATTCAGAAGAACCTTGTCGAGGCTACCGGAAGAGAAGACCGCGGAGTGAAACGGGCCCGTTTTCAGGTTCTGCGCGAAGCACCCTGTCCTGCCGTCCTCGTCGAAACCGCCTTTCTCAGCAACCCCCGGGAGGAATCTGTCGTCATCGACGCAGATGGACGCGAAAAAATTGCGCGGGGGATTGCGAACGGCATCCTTGCTTATCTTCAGGATGTTCAGCGCGCAAAAAAACAGTGACTCTCTGTTCGCAGTGGAAAACTTTCCACGATGTGCTGTTTTCAGCGTTTAATTGATAAGAAGTTCCGGCAGTTCCCGCTTGGGCACATAATGAATGCCGGCAGAATCGCGCCAGTATTCTATGCTTCCACTGTCGGGAACTGATACCAGTCGGACAGTTTCTCGCGGTACTCCGAGCGCAATAACCAGCAGCACTTTGTACTGCGAAGAGATCCCGATCGCCGCAGCCAGCGGTTCTCTTTGCACTGCGCCGATCATACAGCCGCCAAGCCCCTTTTCCGTCGCACCGAGAAGAATACTCTGTGCCGCGATGCCGTGATCACAGTCAAACGACGTTGCGACGGCGGTATCGCCTGAAATGACAAGATAAGCGGCTGGCCTTTCGCCTTCAGCCGGCCCCGGCCAGTTTTTTAAATATCCGGCCCAGGATAAATGCGGAAAAATCCGGGCGTTGGTATCGGTGTCATTCGCAAGAAAATATTTAAGCGGCTGCCGGTTGCCGGCGGATGCCGAGAGCCTCGCCAGATCGACAAGTTCTTCCAGCACAGACCGGTCAATTATCTTTTCCTGATAAAACCGGCGATAACTGCGATTGTTTTGAATTAAATCTCTGAGTTTCATGCGACCCTTCCTTTCCGCTCATCATCTTCACCGCTTGTACCGACTCGTTGATTATTACCAGCAGGGCAGCAACCTCAGTTCCGGGATAGAGTTTTTCTATCGCTTCGCGATAGGCACTCAGCTGCGGCGTATACAGTTCGAGTATCTCCTCCGGCGATTCATTTGTAAACTTATAGTCCAGGATTTTCCACCCGTTGAAAGGCATCCGCGCAAGCAGATCAATTGTCCCGTCCAGAATCAGATCGTCCCGTTTCAGTACAAACGGATATTCCGGAAAAAGGACTTCTGCATCCTTTGTCTCCTCGAGCAAAAGCCGACGCGCCGCCTCCAGCTGCGGGATCAGCAAGGAGGTCTCAATCGGGCCGAATTCTTCGTTGAACAGCTCCGTCAGCATCGGAATATCCCCCGCCCATCGGTTCTTCGCCAACTCTTCCAGCACAGCATGCCCGGCGATTCCAAATAACCGCCGATCGGCGGAAGATCCCCGCCCGGCAGTTTCATGCGTCCGTTGTTTCTCTTTTTGATCTTCGACCAGCGCGGTCACTGGCCGGCGCGTTAATCCTGCCGGAAGATTCAGGGGCTTGTAACAGATCTCCTCTCTCTGTCCACCGACCTCTGAGTCTGTCATTTCAACCTGTGGGAGGTCTCCGAAACTCCGTTTTCGCAGGATATCCGATCCGGCCGTTGTCAGAAAACCTTCCGCGAGTTTCAGCCAGCCGTCCGGCTTTTTCGTGCCCGCGCCGGAAAGGACCACCAGATCACGCGCACGGGTCATCGCCACGTAAAACACATTGGTTTGTTCCAGGCTGCGGACCACCTTATCCGCTTCGCGCGCCGCATCCCAGCCGGGGCTTTTTACTTTTTCACCGGCGAGTCCGGTAATATTCATCTCCAGTGAGCCGCCCATGGAAAACATGGCGAAGCCCGGCTCGGTCAACTCGCCGAAACTGATGTCCGGCACAAAACAGATCCGCTTCGTCAGCCCCTTTGCGCTGTGCACCGTCATCATCGTCACAGCATTCTGCGCCGAATCGGGCAGCAGCGCTTCCGCAGCACCGCTGCGCGGTGGCTCTTTAATATATTTTTCAAACTGCCGCACCACATCCGGCAGCAGCACCTGCCCGCCGCGTTCCGCGGCACGCAGCCAGTCGAGCGCCTTTTTGAAATTGGCCAGCTTCTGCTCTCCGCCCGGCAGGCCGGCGAGGTGCGCATCAAATGCTGTCTCGCGGACTATTTCGCGAACCAGCTGTGACGGCGGTTTTTCTCCGACCTGATTGCGATAGCGCAGCAGCCGCTCCGCCGCATCCAGGCCGCTTTCCATCAACTGGTTCCGCAGAATTTGGGGATCAAATAGTTCTCCGTCCCAGCTGAGTGCGACAATCGTTTCATCCGGCACACCGGCAAACGGCGAGCGCAGAAAACCAACCAGCGCCAGATCATTAAACGGCTCGCAAAGCGCCTGCAGGAACAGAAGCAGATCGCGTACCTCCTGCTGTTCAAAAAGAGCACTCCCTTTGCCGCCGCTGGTGTAGGGAATCTTCTGTGCACGAAGCGCTTTTTCCAGCGCCTGCTGATGCGTCGAACGTTTCAGCAGAATCAGCACATCCCCGTAACGGACCGGTTCATCCGCAACAAAGCTTTCGCCGTTGTGTCCGAACTTCGGACGCCACGTTGAGCCGCCATCCACCAGCAGCCGAATCCGCCGGGCAACAGCGGTCATTTCATCGTCGACTCCCTGTTCCTCATTGTCCTGTACCAAAAATTCAACGCACGGCACTTCACCGTTAAGGGAATCCCGCGGTTCGAGTGCATCATAGTGCACATAAATTCCGTCAAACAGTTCATTGACCGCCTTAATCACCTGATCCTTGCTGCGATAGCTTGTTTTCAGATCAATCCGTTTATATTCGCCGCGCGCTGCCATTTTTTCCTCAAGCTCCGGCATCACAAGCGGATCCGCGCTGCGCCACGCATAGATGGACTGCTTGCGGTCGCCGCAGATCACCAGCTGCGTATCGCTGTTCCAAAGAGCCTCGATCACTTCGCACTGCACCCGCGAGGTATCCTGCACTTCGTCCACGA
This sequence comes from Verrucomicrobiota bacterium, assembly GCA_030153935.1. Classification (GTDB taxonomy): domain Bacteria; phylum Verrucomicrobiota; class Kiritimatiellia; order Kiritimatiellales; family Tichowtungiaceae; genus Tichowtungia. The sequence continues at coordinate 17,960 of JASKKX010000035.1, read as the reverse complement.
TGATCCAGTCGAACAGCGTCTCCCCGAACTTTCTGCTTTTGAGCAGATCGCGGGCCAGCAGCAACTGATCGCCGAAGTCGACGCAGTCGCGTTTCCGTTTCGCTTCGGAAAAGCTGCGCGCCGCCGCCGCCAGGCAGCGGGCGAACGCCCGGAATTTAGGAATGTTCTTTGCATAACGCGCTTCAATGAGAAACCGCTCCTTTAATTCCGCCAGTTCGTCGGAAAGATGTTTCACTTTTTTCGCCTGACCGAACTTCGGCAGTGCTTCAATCAGCGCAAGGTTCGGGAAATCAGCCAACGCCTCGTTCAGCGCGTCCAGCGCATTGGACGCGGTCTGCGGCAAATCAAAAGACTCCAGCTCATCCCGGATACGTTCAAAATTCTGTTTACCGATTGTTTGTTCAGGCAATGGAAGCATCGTTTCCGCCTGACTCAGATCGATTCCGCGACCGGCGGCCTTTTCGAGCAGAGAGCGGATTGTGCGGATCAGGCTGTAATCCGAATCGCCGAGCACCGAAATGCCCGCACAGAATTCGAGAAAGTCCGGGTCACTTTCCAGGGATTGGAAAATCTGCTCTTTGAGCACCTCGTCGAGCAGCATATTGCGGGCTTCGTCTTCCAGAGTTTGGAATTCCGGAGAGAACCCAAGTTCCAGTGCGTATTCGCGCAGCAGTCCGGCACAAAACGCATGAATGGTCGAAATGTGCGCGGCGGGCAGCGAGCGCAGGACGCGCCGTGCGCGGTCGGCCGATTCATCATCGCCGGTTTCGAGAGCATTCTGCTCGGCTCCGATCATTTTTTCTGAAACCCGTCCGCGCAGTTCGGCGGCGGCATTGTCGGTAAAAGTCATCAGCAGGATTTTCTCCGGCGGAACCGGGCGGCGGTTCGGCGGCAGATAGTCCTGCTCTTTGCCCAGCACCAATGCGGCATAGAGTTCCGTGACCTGCCACGTCTTGCCCGTCCCCGCCGATGCATTGAAGATCATGTTCATTGTCTCGAAGTATGCGACGAAAAAAGGATTATTGAAATATTGGATTGCCGGATTATTACGGAAGATTCCGTTGCGGCAGGCGCCGAAAGAGGTTCCGTATTCATGTTGTTTCGACCGGATTTATGGTTACTATACCGGTCAAATGAACCCATCGTTTGATAAAAAATCGTCCATTCAGACTATCCGGGAGCGTTTTGATCAGGATGTGGAACGCTTTTCGAATCTCGACACCGGTCAGGCCGCTGTGATGGATGCTCCGCTTCTTCTTGAACTGATTTCAAAACTGGCCGTCGCGGTTGTTCCGCAGGCGGAAAACCTGCTGGATATCGGCTGCGGAGCCGGAAACAACACGATTAAAATCGTCAGAGAGAAGCGGGGTCTCAACTGTGATCTGGTGGATCTCAGCCTGCCGATGCTGGAGCGCGCAAAAGAGCGGTTGGAAAAAGAAGATGCCGGCACTGTCCGCATTTTCCAAGGCGATTTCCGAACGCTGGATCTGCCGGCGAATCACTACGATCTGATTGTCGCGGCGGCGGTATTGCACCATCTTCGGGATGATCAGGACTGGGTCGATGGATTTTCCAAACTCTGCAGTCTGCTGAAACCGAACGGGGCTCTGTTTGTCAGCGATCTGTTTTCCCATGAGGACGAAACGGTTCACCGCACCCTGTGGAACCGGTACGGTGAATATCTGAAAAGTCGCGGCGGCGAAGAATACAGAGACAGGGTGTTCAATTACATTGAGCAGGAAGACTCCCCGCGGGATCTGACGTATCAGATTGAGCTGCTGCGAAAGGTCGGATTCCGCAAAATAGATATTCTGCACAAAAATTCATGCTTCGGCGCATATGCTGCCATTAAATAAGCTGCTGCTGAATGCTCGCAAAAGTTCAGCCGCTCACGTTTTATCTTCTGGGCAGATCGTCCGGTCCTTTGGTGGGAAGTTCAGACTCACCCATGAGATACTCATCGACGCAGCGCGCCGTTTCGCGCCCTTCTGAGATGGCCCAGACGATCAGGGATTGTCCGCGGCGGCAGTCGCCGGCTGCAAAAACGTTGTCGACAGAAGTCTGATAGTTTTCGCCGGTTTTGATGTTGCCGCGGTCATCGAGTTCGACCCCCAGCGCTTTGACAGCATTGTCGCGTTCCGGGCCGACAAAGCCGAGAGCCAGCAGGACGAGGTCGGCTTTCCAGATTTTTTCGGATCCGGCGATTTCTTCCATGTTGGATTTGCCGGTCTGGCGTTCACGGGTGAACTGGACATCAACGGATTTGACGCCGGTGACGTGTCCGTTTTCCCCTTCAAATTCTTTGGTGAGCAGGCAGTATTTGCGCGGATCCTGTCCGGCCTCGCGGTGCGAAGAGCTGGTGCGCAGCTTCATCGGCCAGTAGGGCCACGGCTGGTGCGCCGGGCGATCCTTCGGGGGCTCCGGGAAAAGCTCAAAATTGACGACGCTTTTGGCCCCGTGCCGAATCGAGGTGCCGACGCAGTCGGAGCCGGTGTCGCCGCCGCCGATGACAACCACGTTTTTACCTTTGGCAGAAATTTTCGGTTCAGGGTAATCCCCGGCAACGGCTTTATTTTGCAGCGGCAGGAATTCCATGGCGAAATGCACTCCTTTGAGGTCGCGGCCCAGTACCGGCATGTCGCGACCGACAGTGGAGCCGATGGCCAGCACGACAGCATCGAAGGTTTTCAGTTCCTCCGCAGAGACATCGGTTCCCGCAGCCACAGAAGTTCTGAAAGTGATGCCTTCGGCGCGCAGGATGTCAATCCGGCGGTCAACAACCCATTTTTCGAGCTTGAAGTCCGGAATACCGTAACGAAGCAGGCCGCCGAGGCGATCCGCACGCTCAAATACAGTGATCGCGTGCCCTGCCCGGTTGAGCTGCTGTGCCGCGGCAAGTCCGGACGGACCGGACCCGATAACGGCAACGGTTTTTCCAGTACGCGTTTCGGGCGGTTCAGGTTTGACCCAGCCTTCTTTAAAGGCATGTTCAATGATGTATTTTTCAATCAGTTCAATGGCGACCGGCGGCTCGTTGATGCCGAGTACGCAGGACTCCTCACACGGAGCAGGACAAAGGCGACCGGTAAACTCGGGAAAGTTGTTGGTTGCGGAGAGGGTCTCCCATGCCCGCTTCCAGAGCCCCTTATAGGTGAGATCGTTGAATTCCGGGATAATGTTTCCCAGCGGACAGCCAATGTGGCAGAAGGGTATGCCGCAATTCATACAGCGGGCAGCCTGATTCTGCAGCTTGTCTTCCCCGAAAGGCCGATAAACCTCTTTGTAATCCCTGATGCGCTCGGAAACCGGACGCTCCATCGGCGTTTTGCGTTCAAATTCCTTGAAACCAGTAGGTTTACCCATTTTTTTCTCCGCTGAATTATTCCCCGGTTTTCTGTTCGTCGGCGAGAATGGCCAGCGCTTTTTTGTAGTCGACCGGAATGACTTTAACAAATTTTTTCAGTGTATTCTCCCAGTCGGCGAGCAGGCGCCTGGCCAATGCGCTGCCGGTGAGAGAAAGATGTTTTTCGACCCGTTCGCGCAGAAAAACTTCATCCTTTTTCTCAAGCGGGTCGAAATCAACCATTTCCGGGTTGCAGCGGTTTGCAATGAAGTCGCCGCTTTCGTCGAGAACGTACGCAATTCCACCGCTCATTCCCGCGGCGAAATTGCGCCCCGTCGGCCCGAGGATGACGGCCCGACCGCCGGTCATGTATTCACAGCCGTGATCGCCGATTCCTTCAACGACGGTGATGGCCCCGCTGTTGCGGACGCAGAAACGCTCGCCGGCCAGGCCGTTAATAAAGGCTTCGCCCTGAATCGCACCGTAAAAGGAAACGTTCCCGATAAGAATATTTTTCTCGGCGGCGAAAGTGGATCCCTCCGGCGGACGAATAATCAGTTTGGCCCCGGAGAGTCCTTTGCCGAAATAGTCGTTGGCATCCCCCTTGACGTTGAATGTGATGCCGCGTGCACTGAATCCGCCGAAGCTCTGGCCGGCGCAGCCGACGGCGTTCACGGTGATGGTATCGTCCGGCAGGCCGGCGGCACCATAGATTTTGGAAATCTCGTGGCTGAGCATGGCGCCGACGGTGCGGTGAATGTTCCTGAGCTGCACATCGATTACGACCTTTTCGCCTCTTTCAAGCGCCGGCCCGGCTTGGGCGATCAGTTCATGGTCAAGTGCCTGATCAATACCGTGATCCTGTTTCTGCGTGCAGCGTGTGCTGATGGACGGGTCGATGTCCGGCTTGTAGAGGATCTTGGAGAAATCGAGACCTTTGGCTTTCCAGTGCTCAACCGCATGTTTTACATCGAGTTTTTCTGAACGGCCGACCATCTCGTCAATGGTGCGGAAGCCGAGCCGGGACATGATCTGGCGCAGATCCTCAGCGACGAAGCGAAAGAAGTTTATGACATATTCCGGTTTCCCGGCGAATTTTTTACGCAGTTCCGGATCCTGGGTTGCAACACCGACCGGACAGGTGTTGAGATGGCAGACGCGCATCATGATGCAGCCCAGGGTGATCAGCGGACCGGTGGAAAAGCCGAACTCCTCCGCCCCGAGCAGAGCGGCGACGGCGACATCGCGCCCGGTGAGCAGCTTGCCGTCGCACTCGACACGGATGCGGCTGCGCAGGTCATTGAGAACAAGCGTCTGCTGTGTTTCGGCCAGACCGAGCTCCCATGGCAGCCCGGCGTGTTTGATGGAGGACTGCGGCGAGGCGCCGGTTCCTCCGTCGTAGCCGCTGATGAGCACCACGTCCGCCTTCCCCTTGGACACCCCCGCGGCAACCGTGCCGACGCCGACCTCGGAAACGAGCTTGACATTGATGCGAGCCGACGGATTGGCACTCTTCAGGTCGTAGATAAGCTGAGCAAGGTCTTCGATCGAATAAATATCGTGGTGCGGCGGCGGTGAAATCAGCGTGACATAAGGCGTGGAGTTACGCGTTTTGGCGATCCACGGTTTGACTTTGTGCCCCGGAAGCTGTCCGCCTTCGCCGGGCTTGGCGCCCTGGGCCATTTTGATCTGGATTTCGTCGGCGTTGGTAAGGTAGTGGCTGGTGACGCCGAAACGGGCGGAGGCCACCTGCTTGATCGCTGAGCGGCGCAGATCGCCGTTTTCATCCGGGACAAACCGTTCCGCATCTTCCCCGCCTTCGCCGCTGTTGCTCTTGCCGCCGATGCGGTTCATGGCGATGGCGAGCGTTTCGTGTGCTTCCTGGCTGATGGAGCCGTAGGACATGGCTCCGGTTTTGAAGCGTTTGACAATTTCGGTCCACGGTTCGACTTCATTGAGCGGAACCGGCTTGTCGGCGTTAACAAATTCAAAGAGGCCACGCAGTGTGGCGATGTGTCGGTGGGTGTCGTTGATGAACTGTGAAAACTCCTGATAGAGTTCGACGTTGTCCGTGCGGACGGCTTCCTGGAGCTTGGCGACGGCCAGCGGGTGCAGGAGGTGATCTTCGCCGTTGCGCCGCCATTTATAGGTTCCGCCGACATCCAGTTTGAGTTTACCGGCGACCTTGCGGGTCGGGAAAGCGCTTTTGTGACGGGCTTCCACTTCTTTGGCAATCCCGTCGAGGTTGATTCCCTCAATGCGTGAAGCCGTTCCGGTAAAATAGGCGTCGATGATTTCATTGTTGAGTCCGATGGCCTCGAAAATCTGCGCACCGCGATAGCTGTGCAGGGTCGAAATGCCCATTTTAGACATGACTTTGAGTATGCCCTTGTTGATGGCTTTGATGAAATTTTCCGTCGCGGTTTTCAGATCGACGGCGAGCAGCTTTTCGCGAATCATGGCGTCGAAGGTTTCGTAAACCATGTACGGGTTGACGGCGCCCGCACCGTAACCGAAGAGCAGGCAGAAGTGGTGCACTTCACGCGGTTCACCGGATTCGACGACAATTCCGCAGCGGGTGCGCTGCCGCTTGCGGATCAGGTGATGGTGAAGCGCTCCGGTTGCCAGCAGGGCGGGAATCGGGGCGTTGTCTTTGTTCGCGCCGCGATCCGAGAGGATGAGGATCGTGCATCCATCCTCAATGGAAGATGACGCGTTGCTGCACAGTTCGGCAAGGGCTTTCTTGAGTCCGTCGCCGCCGCCGGCAACCTTGTAGAGCATCGGCAGGATGACGGCCTTCAGTCCGGGCCGGTCGAGCGCTTTGATTTTGGCCAGCGCTTCGTTGGTCAGCACCGGTTGCGCGACCTTCAGCTGGCGGCAGTGTTCCGGAGTTTCCGCAAAAAGATCCTGTTCCGTGCCGAGATTGGTGAGCAGCGAGGTGACGCATTCTTCGCGAATGCCGTCGAGAGGCGGATTGGTGACCTGAGCGAAGAGCTGCTTGAAGTAGTTGTAAAGCAGTTGCGGTTTTTCAGAGAGGACGGCGAGCGGCGTATCGGTGCCCATGGATCCGGAGACTTCCGCTCCGTTGCGAGCCATCGGGGTGAGTATGTGGGTCTGGTCTTCCAGAGTATAACCGAACATCCGTTGCCGCTCGACAACCGCTTCTGAATTGATCTCCTCTGTTTTTCCTGCAGGCAGCTCTTCGAGGCGGATGAGGTTTTCTTTCAGCCACTTGCCGTAAGGCTGTTTTGAGGCGAGTTCATGTTTGATCTCTTCATCCGGTACGATGCGGCCTTTCTCCATATCGACGAGAAACATGCGGCCGGGCTCCAGCCGCCCTTTGTATTCCACGTTGGCCGGATCAATATCCATGATGCCGATTTCTGACCCCATAATGACAAGGCCGTCCTTGGTCACGATGTAGCGCGAGGGCCGCAGACCGTTGCGGTCGAGAATTGCGCCGAGGCAGGTTCCGTCGGTGAATGGAATCGAAGCGGGACCGTCCCACGGTTCCATTAACGTCGAGTGGTATTCGTAGTAGTCTTTCTTCTCCTGCGACATGGTTTTATGATTCTGCCACGCTTCAGGGATGAGCATGCTCATGGCATGCGGCAGCGAACGACCGGCGTGATACAGAAGCTCAACGGCCTGATCAAGCGACGCGGAATCAGAGAGACCCGGCTGAATGATCGGATAGAGCCGCTCGATGTTCGCGCCGAACTGTTTCGATCTGAAGAGCCCCTGGCGCGCATTCATCCAGTTGAAATTACCGCGCAGCGTATTGATTTCCCCGTTGTGGCAGAGCACGTGGAACGGCTGCGCCAGTTTCCAGGCGGGAAATGTGTTCGTACTGAAACGCTGATGCACGATAGCAAAGGCAGTGTCGAAATCCGGATCGGTCAGATCGGGATAGTACAGTTCCATTTGCTCGGGAAGCAGGAGCCCTTTGTATATGATAATACGGCAGGCCAGTGTCACGATATAAAAGTCGTCTTTGCTTTTTATTTCAGAGTTGAAAATTTTGTTTTCTGCCGTTTTGCGGATCAGGTAGAGCATGCGGTCAAAGCTTCGTTCGTCGTGAGCACCTTTGCCGCGGCCGACGAAGACCTGCATGACGTACGGCTCGGATTCCTTGGCGATGCGACCGATATGGCTGTTATCGGTCGGAACTTTACGCCATCCGAGCAGGGTCTGGCCTTCGGACCGGATTGTTTCTTCCAGGATGCCGATGCATGCCTCGCGCTCTTTCTGCTCCTGCGGGAGAAAGACCAGACCGGTCCCGTACTGTTTCTCGCCGGGGAGTTCAATGCCGAGCTCCGCACATTTTTTTTTGCAGAATGTATGCGGGATCTGCAGCAGGATGCCGGCGCCGTCCCCGGTGTTCGGATCGCAGCCGCAGGCCCCGCGATGAGTCAGACGAACAAGAATTTCGAGCGCGTGAGGGATCATATCATGCGATTTCTTACCCTGCAGATTACAGATGAACCCAACCCCACAGGCATCGTGTTCGTTCTGCGGATGGTAAAGTCCCTGCGCATCAGGAACGTGTTTTGGATAGGAGGCATTTCTGTTCATTTTTGAATCTCATTTCCATAATATAAAGAATCTGTAAAAGGGTACGTTTTTTAAAAACTCAGTCAATTCATAAAAACAGATAAAAAATACACTTGTGTTTCTGCCAACTTAATTATTACATTTTTGTACTTCGAAAACAGTATTTTTCATAAATGAAGGGACAAATCATGCCGGTTTCATTCGAACTTTCAGGCCAGAGCGAAAAGGAGCTGGAGATGCTCTATCAGATTTCGCAGGCGGCAGCGACCCGTCCGCACACGATTTCCGAACTGCTGACCGAGGTGCTGGATGTGATGGAATCCGAGTTGAGTGTCGCACGCGGAACTTTTACGCTGTGTAAACCGGATACAGATATTTTTGTTATCGAAGCCTCGCGCGGATTGACTCCTGAAGAAGAAAAACGCGGGATGTACAAGCTGGGCGAAGGGGTGACCGGGGAAGTGGCAAAAACCGGTCGGTCGGCCCTGATTCCCGACATCACCAAAGATCCCCGGTTTTTAAACCGCACCAGATCACGTACCGATAAACAAACCGCTTTTATCTGTGTTCCGATTGTCCATCTTAAACGGGTGATCGGCACGATGAGTATCGACCTTTCCATCACAACCGACATTGAAGAGCTTCACCGCTATCTGCGCTTTCTTGAACTGGTGTCCAACATTCTGGCCGAAGCGGTGGCGAGTATTCGCGAGGAGTTGGAAGAGCGCGAAGGATTGCTTTCTGAAAACGAACGCCTTCGCCGGCAGCTTGGAGACCGATACCGTATGCACAATATTATCGGTAACTGCAGTTCCATGCGTTCAGTCTATGAACAGATTGTGCAGGTCGCCGACAGCACAGCGACCGTGCTGATCCGCGGGGAAAGCGGAACCGGCAAAGAACTGGTTGCGCGCGCCGTTCATTACGGCAGTGAGCGGCGCAATAACGCTTTTGTAAGCGTCAACTGTGCGGCCCTTCCGGAAAATCTGGTCGAGAGCGAACTTTTCGGCCACGAAAAAGGGGCTTTCACCGGCGCTACGCAGCAGCGCAAAGGACGATTTGAAATCGCTAACGGAGGAACAATTTTTCTCGATGAGATCGGCGATATCTCTCCGGCTGTCCAGGTGCGCCTGCTGCGCGTCCTGCAGGAAAGGACCTTCGAGCGCGTCGGCAGCAACGAAAGCGTACCGGTCAATGTGCGGGTACTGGCCGCCACCAGTCGCAACCTGGAAAAAGAGATTGCTGAAAATGCTTTCCGCGAAGATCTTTATTATCGGTTGAACGTATTCCCGATCATTCTGCCGCCGTTGCGTGAGCGCCGCAGCGACATCATGCTGCTGGCCGACCATTTCCTGCAGAAGTACAGTGAAATGTACGGAAAAAACATCAGGCGCATTTCCACCTCTGCAATCAATATGATGATGGCTTATCACTGGCCGGGGAACGTGCGCGAACTGGAAAACTGTATTGAGCGTGCTGTACTCACAACCTCTGATGAGGTCATCCACGGCTACAATCTGCCGCCGTCATTACAGACCAGCGACGAAACGCAAACCTCTATTTTTCCGAGAGACGGAGCCGATTTGAAAACCATGGTGAAAAGCTACGAAAAGGAAATTATCATCGACACGCTCAAGAAACACCGCGGAAACGCGGCGGCCAGTGCGCGTTATCTCAACACCACCCAGCGGATCATCAACTATCGTATTCAGAAGCTCGGGATCACCCCGGAAGATTATAAATAGGATACAGAGGCGGCGCTTTCTGTCTCGAAGTGCAGACCAGCATACACAGAAAAACCGGAAATGGTGCTCGGGCGGGGACTCGAACCCCGATGGCATTGCTGCCACTAGCCCCTCAAGCTAGCGCGTCTACCAATTTCGCCACCCGAGCAAAGAAAGGTCGGGAAACATAACGTCTCCGGCCGGTATGCGCAAGTGCATATTTATCTGAAGCTGATCTTGATCTCTGCGCTTTAAATTTTCACACTTGCCCCATGAAACTGGTTATCGCCACTCGTAATCCGCACAAGCTCAAAGAAATCCAGGCTATTTTCGATTTCCAGGGTCTGGAAATCTATTCGTCTTTCGACTTTCCTGAAATTCCCAATGTCGTGGAAGACGGCGATACCCTCGAAGCCAACGCCGTCAAAAAAGCGGTCGAACTCTGTAAAGCCACCGGGCTCCCTGCATTGGCCGACGACTCCGGCCTGGAAGTTGAGGCCCTGGGCGGCAGGCCGGGGGTCTATTCCGCCCGCTGGTCCGGCGAAGGCTGTACTTATGCCGACAACAATGCCAAACTGCTGCGGAAACTGGAGGGAAAAACAAACCGCTGCGCACAGTTCCGCACGGTGATGGCCCTCGCCCGACCCGACGAACAGCCGCAAACGGTTGAAGGTTCTGTTCATGGAGTTATCATTGAAGAACTCCGTGGGGATCAGGGTTTCGGCTACGACCCGCTTTTCATGCCTGATGGATACAGCCGGACCTTTGCGGAACTGCCCGCGGAAGTGAAAAACAGGATATCTCACCGCGCCCGCGCGCTCGATGCCGCGGCCAATGTCTGGAACGATTTTTTTCAGGGAAGAAAATAGAACAAACGGTTATTTCTTTCCGGGCGGTACTTTGTCCAGCTTGGCGAGAACGGCTTTGAGGTCGCTCCACGCTTCGCCTTTGCGTCCGGGCGAGCGGAGCAGGTAGGCCGGGTGATAAGTGGGTAAAAGGGCAATTCCTTCATAGGTACACCACGTTCCGCGAAAACGGGTGATCGTAACCGGTTTATTCAGAAGGCCCTCGACCGCCGTTTTACCGAGCGCGACGATGATTTTCGGACGGATAAGAGCAATCTGCGCTTTGAGATAAGGAATACAGGCGGCCATCTCTTCCGGAAGCGGAACACGATTCCCCGGCGGACGGCATTTAACAACGTTGGCAATAAAGACCTCTTCCCGTTTATAGCCCATTGCCGCAATCATTTTATCGAGCAGTTTCCCGGCTGCGCCGACAAACGGGCGGCCCTGCTCGTCCTCATCCGCACCGGGTCCCTCGCCGATAAACAGGATGTCCGGACCGTTCGGATGGCCTTCGCCGGGGACCGTCTTTTTGCGCGTTTTACACAGCGGACAGGCGGTGCAAACGGCAACCTGCGCGGCAATTTCCTCAAGGGTTTGACCCGCGACAGCTGCACCACCGCCCTGCTTTGATTCCGAAACAGAAAATGCAAGGCGAGGTTTCGCAGCTCTTGCCGGCGCAGGCCGCTGCGGAGCCGGAGCCGCCTTTCTGTCCGGCTGAAGCAGCATCCGTGTTTCCACAGAAAGTTCCAGCGTTTGGAACCCTTCCTCTTTTTTATATTCGAGGAATTTCTGCACATTGCTGAAAAATTGATCACGCGGGTTCATGGGAGTCCACTTTCTCTTTGTCAATGGACAGAAGCATGTAACGAACGTTTTCGTCACGATCACGCAGCGGCATGAGCAACAGACTGAGACGCACGGGGGCACTCATCCCCGGAAGCTGCAGAAAGCAGGTGCCGGCGGTATTGACTTTTCGACCACTCACCGCCTGGTTGAAGAGTTTGGCGAAGGCCTCGTTGACTGTCGGCTTGAGAACCGATTCAAACGAGTAGCTTTTACGGGAAACCCCCAGCAGTTTCTGTACGGCGGGATTGAGGACGAAGGTCTCTTTTTCACAGTCCGCCGCAAAGAACAGATCGCTCGTATGGCGCAGCACCAGGTCGAGTGCCCGCGCGAGGATGGATACCCGGTCGGCGCGCAGGCGGTCATAGGCGCGCAGCTGATCGGCAAGTTTATTGCACAGAACCTCAAGTCTTGAAACCCCATCCCGAAAATTCCGCCGGGAGCGCATCCCCGCCTCATAGTCGCCTGCGAGCAGCAGGCGAACGAATTTGAACAGGCGGTTTCGAAAGCCGACCACCCGGATGGTCAGACTGATCCAGCAGAGCAGACTCAGCACAAAGAAAGCGGTAAGCGTCCAGTACACCGGCGGGGCAGCTTCCATCCAGGCAAACAGCACGGACAACAGCCCGCACAATGGAATAAGGCCCCAGAGAATCTTCAGCAGGTCGAGCATCATCATGAGGATCACCGTTTGGCGAAGCGTTCCAGGTTTTTATCACTGCCGACAACCAGCAGGCGATCGGTTTCCTCCAGGAGATCGTCAGGGCTGGGAACGTCCTCGATGGATTCTTCCATGATGCGCTCTCCCTGGTCGGTGATTCCCGGAACCATTTTTTTGATGGCGACGACATTCACACTGAATTTGTTGCGCGGATCGAGCGCACGCAGAGTTTTCCCGACAAATTCTCCGGGGACCTGCACTTCAACGATGCTGTGGCCCTTGGCCAGCGGAATATGGCGGGTGATGTTGGGGGAGGCCAGGCTGCTGGCAGTGATCCCGCCCATTTCTTTTTCCAGGTTGATGATGTTATCGACTTCCAGAACCTTGAGCATCTCCTGCTGAAGCGGGCTGAGCGCGCGCGTCCAGATGCGGTGCACACCCATTTTCTTGAGCAGCATCGTCGTCAGCAGATTGGCTTCGATATCTTCACCGATACAAACCACCGCGACGTCGACATTCTGAATGCCGACGGCGAGCAGGGCCTCTTCGTCCGTCGAACTCAGCGTGACCGCATGGGTCACCGAGTCCTTAATGGCCTCCACCTGAGCGCGGTCACGGTCGATCGCCAGCACCTGCACCCCTTTTTCGGTCAGCTCACGCGCTACGGAGCTGCCGAAGCCGCCCAACCCGATCACTGCAATTGTCCGCATAAAACTCCTTCCGATTCCGGTCACCCTATCATAATGCGCTCATCGGCATAACGGTATTTTGCAGGGCGCACCTTAAGCATCAAGGCAAAACCGATGGTGAGCGGACCGAGACGGCCGATAAACATCAGCAGTGCAATGATAATCCGGCCGGCAACGGAAAGCGACCCGGTAATCCCGGTGGAAAGCCCAACCGTACCGAAAGCACTTACGGTTTCAAAAAAAAGACTGAGGAAGTTTTTTCCCGGTTCAACCACCGCCATCAAGACGGTGGCTCCGCAGACGAGCAGCAGCGAGGAACAGAGCACCATAACGGCTTTCTGAATGACTTCAACCGGGATGGTGCGGCGATAAATCTCCGCCTCTTCGCGCCGGCTGAAGCCTGCCCGGATAACGGCCCACAGCACCGCGGGCGTCGTTGTTTTAATTCCGCCGCCGGTGCCGCCCGGACAGGCTCCGATAAACATCAGGATGATGAATACAAACAGGGTCGCCGGCTGCAGGATACCGATATTGCAGGTATTAAAACCGGCTGTACGGGTGGAAACGGATTGGAACAGCGAAATGAGCAGGGAGCGGTCCTGACTCATCCCGTTCAGAAGATGGTGATATTCAATCCAATAGGTCAAGCCGGTTCCGGCGAGAATCAGGCCGCCGCTCCATCCAAGCGCCAAACGGCTTTGAATCCGGAATTTATGCCGGGTTTTCCGGCGGCTCAGTTTGTTTTTGAGCGCGTCATAAAAGTCACCGATCACCACAAATCCGATTCCCCCGAGAATAATCAGTCCGCTGATCGTCAGGTTCGTCGGGACATCAGAGGCAAACCCTTCCAGGCTCTCGCTGAAGGTCGAAAAACCGGCGTTGCAGAAGGCGGAAACCGAGTGAAAAACCGCATTCCACAACGTTTCCCACGGACTGCTGAAAACGGGACGCCACGCATTGTAAAGGCTGACAGCGCCAACGGCTTCAAGCAGAAAGGTCATGATAATAATAAATCCAATCAGCTTCCTGGCGCTCTGCAACGTGTCCTGATCCAGAATATCCTGCATAATACTCTGGTTTTTCATAGAGACTCCGCGGCGCATAATCAGGGCAAACGATACCGAAAATGTCATAATACCGAGCCCCCCGACCTGAATGAGCGCGAGAATCACCATCTGGCCGAAAAGGGTGAAGTGTGTGGCCGTATCATAAACAATCAGACCGGTAACACAGGTTGCGGAAGTTGCCGTGAAAACGGCATTGAGCAGGCTTGTGCTTTCGCCTGCAGTTGTTGCCGCCGGCAGCAGCAGCAGCACCGTGCCGAATACAATGACCCCCGCAAAACTCATCAGCATCAGCTGCGCAGGCTTCAGGCTGAACAGTGTGATGAATTTCTGCACCCGTCGCGTACGGGAAAGAAGCATCGCCGCAATGGCGGTCTGTCGCAGAATAACCGAAAGTGCGCTGTCGGGCGGGGCATAAAAATACTGAACCAGCGGGATAAAGACGATCAGATCGAACCAATGTGCGCGGAAATAGGCCCGGTTCTTTTTTCCGGCAAGAAAATTAAGCAGCACGTCGAAGGCAAAAAATCCGAGCATGCCGAGATTAATTCGACGAATCAGTGCGGGATGCGGCCGCGCCCATTCACTGTGCTCCGCCAGTAATAGAACAAAGCCAAGCAAGGCGACCGGCCCGACGATATAATTCAGTCTTTTTGTCAGTCGGTTCAGCATAGAACTGGATATCTTCAGCTGTTTGACCTGCACCGTCAAGAGGATTGATCCCCGCCGGTCAGCCGCTGATTAACAGCCCGCCGGCAAACAGCAGGCCGAAAAACAGATAGAGAACGGCGGTATTTTTCGGCCCGTCGGCGAGTTCGACGGGCAGATTTTCCGCACACAGCACAATCCGCACATACCGCGCCGCGGCCGGCAGACAGAGCTCCGGAAGAAGCACGGCGATTTTAAATGTGCCGGAGGCAAATAAAACCGGCGGGATAATGAACGCGATGATAAAGAACAGGGCGTAAAGCCGTTTACTCTGCCGCAGTCCAAGGCGCATCGGCAAGGTAACAAACCCTGCACCGGCATCCATTTTGACATCGCGCAGATTGTTCACCAGCAGAATCGCGGTCACCAGACAGCCGCAGGAAAGCGCGGGCCACGCCGCCTCGACGGTCAAGGTTCCGGTTGCGATGTAAAATGCGCTGTCGAAAAGCAGCGGGCCCATCAGGACAAAAACAAACGGCTCGCCAAGTCCTTTATATTTGTATCCGCGCCGGTGCGAATAAAACCACGCACCGGTGACCCCGGCGATCCCCATCAGCAGCAGCGGCCATCCGCGGATCGCCGCGAGCACCAGTCCAACGGCAGCCCCGCCGCCGATGTATGCCCGCCCCCATTTCAGCAGATAAGACGGGGAAACTTTCTTTTCAATCAGTAACCCGCTCGATCCGCGCGCCTCGGGCGTATCAAATCCAAGAATGAAGTCGTAGTAATCATTCAGCAGGTTGACGCCCGCGTGCAGCAGCAACGCGCAGAACAGCATCAGCGGGAAAAGCGGCCAATCCACAGGCAACCCCTGTGCACGGGCGAACAGAAACGCAACCGTCACCGGGATGATCGTGGCAGTGAACGAATAGGCGCGCAGGGCGCGCCACCGGATTTTCAGGGAGTCAGCCACTGCGGATTATTTCCTGGAAATAAAACAATCCAGCGACCACTTGCCCGCGCCCTTCAGTAAAAACAGCAGCGCTGGAAAAAAGTAAAGCCAGGCCAGCTCCTGCTTGGCGAACGGCTGGCCGCCCAGTGCGCCGAAAACGGCCACGCCCATGGTGCAGAGGATCATAAACGCCGCCGGCCGGGTCAGCAGGCCGATGGCCAGCAACAGCGCGCCGAAACTTTCGGCGAACGCGGCCAGAAACGCCATCACCTGCGGAGCCGGAACTCCGAGCCCGGCAACCATCTGCGTAAACCAGCCGGACGCTCCCAGTCCGTTGAGCAGCTTCGGGACACCGTGCGTCATTAACGCCGCGCCGATGAAGACGCGCAGAATCAGGATGCCCAAATTGGCATCGGCTGTTGTCCCGAAGAGAACCGTCTTAGTCGTCATGATGACCTCCTTTATCGAACAATTTAACTGCAATTTTAACAAATCCCGCAAAATTAGCGAAAGAGTAATTACGGAACCCGCACATGAAGTAATGGAGACGGAGGCCCGTATTTCCTCCGATCCAGATCCGGCTGAAAAGCTGTCCGACACTTTCGGCATGAAGCGGAATCACCCAGCCTGCATCAAACGGGCGAAACGGTTTGACAGCTTTTCCATGACTCCGGCTCTCTATATTTTTCCCGGCGCGTTTCCCGGCATACCACGCAAAATTAATCGCTTTGCGTAAAATCTGCCCGTTCTGTTCAAAGGCGGCGGCATCTCCCGCGGCAAAAACATGCGGATATCCCGGCAGCGAAAGATCGGGATCGACTTTCAATCGTCCGTCGCGCAACCGCTCGACGGTTCCTGTCAGTTGCGGCACCGCAAACCTGGACCCGCCTGCCCAGCAGAAAAAGACCTCTTTCAACTGCCGGTCACCGGCCGTGACGTTTTCCCCGTCAAAGTCGGTCACAGGTGTATTGGAAAGAATCACCGTGCCGGTTCCGGCGATAAACCGCCGGAGGAACTGCTGCTTTTCTTTTGGAAGAAACGGCAGAATATCCGGCGCCGGATCTACGATGGTGACACGACAGGGACGCCCGGCAGCCTCGGCGCGGGCATAAAGATTCATCGCCAGTTCCAGCCCGGTATACCCGCCGCCGGCGATCACCACATGCGGATTCTCCGATCTTTGCAGATAGGCGGGGAAATCATCCCGGATGCGCAGCGCCGTTTTAAGCGACTCAAGATGATAAATCTGTTCGCGGTGCCGGTTGAAACCGTGAAAATCCGTCACGGATCCCGCCGCAATCAGCAGATAATCAAAGGTAAAAACTTCGCCGGACGCAATGATTTTCCTGCCATCGAGGTCGATGGAACGGACCGCTTTCTGAATATGCCGCACATTTGCCGGCAGCAGATCCTTCAGTGGATAATGCAGCAGTTTTTCATCCACCCACCCGCCGGCCAGATCCGGAAGGGACGGAAGCATCACCGTTGAACCGGCGGGATCAAACAGGAGAACCTCCCGATCTGCATGGCGCAAAGCACGGGCCGCCTGCCGTCCGGAAAAACCGCCCCCGATAATGATGATTGTTTTGCTTTCCATCAGGCATTCAGGATAAACTCAAACCCGATCCGATGCAAAAACTCAAAGCAGAAATCGAAAGACGGCTTGTCCGGCATCTGGCAGAGCATCCTTTCTGGAGACACCTGGCGGAAGAAACTCCGGCGGCATTCGCCGCCGTGCAGGAAACCCTGACGGCTCCCGGGAAGCGACTCCGCCCGCGCCTTTTCTGCCAGGCCTGCCGGGCCGGCGGCTGCGAACCGTTTCCTTCGTTTGCGCCGGTCGTCCTCGCGCTGGAACTTGCGCACAGCTTTATCCTGATCCACGACGACATCATCGACCGCTCGGCGGTCCGGCGCGGCGTGCCGACGCTGCCGGAACAAATGAACAGACTGTTTGCGAAAAAACCGGCGGATGGATTCCGCGGCAGCGACTTCGCGCTCGTCACCGGCGATCTGATTTATACGCTGGCGATTGAAAGTCTCCTGCAGGCAGAGGCGTCGGATGCACAGAAAACCGGAATGATCCGCCTGTTCACCCGCGCGGCGCTCGATACCGGCCGCGGGGCGCTGCTCGAAATGCGTGCCGCGCAAACCCCGCTTGACGAACTGACCGTGGAGAACATCGAAACCATCTATGCCCTCAAAACCGGCTCCTACACCTTTGCCCTGCCGCTGCAGCTCGCCGCGGTCTGTTCCGGAAACCGGAGAAAACCGGACCCGCTTTTTCCAGACCCTGGAACAAGCGCCGGAATTGCCTTTCAGCTTAAAAACGATCTGCAGGATCTGCGGCAGTGGGTCGACGACGGACCGCTGCCGGATGATATCCGCGACGGCCGCCGCACCTGGGCGCTTGTTTATGCCGGATCCCGGGAGGCTCTCGGAGAGCCGGAGACCCTCGCCGCAGTTGAAAAGGCGAAAGAGGAACACACACGGTATGCGCTGGACATCACCGCGGATGCCGGCCTGAAAGAGCTGCTGCGTCTCGCTCTTTCCTGAGCTGCCGAAGAAGTGTTTCCATATCGTCCGGCAGCGGAGCCTTGAACCGCATCCGCCGGCTCTCCGCCGGATGAATGATGG
>JASKKX010000099.1 GCA_030153935.1 Verrucomicrobiota bacterium | reverse complement strand
GCAATGGGCGCACTGTACGCTCTGCATGAGGCAGGGGTTGATGTCCCCGGAAAAATTGCCGTCACCGGATTTGATGATATTCCGGCCGCCGCGCAGTTTATTCCACCGATCACGACTATTCGTCAACCAATTGAAGCGATGATTAAACAGGCGTTTAAGACCGTTATGGATACCGCAGATTCCGGCGAAATTTCTTTCCCCGGCGAGCTTATTATTCGTCAGACAGCTTGAAAATGGTGATTTCAGCATGGCTGTGTTCAACTGGACGTTCTTCCTGTTCGCCGCATTCGGCAACATGCTGATGGACGGCTCTCCAACGTGCGACGGATCGAGTTGCCGTAAATTCCAGTCACAGCGGCGATCTTCGATCACCTCGACATCCGCAGAAAAGCATTTTTCAGCGTTGTGTGCGTCAGGTTCTGCAGGTTGGGTTTCTGACATCCGCAACATTTGACAATCTCTCAACAGGTGCCACAGCTCGATTCCTTTCCGAGCCGCCCGTTCTGAAACAGCAGAACTGATGTTGCCCGTTCCGCCGATAAATGAAACGTGCATACGTCCCAGCTCCTTGAGAGGGAACATTACCGGTTGAAACCGGAAAATAAGAAGAAACAATCGGCATTTCACCAGTTTCTGTCTGGATTCTGCAGTTTATTTTCCTCTCGTGCGGAAGAAACGCTTGTGCCCCGCCCCGCGCCGCTGTTACAGTCTGCGCCATTGGCTTTCAGAACGAACTAAACCCCGGGAGTATTGACGAATGAATATTTTACACGTGTGCGCCAACCCAAAGCCGGTCGAACAGTCTGTCTCGAAACAGCTTGCCGCGCGCTTTTTCGGTAAATTGTTAGAGCTCAATCCCGATGTAGAACTGAATAATATTGATCTCTATCAGGATAAACCGCCGTACTATTCCAACGATCTCTACCGCCGGATGTGGATGCCTGTTTTTGACCCGGTCTATGAACCGAGCAAGGCCGAAGATGCGGCACTGAACTATGCCCGGAAGCAGATCGATGAGCTGAAAAAAGCCGACGTGCTGGTGTTGACGATGCCCATGTGGAACTTCGCGGCTCCCGCCTTAATGAAGGCGTGGATGGATCAGATTCTGGCTCCCGGCCTGATGTTTGAACTGACAGACGAGGGACCGAAGCCGCTGCATAATATTACGTCGATTATCCTGCTGGTTGCCTCCGGCGGAGTGTACAAGGAAGACGACGAACGCGATGCGCTTACTTCGCAGGTGCGCGCCGCTTTCGGTTTTATCGGCATCAGTGACATCCGCATTGCCTGGGCCGACGGGCAGAATCCGCTCTTTTTCAGCGATGCAGAAATTCGCCGCGACATGGCGTTCGATGCGGCCGAGGAACTTGCAGAGGAGCTCGCAGAGGAAAGCGTGGAAGGCTGATCTCAGCAAAATGAGCGTTTTTGTTAAAATCTGCGGAGTCTGCTCCAGAAAAGATCTGGAGCAGATTTGTGCTTCAGAGCCCGACGCTGTCGGCTTTGTATTCTGGCCGCGCTCCGGGCGTTACGTACGGCCCGAACAGGTTGCCGGCTGGCTCAGAAGCATCCCGGAGCAGATTAAAAAAGTCGGAGTTTTTGTTGAGCCCTCTTCTGCCGAGGTTGAAGCCGTTGCCACGGCATGCCACCTCGATGTGGTGCAGATCCATCTGACGTCCAATGACTGGAAAATAGACCGTCCGCTTTTCCAGGGATTGGAAGTCTGGCTGTCACCGAAAATGCAGGCAGGTGTTGACCGAAACATTTTGAGTGCGATTCAGCCGGAGCCCTCAGTCCTGCTCGCCGATTCGTTTGACCCGGAAACCATCGGCGGAACCGGGCAGCTCGGCAGCTGGGACCGCGCACTGGCCATGAAAACTGATTTTGGAAAGCCCGTTATGCTTGCCGGCGGCCTGCATGCAGATAACGTGAGGGAGGCCATCGCCGCCGTGCAGCCATGGGGCGTCGATGTCAGTTCCGGGGTTGAAAAAGAAACCGGGGTCAAAGATATCCGCAAAGTCAAACGGTTTATAGGAAACGCGAGAAAATGAAAACGACTCAACCGGACAGACAGGGACACTTCGGCCCGTACGGCGGAATGTTTGTCCCTGAAACGCTGATGGCGCCGCTCAATGAGCTGGCGCGGGTTTACAAGGCGGCACAGAAAGATCCCGCCTTTAAAAAAGAACTCGATTTTTATCTGCGCGACTATGTCGGACGGCCGTCTCCGCTCTGGTTTGCCAAACGGATGACGGACCAGCTCGGCGGGCCGAAGATTTACCTCAAGCGTGAAGACCTTAACCACACCGGGGCGCATAAAATCAATAACGTCATCGGTCAGGCGCTGCTGGCCAGACGCCTGGGCAAAACCCGGCTGATCGCAGAGACCGGTGCGGGCCAGCATGGCGTCGCCACTGCCACCGCGGCCGCGCTCTTCGGCATGAAGTGCGTTGTCTACATGGGCAAAGTGGATATGGAACGCCAGGCGCTCAACGTGTTTCGGATGGAAAGCCTCGGCGCCGAAGTGGTTGCCGTCACCGCCGGACAACAGACGCTGAAAGAGGCAATTAACGATGCGATGCGCGACTGGGTCAGTAACCTGAAAAATACGCATTATGTACTCGGCACCGCGTTCGGTCCGCATCCCTACCCGCAAATGGTGCGGAATTTCCAGAGTGTCATCGGGAAGGAAGCGCGCAAACAGATTCTTAAAGCTGAAGGGCGTCTGCCGACAGCTATCATTGCCTGTGTCGGCGGCGGCAGCAATGCGATCGGTATTTTCCATCCCTTTATCAAAGATGAACGCGTGCGGCTGATCGGGGTTGAAGCCGGCGGATTGGGGATTGAGCCCGGAAAACACGCAGCGCGTTTCGCCGGCGGAAGAGTCGGCGTGCTGCAGGGAGCCAGGAGTTATGTGCTGCAGGATGACGACGGACAGATTCTGCTGACTCATTCGGTCAGCGCCGGCCTCGACTATGCGTCCGTCGGGCCGGAACACGCCCTGCTGCACGATATCGGCCGCGCCGAGTATACGTATGTCGAGGATGCGGACGCGGTTGCCGGTTTTGATCAGCTCGCGCAATGGGAGGGGATTCTGCCTGCGCTCGAAAGTTCGCACGCTGTTGCGTGGGTCATCCAGCACGCCGGAGAGTTTTCAAACGACGATCTGCTGATCATCAACGTCTCCGGTCGCGGGGATAAAGATGTCCAGCAGATTGCTGAATGGAAAAAACGTTTCACGACTTCCGATCCCGATGAGAAAAACATTCTGCGATCCCGCGAGTTTGTTCACCTTGGTGTGCATCATGAGGTCACGGTGCATGCTCATGAGAGCGATCCGCTGATTCTGCATTTCAATGTCTGCCGATTGAGCGCCGAGACAGGTCTGTGCGAGCGGATATATGAAGAGATCCGGGAATACGGACGGATGCAGCCGGATGATGTTTTCTGGGATCGCGAGCTGTTCCGGATTGAACAGAAAGTCCGCTCCGCAGAAGAAGTTGAAGTCCATAACCCGTAAGGAACCATGGCCGCGAAAAGTATGACAGGGTTTGGCCGCGCCGCGGTACGCAGCCATGGAGTGTGCGTCACCGTCGAACTCAGTTCTGTAAATCGCAAACAGCTCGACATTGCCTTGCGTCTTCCGCCGCAGCTGGCCGAACTGGAGTCCCGGGTTCAGAAAGTGATTCAGGCAGCCGTGTCACGCGGACGAATCAGCGGAACGATCCAGCTGGAGTCCGCCGTTGGCGATGCGATGATGCAGGTGGATCGAAAACGTGCAGAAGATACCGTGGATCAGCTGCGCCGTGTCGCAAAGAAACTGGGGTTAAAAGACGATCTGAACGCCTCTGTGCTTTTGCAGATTCCCGGACTGTTGAATACGCCGCCGCAAAAACAGGACCCGGAGAAGATTTTTGAAGCCCTGGAAAAAGCACTGCTTGCCGCGTTAAAAAAACTGAACGCCATGCGCGCATGTGAGGGTCGTGCGCTCGGAACGGACTTGCTCGCCCGGTTGAAAAAACTTGAAGCCATGCGGAGGAAAATCGAGATCCGTGCTCCACGGGTTGTTTCCGCTTATCGAAACAAGCTCGTTCAGGGATTGGAAAAAAGCGAATTTAAAATTCATGCAGAAGATGAGCGGATACGTAAAGAGATTGCTCTCTTTGCAGAACGCAGCGACATCTCCGAAGAAACAACCAGACTGGCAAGTCATATTCAGCAGTTTAAAAAAATTATGCGCGAAAATGACCCGGCCGGCCGCGCGCTCGATTTTCTGGCGCAGGAGCTGTTCCGCGAAATCAACACCATCGGATCAAAAGCGAATGATCTGATGATCACCGAACAGGTTGTCGCTTTTAAAACGGAACTCGAACGCATCCGGGAACAGATTCAGAATGTCGAATAATCAGAGCGGAGGGAATTCCACTTTTGGTTGCAGAATCGGTAGATTCCTGGGAGCCGCCATGATGCAGACGAATCCGAAAAACGATACGGGCCGATGGCGTGTGGTATGCCCCGGTTGTGCTTTCGGGGTCCTTCCGAAAAGATGGTGCAGGGTTTTCTCGTCGAAACGGAGTTTCAGGAGCGCACATCGGAATATGTGACCGACCCCCCGAGCTTATTAACGTAACCCGGGCGGACAGGAGCTTCATCATCCGCGGACCGCGCCGTATGATTCGAACAAGATCGTTCTGGGGCTCGAATTGGCGCTGCCTGAACCGACGCCGACCTCCCTCTGGCGCGGTACATGAGAGCGCCGGCCTGGACCCCGCCCTTCAGGATCATTCAAGACGCATCGGTTTTTTCGGACTTAACGCATCCATTGACGCCAACTTCGCGCCAAGATGAAGAAGTCGTGATTCAGGAGAAATATGGCCGCCCGATTGATGCGGTCGACGCACTGCCGACGAATGCATTTTTGATCGTCGGGAAGCACGTGACCGATACGCCCACCGACAAACAACAGCTCAACCCGATCCTTGCGAGCATCCCCGCCGCTATTGTGATCCCTGAAAACGTACCGGACGACACCGGCTGTTACAACGAAAAGGCAGTCGGCAAAGCGCTCCGCAAGCTTCGTAAACAAACGGTTGAGCCGGTCTTCGTAAACATCAAGGAGGAGATGGGCTTTCGCCGGTTCTCCATGAGAAAAAGGGAGAAGACGCAGACCGAATGATGCCTGGTCTGCCTCAGCGATAATGGAAAGAAACTCTTCAACTTCCCTCGCCCTCTGAGAGAGGGGCGGGGTTGAGGGTTGCGGACTCCGCCCGTATTAGCGTATTAGAGGTAATGACTGATGAGATTTGAACAGCACGGATTAAGGTCTGTAAAATGAAGGTTGATATTTTAAGCATACTTTTTTCTTTTTCTTGTTTTTCCATACTTGGGTGGGTGCTTGAGGTTTCTTATCGTTCTTTCCGTGACAAACAGTTTGTCAACCCCGGCCTCTTAAAGGGACCGTATCTTCCTCTTTACGGTACGAGCGCTCTGATACTTATGGCGGCGGTTTCCCTGCTGGAGGGCTCGCATCTGTTAACTAAGGTGTTTGTCTATTTTGTCGTTACCACCGGACTTGAGCTCGTTTGCGGACTTGCTGCAGAACATTTTTCTCAGTCCCG
>JASKKX010000034.1 GCA_030153935.1 Verrucomicrobiota bacterium | reverse complement strand
GAGCAGATCCTGCACGGAAAGAGTATTTGTCGCAGAAAGCGTTGTTTCTCCATCGGCGATATCTGATGTTCCGTACAACGTCAGTCGGCTGCCGTCAGATTGCGCCAGTTCAAGAGAAGACAGTGTTAACTGCCGGTTGAGGCAGTTGAGAACTCCGGAGAGACTCTCATATCGATGGCCGTTCCAGAGCAGTCCTTTCGCTGAAAG
The DNA here is from genome assembly GCA_030153935.1 of Verrucomicrobiota bacterium. GTDB lineage: Bacteria > Verrucomicrobiota > Kiritimatiellia > Kiritimatiellales > Tichowtungiaceae > Tichowtungia. Next base: position 23,219 of record JASKKX010000034.1, on the reverse strand, counting down.
AGCGGCATCCAGAACGGCTTGGTCCGGATGGGCGGAATCTAGATTGAAATCCAGGGTAATCTGCGGATCCTGTTCAAACTGCAACCGGCTCAACACGTCTGCCGTTTCAGCGGCAACCGAGGAAAAGACCGGTAAAGAAACATCACGTTTGCGGAGCTTATCGGCGCTCTGCTTTGATTTGCCGCGCCCGGAAAGAGACACGGAGCCGTGTGCACGAATCTCCGCTTCTCCCCATTGCGCGTAGGCCTTTTTGACGGTGACGAATTCGGGACCGGCCGTTAGCGAGGCCTTGAGACGATGAACTGTGCGGAACGGGTGAGTCGGGGGAAGTGTGTTTTCCCAGGATTGCCCCAGCGATACAGCAAGAGTTTTGACGTATACTTTAAAATTCCAATTGGCGCGGGAGAGATTTTTCCAGTCGGCAGGCCATGCCAGAACATACAGTTTTTTTGCGCGGAGCATCGGCTTGAGATCATCAGGAGACGCACTGTAAATCCGGGCATTGCCGAGTACCCAGCCCTGATGTGAGAGCCGGATGGAGTCGAAGTGAAGCGGAATGCCCGCCTTCAGCACCTGTGCGTTGATTCGCTGTGTGAGTTGTTCGGGAAGGCCGATGACGAACAGGGCGAAAAGCACCAGCAGAAAAGAAAACGCCAGAGCAAACCCCGCCAGAGGGAGTAGATGCCGGGACACTTTACGATGATCGACAGGCCGCTGCTTTTTATCAGTCATTATTCCGGTTTCATATTTTCGGACGGACTGGTCAAATTCCGAGTGAGAACCTCGACCGTTTTTTTCGAAAGGACAAAGACCGTATTCTGCCCCTGAAGCATGGCAAAAAAGCCATCCTCGGTTTCGTTCCCAACCAGAACAACATGCCCGATGGCATCGGTTCCTTCCAGTGTAACAGTTAATTTAGTCTGGGGCGTGTTGAGTCCATACGGATCCAGTGAATCAGGATTGAATGTTTCGTAACGTTCAACCTGGAAATCATTGAGCAGCCATACCAGATCGGTCAGTGCGGTGGTTACCACCGGGCGGCCCGGAGTTTTGCTGATAAAGCTTCCGTCTGCGGATTTGCATACGGTTTCTTCGCCTGTTTCAGAGTGCACGGTAATCTGACTGATAGAAGACGGATTGATTTCCAGCACGGTCCGGTTGCGGTAGAAAAGGGGGTCGGCAAATGGTTCGCGAACGGTATTTGCCGGGACAGCGTACAGAAGAGGTTCGTCATTGGATCGGACCAGACGCACATCGTTTGTGTCGGGAGCACTGAACCGTAAGGTGCAGGTCTGATCAGGAGTGGCCAGAACCGCTTCCCAGAGAGCATTTTTTATGCGCATGGACTGTGCGTCTGTCGGAGCATCGAAGAACTCCTGAACCGGCGCTTCAGTGAGGGATCGGATCAGCTCATTGACCCGTTCGGGATCGGTGTTCCAGCGAGCCGGGCGGGTGATTTGCCACAGTCCGTTTGATTTCACCATTTCCACCTGCTGTTCTCCCCGGGTGAGTTTGACAGATCGGATGCGGTTTGCCTGAAGATCTGTCAGCCGCCAGCTGCGCAGCTGGTTGGCATCGATTTCTAATTCCGCCGCCCAGCCGGAAGATACGGTGAATACCGAATCATTTTCCACACGTTTGGCATAACGCTCCTCGGGATTTTCCGGCACCGCTTTACCGATCATCAGAGTCTGGGTGTGTTCACTCTGAGTGAACAGAGTCAGTGTAATGGCCGGCTTTTCAAGCCCGTAAACCGTAAGGTCTGTTTTTTCATCGGTAATGAAATGTTTAATGCGTGCAGAAAATAATTTTTCAATCAGGGCATGAACAGCCTGCAGATCGGCACGGCCGGTATACGGCTGCTGCATCAGCCAATTGTTTTTCCCGGATCGCCGCAGCTGGAGGAAGCCGCTTTCCCGACGGAGGTCAAGCCCCCGGACCATGGAAATTTCTCCGGAAAACAGAATACGATCCCGTATCCAGAAGGGATCCTGCGGGATGAGATTGAGCAGAGCTTGAGGGGCGGAAATAATGTCTCCGCTGTCTACGGACATGACGTAAAGCATATTGCCGAGCGGCGCATCACGACCGATCAGCCAGGTGAAGGTGCCCCGGCTGTTTTTGAAACTGATGCGCGCACGCGGTTCATCAAAACCGTAATCGGCAGGAGTAAGACCGCGCTCTTTGAGCCTGTCGCCGCTGATCAGCTCGCCGCGTTCTACACGGGCCAGGCCTGCTATCATTTTTTCTATGAGGGCCGTATCAACAGGAGCATCGACCGGTTTGGACAGTCGCCAGACCCCGCCGACTTTCATACATTCGATTTGTACACCGCCACGTTCCAGCTGAATTTTATCCAGGCTGTCCGGATAGACGTTGAAGACTGTGCGCGTGCGCTGTTCCTGCTGGCGGGAGGTTTCGCTTCCGCGCTCGAAAACCAGAATAAAACCGCCGAGCAGCAGTGCACCGACTAAAAGCATCCAGGTTGTGAGTTTAAATTTCATGAAACTATTTTTTTCTCCGTATCCAGATTCCTGCTCCAAACAGGGCGGCTGATGCAGGGATAAGTCCGACCGCACTCCAGAAAAGTGCGCGCAGGTCGCTGAGGGTCAGTTTAAGGTGGGAATCGTTGACCTGCTTGGGGGCGATAGCCATGAGCTGGTCGCGATCCAGCAGCCAGTTTAAAGAGCTCATGAAAAGACTGACATCCCCTCCAGTCAGTCCGCTGTTGGAGACAAACCCGGAATCGCCGAAAACGACGATCCGTGACGGACGGATCTGCATATCGAGCAGTCCGGTGGTCCCGCCTTTTTCGACCGCGACCGCCATGGAAACCGGCCCGGGAAGATCGTCGGTGTTCTCGTCGTATTTCGGGGGCGTTTGTTCGGGCTGGGTTTCCGACCAGCTGCTTTTGGACGACAAGGCCAGCGGTGTGACCTGCGGTCGATCGGCCGAGGTGGATTTGGGTTGTTGAGTGTAGTCGGGCTCGACGGAGCGGGGAAGATGAAAGATCGCAGCGGTGGTCCCGAGTTTGTCGGTAATCGGGTGACGGTTGTAGGAGGCAACAAACACTTCCCGCCCCGTCAGTGTTCGAGCGGGATCGAGTACGATGTCGTTGCGCAGCAGTACACCCCAGTCGCGGAGCAGTTTTTCGAGTCCGGAGGTCTGACCGGCGTCAGTCAGCACCATCAGTCGGCCGCTGCGGCGCAGCCAGGAATCGATGATATCGGCTTCCGTTTGGGACATACTCTGGGACGCACCCGCCACAATCAGCGCGGCGCAGTTGGCCGGAATCTGTTTTTCGGTGCTCAGCAGCAGCGTTTTGACTTCAATGTTATCGCGTTCAATCAACTGGGCGACGCCGGAGAAACCGGTACGTCGGTCAAAATCAGTGATATCACGTTCGCCGTGACCGGTCAGAAAATAAACGACCGGAACAACTTCCTGTACAACGCCCAGAATGGCGGATGAAAATGCCTGTTCACCTTTGAACGCAGTGATGCGCTCAATGCCGCTGGAAGCATCGATATCGGCGATTTCATCGGCGCGGACATATTTATTACGTCCCTCGCAGTCGAACACAACCACGTTGGGTTCGGTGACCTGATATTTAACCGCCAGTTCCTCGGTCTGCGCGATGTCACGGTCCGGATCGACCCACCGAATATTCAATTTGTCGGAATGGAACTGATATTCACGGAGCAGGTTGCTGATATCGTCGTAAAGCACATTGCCGGGTTGAAAGAAAACGGTTATGTCGACCGGCTTATCCAGGTTGTCGAGCAGTCCGGTGGTTTTGGCGGAAAGAGTATAGAGCTGAGCAGAACTCCAATCTCCACGATAATAGTGGCGGAAAGAGAGATAATTGACCATCAATGTAATTACAGCAGCCAGCAGCAGGGCCATGGCAGAATTGAATCGGATCCACAGATGATGTTTGCGGGGTTTCATAGTTCAGTGCCGGTTCTCAACGACTTTGACCGTTGCAAAAAGAAAAAACAGAGTCAGGCTTACATAAAATACCACGGGGCGGGAATCGAAAACCCCGCGCGCGGCTTCCATCAGATGCAAAGCGGGAGAGAGATATCCCCCGACTTCCCGTACCATCGGATTATTGGAAAGCTGCGGTTCAAAAAGGCCGCCAAAAAAGAGAATGCTCATAATCGAGAAGGTCGAGATGGCGGCGATAATCTGGTTAGAGGTCAGTGCAGAGGCGAGCATTCCCATCGCCAGAAAAGCCGCGGCAATCAGGCCGACCGTCAGATAACCTTCCACAATCGGACCCGTATCCATCAGGGATACAGATTCCGGCGAAAGGATTTGGATAATTTTCAGATAAAGCAGCGTCGGCGCGCACATCAGTATAAAGAAGGTCCAGACTCCGGCGAACTTTGCCAGTACCACGGTCGAATTGTGTATCGGAGCGGTCATTAAAGTTTCGAACGTGCCGCTTCTGCGTTCTTCAGCGAAGGTGCGCATGGTGAGAACCGGCAGCACAATCAGCATGCAGGCCCAGATGACCATCATGAGCCCCTGCACCGATCGCATTACTTCCAGATTTTCCTTAACCAGCCAATAAAAGCCGCATCCGGTGACCAGTAGAAAAAACATCAGCATGACGTAGGCGATAGGCGAAAGGAACAGGGCGGACAGTTCACGTTTCCAGAGCGAGAAAAAGGATCTCATCATTTACTCCTTGGCGTTGCGCTGTCGCGTATGATGGCCATAAAAACATCTTCCAAAGACCGGCTTTCCAGATGCAGTTCGCGGAGTTTCCAGCCATTGGAAACCGCGCAGTCGAAAATCTGTGTACGGGCTTCGGGGGAAGAGGCGTCAATCCGATAGCGGTTCCAGCCCTCCTCAAGCGGTTTATGCACCACCACGTCCACCGCCGGGATGCTTTTCAGCGCGGCCTTGACTGCGGCCGGATCGCCTGGAATCTCAGCACTGATGAGGATGTCGCCCTCCAGCCGCTTTTGCAGACTTTCCGGAGAGTCCGATGCGACAATCCTGCCTTCATTCAGGATTAGAATTCGCGGGCAGGTCCTTTCCACTTCCGGAAGAATATGCGTTGAGAGCAGCAGGGTGTGGCGCTCAGCAAGCCGGTGAATCAACTCGCGCACTTCGCGGATCTGCCCGGGATCCAGTCCGGCCGTCGGTTCGTCGAGAATCAACAGATCCGGGTCGTGGATCAGGCTGTCGGCAAGGCCCACCCGCTGACGGTATCCCCTCGACAGCTGCCCGATGATCCGGCGGCCGACAAGCGTAAGGCCGCATTGCTCTTTCACCGTATCGCGTCGTCTGTGGATCGCCTTGCGCGGAACTCCTTTGATCTGTGCGCGGAACTCCAGGTATTCGTCCACACGCATTTCTGTGTAGAGAGGGCAGTTTTCCGGCATATAGCCGATGTGACGGCGCGCTTCGATCGGATTTTCGAATATGTCGCAGCCGGCGATTTCGACGGCGCCGCGGGACGGATGCAGGAAGCCGGTCAGCATCCGCAGGGTTGTGGTTTTCCCGGCACCGTTCGGGCCGAGAAAGCCGACAACTTCGCCGCGCTTTACCTCAAACGAAATGTCATCCACCGCTGTATGACCGGAGAATTGTTTGGTCAGATTTTTTACTTTGATCATTATCGGACCCAGGTTGAAATAATCACGACATTATGAATGAGAAGTCCTTGCAGTCAAGCCGCGGGACTGCCGGAGCTGACCTGACAGAAAATTTTGTTTTAATGGACGGTAAATATTTCCCGCACATTTGAAAAATATTGCTGCCTGTCAGGAAGTCGTGTATCTTGGCATACTCATGCGTTGCACATGGTATGCAGCGTTGATTCTGACAGTAACATTAGACCCGAAGGAGATCATCAATGAAGGGAATTCCGATTGCAGGTGTGCGTAACTTCGCTTTGATGGGGCATACAGGAAGCGGAAAGACTTCGTTGCTGGACGTGATGCTGAATATCCTCGGAACCGCCGACCGCATCGGTTCCGTGGACGATAAAACCAGTATGGCCGATTGGACCCCTGAAGAACAGGAGCACGGAATCTCCATCTGGGCGAAGCCCTTCGACGGGGTTTATACCGCCGCCAGCGGCAAACAGAGACGCTTTGTGATGCTTGATACTCCCGGTTATGCCGACTTTATCGGACAGCTCACCGCCGCCGCATCGGTCACGGATGCCGCGCTGATTGTTGTGGACGCCGTCTCCGGTATTCAGGTCGGAACCAACCGTGCCTGGCGGGTCTGCGAAAACCGCAACCTGCCGCGCGGTATTATTATCAGCGGACTTGATAAGCCGGATGCCGATTTCAACAAAGCCCTGTCTGCGGTAAAAGCCCGGTGGGGCGACAGCCGATGTGTGCCGGTGGTTCTGCCAACCTCTGACGGCAATTCCGAAGTGGATATCCTTAACACCCCGAAAGAGGCGGTCCCTGCGGACATGGCAGAAACCGTCAAAGCGATTCGGGACCATTTGATCGAGCTGGCCGCCGAGACCGATGACACCCTGATGGAAAAGTATTTTGACGGTGTTGAATTGACTGCCGACGAATTTTCCGACGGCCTGCGCAAATCCGTACACGAAGCCCATCTGATTCCGGTGTTTGCGGCGTCAGCCAAGACGCATATCGGCGTCAAAGAGACGATGGACTCCATCAGCCGCCTCTTTCCCTCTCCGGAAGACTATCCGGTCACATGCGCCGACGGGCACGAAGTGACCACCGGCGAAAGCGAACCGTTCGCCGGTCTGGTTTGGCGCTCCGTAAACGATGCCTTCACCGGGCAGCTCGCCTTCATGCGCATCTATCGCGGAAGCCTGAAGCCCAACACGGAAGTGTTGAACTCCGTGAAAGGCGAAAAAGAACGCATCGGTTCGATGTTTTTCGTGAACGGAAAAAAACAGACCGACTGCCAGGAAGCCAAAGCGGGCGATATTGTTGCACTGCCCAAACTCAAAAATACCTTTCTGAATGATACCCTCTGCTCGCCGGCGGACCCGATCACCTTTAAGGCCATTGAATTTCCCAATCCGGTCACAGCCTATGCGGTTGAGCCGAAAACCAAAGGTGACGAAGACAAAATCGGCACCGCACTGCACCGCGCCGCCGACGAAGACCCCTCCATCCGCATCGAGCGCAACAACGAGACGCATGAAACGATTCTGTGGGGGATGGGCGACATGCATCTGGATGTGACGCTTGAGCGTATCCGACATCGCAGTAAAGTGGAAATTACGCACCACACGCCGAAAGTCGCCTATAAGGAAACCATCACGGCCAGCGGCGAAGGCCACCACAAGCACAAAAAGCAATCCGGTGGGCGCGGGCAGTACGGAGAGTGTTATGTGCGGATTTTTCCAAGCTCCGATGAGGAGTGGTTTTCCAACAAAATCGTCGGCGGCGCCATTCCCGGCAACTTTATTCCGGCGTGTCAAAAAGGATTTATCGAAGGGATGGCCAAAGGGCCGCTGGTCGGCGCTGAAGTCATCAACGTCAAAGTCGAACTCTACGACGGTTCTTATCACGAGGTGGATTCATCCGAAGTCGCCTTCAAAATTGCCGCCGCGCGAGCCTTGCACGAAGCGATCGAAAAGGCCAAACCGGTTTTGCTCGAACCGGTGATGACGATGAAAGTGACCGTTCCCGACGAATATCTGGGCGATATCACCGGGATCCTCAACACCAAGCGGGGCCGCATCCTCGGCATGGGAACAGAAGAAGGGATGCAGGTCATCACAGCCGAGGTTCCGCAGGCGGAAACCTTCAGATTCTGCTCCGAACTGCGTTCCATTACCGGCGGTCGCGGCTCGTTCGAGATGGAATTCGCCCGCTACGAACAGGTGGCTTCCAACATCGCCCAGAAGGTGATCGCCGCTGCGCAGGCAGATAAGCAGGCCGAAGAAGACTGACGGGTCCAATATCCTGGAAATGTTTCCGCCCTGTTTTTCCTGACAGGGGGGAAACGAGATCCGGAATTCCCAGTGTTTGGAATGTGCGACGCGACAAAGAACCGGCTGGGCTGGAAGGGTTACTTCAGCGGCATCGTGTTGTCGGCACCGTCGGAGCTCGGCAGGTCGGGAAATCAACCTTGATTGTTGAATATCTTATACCCCTTATACCCTCTTCAAAAAGCTATTGGGTATAAAGTCCGCGAACAAAGCGTTTGCCTGAGTGTGCCGCCGGCCATCGCCAACCAGACTCCTCGCACAGGCTGGTTTTGCCCCTGTTCGGCATTCGAATTGCTCCTTGCGATTTGTTCAAGCAACAGCAGCGTATGATCAAGGCCCGCAGCAGGCGGACAGCAGAACGGCCCGCCGCCTTCGACGACCTCCAGCGGGCCCGCCCAGCGGCCTGGGCGATCTGCTCGTATGACTGATCTCCGTCCGCAGCCAGAAAAACGGTTTGAGTGCCCTCTTTGACGCGAACGTCTTTGGTTTTTCGATAGAGCGTTTCCGCTTCTGTGAGCCGATCTGATAATTTTGGATGAAAGCCACAAATGTTTATTTTCGTTTTCTTTTCAGTTTGCGTCCGGCATACAGGATTTTTTCTTTTTTAACCGGCGAGGCCGGTTCTGCCGAGGCTTTCAGCTCGTAGAGCTGATCCCGCAGAAGGGCGGCACGTTCAAATTCAAGTTTTTCGGCCGCATCCAGCATTTCCTGTTCAATTTCCTGAATCGTCTGGTTGACATCGTAGCTTTCGCCCGTTTCACGAACGATGTGTTCCTCCAGTTTTTCTGCTCCCTGTTTGAGGTGTTTGAGACTTTCCTGAATTTCTTTCTGAATGGCCTCAGGGATGATCCCGTGCTCCTGATTGTAGGCGAGTTGTTTCTTGCGCCGGCGATCCGTAATCTCGATCATCCGGCGCATGGAACCGGTCATATTGTCGGCGTACATAATCACTTTCCCGTCCGTGTGGCGGGCGGCACGGCCCGCAGTCTGCACCAGCGCAGTCTCGGAGCGCAGAAAACCCTCTTTATCGGCGTCCAGAATGGCGACCAGTGACACTTCAGGAAGATCCAGCCCCTCACGAAGCAGATTGATGCCGATCAGGCAATCGAACTCCGCCTTGCGAAGATCGCGCAGAATCTCAACGCGTTCCAACGCGTCGATCCCGGAATGGAGATACTGCACCCGTAAGCCTGTTTTTTTGAGATAGTCCGTCAGATCTTCCGCGGTGCGTTTGGTCAGCGTTGTTACCAGTGTCCGCTCGCCGTTCTCGGCGCGCCTGCGGATTTCCTCCATCACATCGTCAATCTGCCCTTTCAACGGACGAACCTCGACCGGCGGATCAAGAATCCCCGTGGGTCGAATCACCTGCTCAACCGGTTTGCCGCCGTTGTCCTTCTCAAACGGACCGGGTGTAGCTGTCGTGAAAATGATAGGGCCGGTCACATCGAGAAATTCACGGAATTCAAGTGGACGGTTATCGAGCGCCGACGGCAGGCGAAAGCCGTGTTCGACCAGCGTCAGCTTGCGGGCACGGTCGCCGTTATACATTCCGCGGATCTGAGGCAGCGTTACATGCGACTCATCAATAATCGTCAGAAAATTTTTCGGAAAATAGTCAATCAGGCAGGCCGGGCGATCCCCCGCTGCGCGCCCCGACAGGTGGCGGGAATAGTTTTCAATGCCGCCGCAGTAGCCGATCTCTTTCAACATTTCGATATCATACTCTGTCCGCATCCGGATCCGCTGTGCTTCGATCAGCTTGTCACGGGTTTCGAACCACTTTACCCGCTCTTCCAGTTCGGCCCGGATCCGGTCGATCGACGGTTCCAGTTTTTCATACGGCATCACGAAATGCCGGGCCGGTGAAATCAGAACACGGCTTAACGTCTCTTCTGTTTTACCGGTCAGCGGATCGATGCGCTTGATTCCGTCGATTTCATTGCCGAAGAAGTCGATCCGGATGCCGTGCTGTGCGTACGAGGGGAAAATATCAATTGTGTCGCCGCGCACCCGAAACGTTCCGGGGGAAGGTTCAAAATCGTTGCGTTCATACTGCACCGCGACCAGTTGCTCGAGAATTTCGTCACGACTGCACACCTCGCCCTGCCGGGCTGAAACAATCATATTCTTGTAATCCTCCGGCGATCCCAGACCGTAGATGCAGGAAACCGAGGCGACGATGATGACGTCTTCGCGGTTCAGCAGGCTGTCGGTCGCCGCCAGCCGCAGTCGTTCGATTTCCTCGTTAATGGCAGCATCTTTTTCGATAAAGGTATCCGTCTGCGGGATATAGGCTTCCGGCTGGTAATAGTCGTAATAACTGATGAAAAATTCGACGGCGTTATCAGGAAAAAAACTTTTCAGCTCGGCATAGAGCTGCGCGGCCAGTGTTTTATTGTGCGAAATCACCAGCGCAGGCCGCCCCTGCCGGGCGATCACATTGGCGATGGTAAAGGTCTTGCCGGAACCGGTCACTCCCTCCAGAGTCTGAAATCGCTGGCCCGACTGCAGACCGCGACAGAGCGCATCAATGGCCGCCGGCTGATCGCCGGTCGGTCGATAGCCCGACTTGAGTTGGAATAAACGCTTCATAAGATGCTCACAGCATACCGCTTCTGCTTCTGTTTTCCGAATCCGTAAAGACAAAATCTTACGACAATGGGGAACAACAGACCCACATCATTCGCCCGCCGGGAAAAAACTGTGAAGGAGTATTTTCGTGAAGAATTCGTTCCGGATCAGGTGGTTAAGACCGGAAAAAACATCCGATCCCAGCGACTTCTTGAGTCGGTTCTGCAAAAGTTCTCTGAGTAATTTATGACCCGAGCGGAGGCGAGAGAGACGTTTTTATATTCGCTCAGGGGTCTCGATGCCGAGAAGGGAAAGGCCTTTTTTCAGGATGGCTGCCGTGAGTGTGCAGATACGGATGCGGCTTTCGCGAACGCCTTCCTTCGCTTTCAGAAACGGGACATTCTGGTAGAAAGAACTGTAGGCCTGTGAAAGATCATAGAGATAATCGGCTAGAATGCTGGGACGATCCAGTTTGGCGGCGGTTTCCACCGACGCAGGAAACCGCGTAAGTTTGAGCGCGAGACGGCGTTCGATCTCTTCATTGATAACAATCGGATAGTCCTCCGGGTTTATTCCCGGGAATTTATCGGCATATTTATCGCGGACACTGGCGATCCGCGCATAGGCATATTGCAGATACGGCGCAGAATTGCCGTCCATCGCGAGGGCCTTTTCCCAGGTAAAGGTTACGAGGCTCTGGGGGTTTTGACTCAGGTCGGTATATTTGACGGCCCCAATGCCGACAGCACGGGCCACTTCGCGTTGCTGGATCTCATTCATTTCCGGGCTGGACTGTTTGACTATATCCAACGCCCGGGCTTCGGCTTCGTCAAGCAGAGCTTCGAGTTTGATGACATTCCCCTCACGGGTCGAGAAAGTCGCTTCCGGCAGACGCATGAGGCCGAACCAGACATGGGTCAGTTTTGTCGGTATTCCGAGTTTTCTGCAGATATGGAAGAACTGTTTAAAGTGCAGCTGCTGGCGCTCATCAGTGACATAAATAATTTCGGCAGGTTTGAATTCTTCAGTGCGTGCAAGCACGGTGGCGATATCCGTGGTCGTATAGTTATAACCGCCGTCGCTTTTACGGACAATGGCCACATTAAGGCCGTCTGCTTCGAGGTTGCAGATGAGTGCTCCGTCGCTTTCTTCTAGAAGATTTTTTTCGTTGAGCAGATCAATGACTCCTGAAAGGTGATCATTGTAGAAACTTTCGCCGCGGTATAGATCGAAGGAAACATCGAGCCGTTTATAAATACGGTTGAATTCGCCGAGAGTGAGCTCGACAAATTTTTCCCACAGTGCGCGATTTTCGGGGTCGCCCTGCTGGAGCTTTACCAATTCAGCTTTTGCCCGGTCGCGCCAGTTCTCATCTTCTTTGGAAAGAGTGTAACTCTTGACATAGATACGTTCAAGTTCCTCGACCGGCGCAGTCCGGAGTGCCTCCTGATCAGCGAATTCACGATAGCCCAGAATGATGAGACCGAACTGGGTGCCCCAATCGCCCAAATGGTTGTCGGCGATGACATTGTACCCTAAGGCCCGGTAGAGACGATCCAGTGCATTGCCGATGACGGTGGAACGAATGTGACCGATATGCATCGGTTTGGCGATATTGGGGCTGGAATAGTCGATGATAACCGTTTGCCCGTTTCCAATATCCGGAAGGCCGAGGGATTCATCGAACTGCATTGCATCCAGTTGTGCAGCAATGCCCGTTGTTTTGAGGTGAATATTGATAAATCCCGGTCCGGCAATCTCAATTTTTTCAACAAAATCCGGCAGGACGGCTTTTTCGGAAAACCGCTGCGCAATGACACGGGGATTGGATTTAAGCTCTTTGGCCAGTTTCATGGCGGTTTCGCACTGACAGTCGCCGAACTGTTCATTTCTGCTGGGAATCACACCGATTTGCAGGGCGCTCAGGTCCATTTCAGGAAAGCATGATGCAAAGGTTTCAGCGCACCACACAGAAAGCTTCATTTCAAGTGAGGATAATTTATTTTTCATTTTATTCCGTCCAGAATCAGGCCGGATGGAACCATATTTTACCAGGCAGTTAAAGCGCCTTTTGAGTCTGAATAGAACTTGCATTCAAAAGACAGGGTGCTATCGTTCAATACGATATCGATTGTGAAAGATCGACAATAAGGAGATGCGGAATGGCTGAAAAAAAAGCGACGACGAAAAAAAGTACAGTGAAAAAAACAGCTGATGCTATCAAAACTCCGGCAAAAAAAGCGCCCGTAAAAAAAGCGCCCGTAAAAAAAGCATCGCCGAAAAAGGCGGTCAAAAAGGCTGTCAAAAAAACTTCTTTGAATAAAAACGTGAATGAAGCGAAGCCTGTCATTTCCCAGGATCAGTTTTTCGCGACAGTCAGTGAAGCCGCTTATTTTTCTGCACAGAATGATGGGAATAAAAAAAGCTCTGCGGAGTACTGGCTGGAAGCTGAAGAAGCCGTTCGTGCCAAGTTCGACGTGATGTAATGTCCCAGGATGTGGAAATCCCGATTCGAAAGAAGCCGTTATATTTATTGCGCGGGGGAAAATGGTGGGCGTTACAGAACTCGAATCTGTGACCTCCTGCGTGTGAAGCAGGCGCTCTAACCAACTGAGCTAAACGCCCTTCGAAAAAGCAGAGTCTCTTTTACTTGGCAAAGAAGTGACGGTAAAGCATTTCTTTTATTTTTTCGACCCCTTCGCCGAATCCGGCAGAAATAGGCAGTGGCTCAAGACCGGTTTCAGTGCGGAATATGTCTAAATTTGCGGATGCAGCCGTTTCGTCCATTTTATTGGCAAGCACAAGAAACGGCCGGCCGGCCAATTCAGGATTATACCTTTCAAGTTCGCGGTGCAGGTTGCGATAGTCTTCGACGGGGTCGCGCCCATCGACGGCGGCCATGTCTATAACGAACAGCAGAAAACGGGAGCGTTCGATGTGCCGCAGGAAATGATGCCCCAGGCCGACCCCTTCGCTGGCGCCGTCGATTAATCCGGGAATATCAGCAATGCGGAGCCGACTGAAATTTTCGTAGATAAGCGTACCGATGATCGGGTTGAGAGTGGTGAACGGATAGGCTGCAACCTTGGGATGAGCATCGGTGAGTGCGGTCAGCAGGGTGGATTTTCCGGCACTGGGATAACCGACAAGACCGACATCCGCCATGAGTTTGAGTTCAATGCGATAGGCATGTTCTTCACCGGGAGTTCCCGGTGTGCATTTAGTCGGAGCCTGATTGACGGACGACTTGAAATGAATATTACCAAGTCCGCCGCGTCCACCCTTTGCGATGACCAATTCCTGCCCATCTTCCAGGATTTCACCGATAAATTCTTCAGTCTCCGGGTCGAGAACAACGGTTCCGCAAGGCACTTTCAGGATATTGTCTTTCCCCGTGCGACCGGTGCGATTGCTTCCTTTTCCCTGTCCACCGTGTTCGGCGCGCTGGTGAGGATGGTAATAGAGCGGATGAAGAGAGTCTTCGTCGGCGTCACCGCGCAGAATCACACTTCCACCGTTTCCGCCGTCTCCCCCATCCGGTCCACCGCGCGGGGCGAATTTCTCGCGGCGGAACGCAACGATCCCGTTCCCGCCGTTTCCAGCCTGAACAAAGATCTTAACACGGTCTTTAAATACAGTAGATTTCACGGGCCTGTCTCTGTAACAAAAGAGGCGGACTTTTAAAGCCCGCCGTGTATTTTTCCTATGGGTGGAAAAATTATACAGTCTGCAGTTCGCGGATATTCACCCGCCGGCCGGCTTTGTCAAATTCCACCACACCGTTTTTCAGGGCGAAAAGAGTAAAGTCTTTTCCCTGTCCGACGTTGGCTCCTGCAACAAACTTATTACCGACCTGCCGGACGAGGATACTGCCGGCTGTTACAGATTGTCCGCCGAAGCGTTTAACGCCGCGCCGCTGAGCATTACTGTCGCGACCGTTCTGTGAAGAACCCTGCCCTTTTTTATGTGCCATTGTTCTGCTCCTTTAAAAAATTAAGCGCTGATCGATTCGATTTTCAGCTTGGTGAGTTCCTGCCGGTGTCCGATTTTTCTGCGGTATCCCTGGCGGCGTTTCTTCTTGAATGCCACCACCTTCTCCCCGCGATAATTTTCGACCACGGTAGCGATGACTTTAGCTCCGTTCACGACGGGAGTACCGACGGTAAGTTCACTGCCGTCAGAAACGGCGAGAACCTGATCAAATTCGATCGTTCTGCCGGCTTCTTCGTTCAACCGTTCGACACTCAGAACGGTATCTTTTTCAACCCGGTATTGTTTACCGCCGGTTTCAATCACTGCGTATGCTTCCATAAGAAATTCCTCATTGAGTCAAAGACGGGAGAAAATAGGCCAGAAGAGAGGTGCTGTCAACCTTTATAGAGCATCTTTTGCCGGGAGATCGGAATCGGTTTTTTTCGTTTGATTGGTATAACTCGATTCTGTCCCGGTGGACGGGGCCTTCAGGCGCAGGTTCCCGCGAAACGGAGGCGCCACTGAGGACGGAGGAGGAGCAGAGAGATAGGACTCGTTTTTTTCATTTCTGATGACGGGAAGACCGAGAATTGAACCCCCGGGGAGGGGCACGATTTCGACGGGCAATGTATCATATTTTTCAGAAGTTACGGAACGAAGCGCAGGCAGTTGATACGGAGAGTATAGCTGGCTCAGTGAAGCGCGAGGGAAGACAGAAACAGAAAAGAGGCGGCTTTTCACTGAATGTTTATTGTAAAAGATTTTGTGTCCTGATCGTCGCGGGCTTCTGGTGATAGCGGCTTTAGGCAGCCTCAGTTTTGCTGGAGAATAAGTGGAAAATGTATGTTTTTCTATTTTGGAGAGTTCCAGCGCGGCAGAGGATTCTTGTTTCGGGCTGAATTTAGAGTAATCGATAAGTTCAGTCTGGATACTGTGCTGTGTCGGTTTTTTATCGAACGGCTTCCGGGGGGTGTGCCCTCCGGGCGCGGCCTCCGGACGGATGGAAAAACCGCGCTGAGCCAGATAGCTTTCTTCGAGCTTGGAAGGGTCGAGCAGGTTGAACACGAAGGCGATAACTCCAAGATAGATCAACATATTCGTGAGCATAACGAAGGCACAGCCGGTCTGCAGCGCCGAAAAGGGCCCCGTTTGTTTTTCATCACGAACCTGTAGTTTCTTAGACATAAATCTTATTCAGATTTGCCACATTAATTTCTACCCCATTCACAGGGGCGGATTAGACTTTCCCTTTTCCCGATACGTGTACTTTAGCGTCTAGACCGATTAATACGCAATGGATAACGAACTGTCGGATTGCGGCCAAACAGGATAATCGCCTCAGTAGCAGTGTGTTCCGCGAAATGCGACAGTGGCTGCACTGCCCGGCGCGGGACGACGCCTGACAACTTGATCCGGATGAATTTGCCGCAGGGCTTCTGCCGAACGTCATCGCCGCTTTCGACGGAACGGGTTGGAGTCATCGTTTTTCCACCCGTTTAAGCTCTTGAGTACGGTCCCGTGACAGATCGAGTGCAGCAAACTGCTTTTTTCGGTCAGCACCATGTGTTTTCCGGAGCGGCGGAACGGCCTGCGGGCGGAGCTGACAAAAGCAGTACGATCCGGTTTTTCACTGAAACACTTCGGTTAATGTCGCACTTTCCGGTGTCATATCGCCCTTTAACAGTTGCAGAAGTTTTTCCGAGACCGGTCCCGGTCGGCCATTGCCGACCGGGCGGTTTTCCCATTCAACAACCGGTGTTACATCGGTTGTTGTTCCGAAAATAAAAATTTCCCTGGCCTGTTCGGCTTGTTCCGGGGAGATATCCCGGTATTCGGCGATTTTCAGGGTGCCGTCGCCGACCAGCGTCTGCGCCAGCTCCAGCGCGCGGCGTGCTGTTGTTCCGGAGAGAACATATTCCGGCTTCGGCATCAGCAGTTCATTCTCTTTCGTGAGAATGCCGATATTTTCGGTGGCTCCTTCGCCGAGGTTCCCGTTTGAATCCACCGAGATAACAAAATCGACGCCGCGCCGGTTCGCCTCGATTTTCATCAGCACGTTCGGCAGATAATTGCAGGTTTTAATCGTTGCAAACTGCGGGGGTTTAATCGGCACGGAGCTGAGTGCGGCGCGTGCCGGTTTCAGGTGACCGTTTTCAAGACGTGCCGTATAGCGGTAGGCGACCACATAGAGCATGGGTCCTTTGCAACGTGCCGGGTCGATTCCCATGTTTTCGGTACCGCGCGAAACCAGTATCCGGATCAGACAGTCCCGTTTCCCGCCTGCGCGGATCGTCGCGCAGATGATTTCGAGCAGTTCTGCCTCCGGGCAGGGCGGGTTCATGCCGATGCCGATGCATGAACACGTAAGGCGTTCGAGATGAGCCCGGACATTATAAAGCTTTCCGTTCAGGCATTTAAGCGATTCGAATACGCCGTCTCCCCGCTGCGGCAGATGGTCGTCGACCGGAATGTTCATCAGCGCGGGATCCGTGGTGATGCCCTCCGTCAGGCTGGAGTACATCGCGTAAAGTGTATCTGAAAGTCTGCCCCGGGAAATAGTCAGTCGCCGAAGCCATTCGCTGTTTTCCAAGGTCAGAAATTTTTTCATTATAGCGTTCCTGTCGTTGGAAAAAACATACGCTAAAGCTTCCAGAGCTTGGAAGCCTTATGTTAATCTCGCGCTCAATATAGCAGGAGAAATGAGCATGACCGTAGAAACCGCTTTTGCCCCGGCGGAACGCGCAACAGCAGAAGATGTTTGGCGGCAGCATGAAAAGCTGGCGCGACTTCCTTATGTGCATGATTTTCTCTCAGCTATACCGACTCTGTCTGTTGTGCTGAATACTCAGCGGCAGGTTGTTTTCGCGAATCGCGCTTTCGCTGAATTTTTGAATGCGAACCGCGCGAATAAGGTTTGGGAAGGAGACTCAGACGAAACCTTTGACCGCATTTGTGAAGACATGATCGGAAAGCGCCCCGGCGAAGTGATCGGCTGCACCCGGGTACCGCCGACCGAAGGCGGCTGCGGAACCGGCCAATTCTGCCGAACCTGCGGCGCGGTAATTTCCATCATGAACAGTCAGAAACAGCACAAACTGAATGTTCAGGAGTGCCGCATGCTTTGTCGGGGAGCGGGAGGCGAACAAACCGCGCTGGACTTGAGAGTGTGGTCCCGTCCGATTGATGTCGAAGGGGAAACCTTTACTGTTTTTTCAATTATGGATATCAGCGATGAAAAACGTCGTAAGGTATTGGAGCGTATTTTCTTCCATGATGTTCTCAATACGGCGGGCGAAGTGAAGGGCCTCGCCGATCTTCTGGTTAAAACCGGATTTTCGGAGACGGAATGCAAGGAGATTGCAGATATAATTTCGGAATCCAGCAGCCAGTTGATCGACGAAATCAATGCGCAGCGCACTGTTTCGGAAGCGGAAAGCGGCGATTTGAAAGTGTCGGTTGAAGAAATTCATTCACTGGAACTGATGGCCCGCATTATCCGTCAGTTTCATTCCTTCCGTTGTGCGAGCGGTAAAATTCTGGAGGTGGATGAAGCGGCTGAACAGTTCAATTTCCGCTCGGACCCGGTTTTGATCTGCCGGGTGCTGACTAATCTGGTCAAAAATGCGCTGGAAGCGGTTCCTGAAGGGCAGAAAGTCACCCTGAGCTGTTTCCGGGCGGATGGTAATGTCTGTTTCACCGTGCATGATGCACCGGTCATGCCGCCGGATGTTCAGCTGCAGATGTACACTCGTTCTTTTTCTACGAAAGGAAGCGGACACGGTCTCGGCACGTACAGCATAAAACTGATTACTGAAAAATATCTGCAGGGAAGAGTTTCCTTCGTTTCAAACAGGGAGGAAGGAACTCGGTTTACAGTGCAGTATCCAGAAGAAATTCGATCGTCCGGAGGCAGGGGTGAAGAAAACGTCGATTGAAATTATCTGTACACATTGCGGTGAAGATGCGCTGCTGAGACGCGAACCGGTCTATGAAGGGCTCAGGAAAACAGGCGAAGAACTCAGCTGTTCAGCCTGCGGCTTTATTTTTGCTTCAGAGGCAGAAGTTCCCTTTAAAAAAAAGCCTGTGACTCCGCCGATCTTTACGGATGCCGATCGCTCCGTAACCGTTCCGATTTTCAAAAAAAATGAAAATGCCTGCCTTTGCCGTTACTGTGCAAATTATGTGGTTAATCCGTTCGTACAGTTTTGCGCCAGACACAAAAAAGAGGTGCAGGCGGCGGACAGCTGTCCGCAGTTTTCATCGGATGAAAAGCGTTCGACTGACTTTTTCAAAGATAATCCGCCCGGCTGACTTTCTTCGTTAAAAGGTGCGCCGGAGCATTTTTTCAGCAATCTCTCGGAGCCGGGCGCCGTTCGGCAGACCGTCTGTTGCCGCCGTCGCCGAGGTGGTCAATTCCCGGGCTTTTGCCCGGGCGGCGTCAATTCCATGCACGGCCTGCCAGGTCATTTTTCTGTTTACTTTGTCCGATCCGATATCTTTTCCCAGTTTTTCCGGCGTTGAGGATTCGTCGAGCAGGTCATCAATAATCTGGAAAGCGAGTCCGATATTCTGCCCATACAGCGCCAGTTTTTCCAGATATCGGAAGTCGGCGCCGATGCAGAGACCGCCCATCACACAGGCCGCACGGATCAGCGCAGCGGTTTTGTTGCGATGAATGTACTCCACGGTATCCGCATCCGGCGGACGGCCTTCTGCAGCAAGGTCTTCAATCTGTCCGCCGACTATGCCACGGCTTCCCGCGGCACGGGCGAGTTCGAGAACCAGGGCGCTTCCAACGTCAGGAACAGTTGCCGGAATTTCAAAGGCAAGGGTAAGCAGTGCATCGCCCGCGAGAATGGCTGTCGCCTCGTCGAAGCGGATATGGCAGGTCGGGTACCCGCGCCGCAGTGTGTCGTTGTCCATTGCAGGCAGGTCATCATGAATCAAGGTATAGGTGTGAAGTATTTCTACCGCACAGGCGGCCTTCAATGCCTGTTCAGCCAAGCCTCCGCAGGACTCACATGCTGCAATGCAGAGGATCGGGCGCAGTCGTTTTCCGCCGGCAAAAACCGTGTAGCGCATGGCTTCATGGAGTCTTTGCGGGCGTTCCACGGCCGGTGGGAGCAGGGTATTCAGCGCGGCGCTGACCTTTGCTCCGGTTGCTTTCAGATATATTTCCAGATCATTCATGGATTTGGATGATAGCCCAAAGCATTTGTTAGTAAAGTACTAGCAAAGAGTAATGGTTTGACAGCAGCAGAGGTATGAACCTAATATTTCCACTCATTTTTCAGCAGGTGCAAACGGTCTCGGACTGGCAGTTGATCAATAAAACAACGGAGAAACTTCGCGATGAAAGATAGAAAAGAGTTTTACAACGTGCTCACTGAAATCGATGGAAAACCCTTTTCTGAATATACGAAGCTCATCGGGGACTTTGACTTCGCCCGTTATGTCATCAAATGCCCCCAAATCGATATTTCCCGTGATGCTGAAAATCCTGTGTTTAACATCCGGGTTCCGCAGTCCATTGCCGAACTCCCGGGCTACCTTTACGATTCTCCGGTTCGCCGCATCGCTCTCGAAGACTATTTGACGCGCAATATCGCGGAGGCCGCCGGACAAATCGCCCGTTTTAATGAAAGCGGCTGGGCCCGTCGCAACATCGTCATTCCTGAACCGGGACAGAAAATTCTGCCGCGGACGTCGGTTATTGTAACCAAGGAATATATTGACGCCCGTCTTCGCATCGCACTTCCGTACAAAGTGTTTCCCGGAGCAGCTGACAGCCGTCTGATTGATGGCGAAATGGCCCGGAAAGTTTTTTTTGAAGACCTGCCTGTCGTGATCGGCACCAGCCTTTTTTGCTGTAATCTCGATCTTGCAGAAGCGGAAAACTTCGTCAACAGCATGGAAGACGCCGATCGCGTTCGCCAGACGCTTGCCACCCAGGGACTGGTCAGTTTCGTTGGCGAAGGGGCTTTTCTCGCCCGTGAGCAGGATAGTGACCGGCCTGATTTTGACAGCATCGTTCCGTTCGAAGCTGCCGGCAGCATGGAAGCATCAATTGATGTTCCCAATGCCGGACAGCTCAAGGGACTCGGAATTCCGACCGGCCTTACGGTCGTTCTCGGCAATGCAGTGACCGGCCGGAAAGATTTCATGAGCGCCATTGCAGCCAGCGTTTTCAACCATATCCCCGGCGACGGTCGTGAAAATGTCATTACAGTCTCTGATGCAGTGCAGATTGCCGCTGACCGTGGGCGCAGCGTGCAGGAAGTCAATATCACCCCCTTTGTTTCGGAGTTTGAAGGCACCGATCCGGCTTCCTACAGCTCCTCTGCGACGGATTCTTTTATTTCGCAGGCCGCCGCCACCATCGAAGCCCTTGAAGTCGGTGCCCGCGTATTGATTTTTGACGAAACCAGTTCTTCGCCTGAATTTATGACTTCAGATGCCCGCCTTGCCGGACTGCTGGGTGAGACGCCGCGTGTCTCACTGGTACAACGTGCCCGGCAGATGGTGGACGAACTCGGGATTTCGCTGATTATCGGCGGGGAAAACCTTGTGGCCGAATACATCCCGATCGCCGACACAGTTCTGAAAATTGAAGATTTTCAGATTACCGACATCACCGAGGAAGCCAAAAAACTGAATCTGGCTCTGCCGCCGGAAGCCCCGGCTGTCAATCTTGGCTCCATGCTGGGCCGTTCGCGCTGGATTATGCCGAGCAGTATTGATGCGGTGGTCGGCAACCGCGATCAGGTGATTGATGCCCTTGATATTAAAACAATCCGGTTCGGACGTGCCCAAATCAACCTGGACAATGTGATGCAAATTGCCGAAGAGAGTCAAACCCTGACGATCGGGCTGCTTCTCTATTATGCAAAACTGCGCTACATGCAGGAAGGATATCCGCTGCGTGAGATGCTGGACATGATCGACCGCGATCTCAGCAGTGAAGGTCTCGACACCATTGTCCGCGATTTGCGAGGTGATCTGGCCCGTCCGCGCCGCTATGAAATCGCCGCGGCGCTCAACCGCCTGCCGACTTTTCGTGTATCGCATGCTACAGAATAAACGGATGAAGCTGGTTGTTCAGCGCGTGAAGGCGGCCTCCGTGGAAGTGGAGGGTAAAATCGTTGGTGAAATCGGCATCGGCCTCCTTGTTTTAGTCGGAGTGTCACGTGAGGATACCGTTGCCGACGGTGCATATCTTGCAAAAAAAACTGTTAATCTGCGGATTTTTGATGATGACGCTGGTCAAATGAACCGTTCTGTCCTCGATATCGGCGGCGCTGTTCTGGCCGTCAGCCAGTTCACCCTTTACGGCGACTGCAAAAAGGGCAACCGCCCCAGCTATATCAATGCGGCCCGTCCGGAGAAAGGGCTGCAGTTCTACGAAGAATATGTCAAAGAACTTCGCGGCCTCGGCCCGCAGGTTGAAACCGGAATTTTTCAGACGGATATGAAAGTCAGTCTCATTAATAACGGACCGGTTACCTTGATTCTTGAAAGCACCGGCAGGCAGTGAGCCCCAAAAAGCGAGCTTGATGTGTTCCGGGCGAGAAAGAGGATTTCTGCAAGTTGATGCAGAAGCCGTCGGGAGCGATAATTCCTTTGTGCCTTGCTGACGTTCCAAACACACTGAATAAAAAACAGGTTAACCGATGAACTACAGAAATCTGGGAAGAACCGGTTTTAAAATATCGGAAATACATCAGGACGGCTGGCGGCACATTTAAAAGTTTGATCCGGGGCGAGAGCTTTGCTGCTTTTTGAAAAACAAGCAATTGTTTCTCTTTTAAAGCAGCAGCAGAAGTCCAGACAGTGCGGTTACCATAATAACAAAACGTCTGAAGGTTTTTTCCGGCAGAATTTTTACCAGCTTGATCCCGAGGAATACACCCAGGGCAATGATCGGAAGATTCAGGATATCAATGACAAGCGTATGCCGACTGATTGTTTTCCAGACCAGAAGCTGCAACGGAAATTTCGAAAAATTAACAATTAAAAAGAACCAGGCAGACGTGCCGATGAAGTTGTTTTTCGGCAAATGCCTGGCCAAAAGATAAATGGCAAAAACAGGCCCTGCGGCATTGCCAATCATACTTGCAAAGCCGCCTAAAACACCCAGTGATGCCGAAAGCCACCATTTGTCAGGAAAAACCTGCTTTCCTTTTGATCGATCTTTAAAAAGCATCAATCCGATACACATAAAAACCAGTACGGCGATAATGGTTTTAAATTGGCGATCATTGACGGTTCCCCCGACCCAGAGGGCCAGGCCGATGCCGACAAATGCCCAGGGGAGAATTTTGATCAGGTAGGACCATTGGGCATGGCGCCGGTAGTATCCCACGCCAAAGAGGTCCGCCATCATGAGCATGGGGACCAGCATCCCGGTTGATTGTTTCCCGCCGAAAATAAAGGCCAGTATAGGGACAGCCAGCAGGGATACCCCGGGAACACCGGCTTTTGACATGCCGATGAACATGGCGCATACGGCAATGAAGCCCCACTGCACCGAATTCAGATCTAAAAAACAAGGGCCCATATTTCTGCTGATTCTTTCGCTGTCCTGCCGGATAAATTTTTTCGAAAAAGAAAGGGAAGGCTGTCTGACGAGAAGTTTTATGATAAATAACACGCCGATAACAGTCGTCATGATATTAATCTCTTTTACTTTTCCGGTACAGAGTTTAAGGATCAGCCAGGAAATCAT
>JASKKX010000033.1 GCA_030153935.1 Verrucomicrobiota bacterium | reverse complement strand
GAGTCAAATTCAAGGACGGGATTATGGATTTAGCCGCTTAAAAAAGGTTCAGATGGATACGCTTCTCAAATCTCCATCCACAACATTTGACAATATCTCGTTCGGGGTTAATGGTTGGTTGTTTGGTTGGAAAACCCGTAAAAGAAAACAAGCAGGAACCCGCTGTTCGAAGAGGCTAAAAATCGGGGAAACCACTCTCCGGAGCCAACCCTTTTTGTGCTTGTCAGCGTTCGGGGTTAATGGTTGTTGGAACAGATTTCATTGTTGTCGATAGTCAGAAAGCTTAACCGGCCTCTCTTGTGGGTCTATAATATCAGGGCGAAATAGTAGCCATGCTATCAATCCCCACGGGAAGAATAGGATAACGGCAATAGATACCAATGTCGGTGATTTGCCCCGGCGCATGGCATCTCGTATGCACAGTTTAATGCCAGATAACAGCACGCCAAAGAATACGGAGAGCGCAATGATGCCAAATATTAGCCCTGAATAATTGTTCATATGTATTTGGTTCCAACGTGAAGCTGAGGGGCTGGGCAACGACAAGCGAAAACCTTGATAAAAGGCTTAAGCTGTCGATTAAATACTGACTTTCAAAAACGGCACAGCTTTGCCCAGTCCCTCTCAAGCGTTTGGTTCGGCGGATTTATGCTGTTTGTGCTATCATTTCTTGGTATGAAAATTCCCTGAGCCCCGCATTAGCCTTTGCATGCTCAATTGTCATATTAACTAAATTGCCATTTTGATCTAGATCAACATAAATATTTTCACTGATCTCTCTCGTTTCATGCACATCATTATCAAGGAATTCCAAATGAGCGGTATCAGTGTCTGAAAAATATTTTACCCGCATTATTTATCCTCCTTATAAGACCTATCGAAAAAAGCATTATGTACCGTCTCATGATCTTCTAATAAAATAACTCTTAAATATTTATTCATCTCAGCTATCTTAGCCCATCTCCGAATCCTTCCATCTGACTGGATTTGAGTTTTCTCTGGATTATCGATTACATATTTTATCCATTTATCTTTGATTTTCGCACGATCAGGTCGTTTTCGTGTGTATTCAAAGTATTGGGTTTTTTTCATTTGTTCAATATCCTATCCAGAAAATCATTTTTTTTACTTTGCCTAACGACAGGGTCTGCTGCGCCGTACCGCCAGAGCGAAGCGGCGGCGGTACGGCGTCAGCCAGCACCCATTTGATACTCATCTAAGCCCTTTGGATAGGGCGATATATTCCTTATTCTAAAAATTGAGTGCCTCCTCCTGGTCAAGGACGCGGGCTCTCCGCACGAGGCGGCTCCCAATTGACAACTAAACGGAGGAGGCATGGATGAAGTATTACCAAACGACGACAGAATTCAACTGCGGAATCGATCTTCATACACGGCAGATGTACGTGTGCGTGATGAACCGGGCGGGCAAGGTGCTCGTATACCGCAACATCAGGAACAACGACGTTGAGTTTTTCCTGAAACTGGTCGAGCCGTACCGTCAGGATCTGACGGTGACCTGCGAGAGCTGTTTTGTCTGCTTTTGGCTGGCGGATGCCTGTGAGGATGCGGGGATCGAGTTCGTGCTGGCGCACGCGTTTTACGTGAAGTCGATTGCGTCGCAATCTACTCCAAGGATCTCGAAACAAAGCAGATGCGGTAAAATCGCCAACCCGTATTCGGGTTGAAATGCTGAAAACATTCCCGCACCCAATGGGTGCATTGCCTTGTATTCATAACCTATTTGTATTCCAAAGGTTACCCTGTTTTCAGTATTTCAACTGCCGGATATAGGTTCAAGCTTTGCTGGGGCACAATGATGTGCAAACAACGATGGTTTATACGCATGTTTTGCAACAGGGGGAAACGGCGTGGCGAGTCCACTGGAGGATTTGTAGTTACCTCTTTGTTTCTTTTGGATCGGATAGCCGCGTTTATTTCAGTCCTGTTATCCACTCCATCAATGTTCGTGCGCCGAAGAGGGTGGCGCCGGGGTCTGTCCAGGGTTTGGAAGATTCTTCCCAGGCGGTTCCGGCGATATCGATGTGCGCCCACGGGACGCTGTCGGGAATGAAATGAGCGAGGAATGCCGCCGCAGTGATGGTTCCGGCGGTTCCGGATTTGCCGATATTCTGCAGGTCGGCAAAGGTGCCTTTCATGTCATCCATATGTTCTTTCCAGAGCGGCAGTTCCCAGAGCCGTTCCCCGGCGGCGGCGCCCGCTTTGAGGAGTGCTGCGGTGAGTTCGCTGCTGTTGCCGATGACGGCCGAGGCGGTGTGGCCGAGCGCGACGATGCAGGCGCCGGTGAGTGTGGCCAGATCGACGATGGCGGTGGGCTTGTGCTCCAGGGCCAGCGAGAGCGCATCGCAGAGAGCGAGGCGGCCTTCAGCATCCGTATTGAGAATTTCGATGGTTTTACCCGCGTGCGATTTGACGATATCGCCGGGGCGGGTGGCGGTTCCGCCGGGCATGTTTTCCGCGACGGTCAGCATGCCGATAACGGGTGTTTCGGGTTTGAGCCGGGCGACCATCTGCAGGACGGCCAGCACAGCCATACCACCGCATTTGTCGTAAAGCATCCAGCCCATGCCTTTGCCCGGCTTGAGAGAAATGCCGCCGGAGTCGAAGGTGATGGTTTTACCGACGAGGACGACCGGTTTGGCTTTCGGGTTGGTGCCTTTGTATTTGAGCGTGATGATTTTTGCGTCCTGTGCACTGCCGGCGGCAACGGCGAGCAGCGCGTTGCAGTTTTTTTTCTGGAGATCGGCTTTGTTCAATACGGAGCAGGTCAATCCGGTTTCCCTGGCCATTTTCTGCGCCCACGTTGCGACCTTTTGCGGAGTGCATTCATTGCCGGGCAGGTTGGCGAGGTCGGCGGTGGAAAGCAGTGCCTGGCTTTCGAGGTCGGCTTCGGTCAGCGCTTTACGGCAGGCGGCAGCGTTTTCGCACGCTCCGGCGAACGTCAGCGAGAAGGTGTCGCGTTTTTTCTTTTCCGTCTTAAAGGTGTCAAAGCGGTAGGTTCCCCATGCCGCGCCGCGCGCGACGGCACGGACGAAAGCGGCATCAGGGACTTTTCCTGGTCCCGTTTCCGTGGTTGTGGCGAAGTTTTTGATGCCGGCGCTTTTTCCGGCGCGCACAGCGGCCGAAGCGGCGCGTTCCAGATATTCCATGCGGAATTCTTTGGATTCACCCAGTCCGGCGAGAATGATGTTTTCGGTTTTTATTTTTCCAAACGTTGGAAAGACCAGGGTCTGGGCAAATTCACCGCTGAAACCGGTTTTTTTGATCCGCTCTTCCAGCAGTGCCGCGAGTTCGGGATTTCCGCTGAGCAGCGGTTTTTTATTCTGTACGAAAACAATGCAGGCATCGTTGGCCTGGGTTTCAAGCGGACGGGTTGTCAGGGTCAGTTTCATCGGGCTCCTTTTCTGAGATTACGGCTCGGCAGGCCAGTTCGGCAGGCTGTATCCGGCGCTGACGATGGCGTATTCAAAGTTTTTCAGGCCGGCGGCACGGCCGTCGAAAACAACGGTCAGCGTCCGGTTTTCAAAGTCCGGTTTGCATTCTTTGAATCCGGCAATCTGCTGCAGCGTTCTTTCCAGTGTTTCAGCATCGCCTGTGGTGCGGAGGGCTTCGATCCGGAAGGTTGCGGTTCGGATGTCGTTCCGAAAACACCCCGCGGCCAGGAGCAGTACAAAGAGAAGGAGGACTGATTTGGGAGCTGTTTTCATCGAATCGGAACTATAACGGAATGCTGCGGCGGGTAAACTTCATAATCCGAGGTCATTCATCATGGGCAGGGCAAGTACGCTTTTCCAGTGCGGCGGACTCCGGAACTGTTCGTTGGAAAACTGCAGGAATTCTTCGGCCCGTGCGGCGGCGTCGGGCAAGCGGTCCTGGTAGATGTCGATGAAGTCTCTGTAGCGTTTAACCGCCTGGTCGAACTGCCCGTCCATCTGCAGGGCGAGTGCCAGCCCGAAGAGAGCCGATGGGCTGCCGGCGTTCTCAAGCAGAATCTGGCGGTACAGCTCTGCCGCCGGCGCGGGCTGTTCTGTAAGCAGAAGCATATTGGCATACAGAAAACGGGAAAGAGGATGATCCGGATAGCGTCGGCAGATAGCCAGAGTTTCTTTGAACCGGCCCTGCTGGTAATCCAGGGCGGCCTCAGCGAGGCGGTCATCAGCATTGCGGTTTTCCGGCGGATGATAGACAACGTGCACGACCAGAAGCGCAAACAGGAGGGCGGCAATGATGAGCAGGTCGGCCCGGCCGATCCGCAGGCGTCGTGCCCATTTCAGGAGCAGCCGGGCGGTGGACGGGGCATGAGCGGCTTCACGTTGAAATTCGTCCTGTACGGCGAGAATGAATGCGGCTGTAACGGTTCCGAGCGCGTAAGCCGGTTGATCCGTTGTTTCCCCGCTGCCGGTCCGTCGCGCCGCTTCGATGCTTTCGTGTTCAAACCAGACCGCGAAGTTTTCGCGGGCACGGTGGATGAAGAGCATGAGTAACGGACGGGCTTCATCGGTTTGACGAAGTGTCTCAAGGAGCATGAACTGATAAGCAACAGGCAGGTGAACCGTGTCGTCGGTCTGCTCCCGCTTCAAGCCGACAGATTCTGCATGGCCGGGGAATCCGTGGATTTCTTCAAAGGAATTGATCAGCGCAGCTCGTTTTTCTTTGTCGAGTCCTCTCCAGAAGAGAGGCAGGAAGGAACCGAACGACGGTTCGTGCAGATAGTGTCCGTCTTTCCAGACATTGGAAAAGGCTTTCTGTTCAGGATCCCAGAAAACGCTGTAAAGTGTATGGATCAGCTGGGCATGTTCTTCTTTGAGCGATTCAGCCGCCGGTTCGGGATGTTCACTTTCATCGCAGAGCCGGAGAATGGCTTCGAGTTCCGCGATCAGTAAAACCGTCAGCTCCGGGGTGGCTTTGCCGCGTTCAAAGCTTCCCGGGATGAAGACCTCCTCTTCATTCTGCCATGCGGGAATCCGGTCGCGGTGCGGGTCAAAGCGGCGGACGGCCCACTGTGCATATTTCCGCAGGGCCGGCAGTGTTTTTTTGAGCAGCGCCTGGTCGCGGCGGTTCCTCCATGCCAGTTCGAAGGACTGGGCGATGAATGGCCGGGATGCTGCGGGGGATGTCGCCCCGCCGGGGTCCACCCAAGCGGGAAAGCCGCCGCCGTTCTGCTGAAGGCCGAGCGCAGTCTGCACCAGTTCAAGCGCCGTCGGCGGATCAATCAGATTCCAGGCTCTGACAAGGGGATAGAGTTCGTTCAGGGAAAAGGTTTCCGTGGGGAATCCTTCCGCCGTGCTCCAGAGGCCGTGAAACGGGCCGGTCCGCTCCCGCAACCGGGTTTTCAGGGATTCGGCGGCGAGCGCCACCGGTGCATTGTGACGCGAATTAATGCTGAAAAGGCGGCTTATGGGTGCCCGTTGATCCGTTTGAATCTGTTCGAGTAGTTCAAAATTCTGTTTCAGTGCGGTTTCTGCGTGATCAAATGCCCGGTCCGGAGTCAGCATTCCGCACACCAGTGCAAAACGGTTCGTTCTGCAAAGCAGCAGGGCGATTGAATGGTCATTGGTCACCCAGACCGCTTCATTTTTTTCTATTGCTCCGTTTTCGGAAGTCAATGTCGGCAGGGGCAGTCCTGAAACCGTTCCGCAGAGAACGCCGGGTGCGGTGACGACCAGGTGAATCCAGTTCTTTCCGGGCTTTTTACCTGTACGGAGGGAAAGGCCGCTGGATAAGAATCGCGTTGTAACGGGTGCGGAAGGTTCGGTTAACTGCAGGATCCAGTCGGCCCCGGGAACAGTCAGAGTTCCGCAGAACGAACCGGTAATGAACGGCATACGATCCGCCGGCCCGGCAGAAAGGCGCCAGCCCGGTTTCCAGGGAATGTCCGGATAGTCTGTGAAAACATTCTTCATTCGGAGATGCGCTATCTTGTCTCAAAAGGAGGGAGTATTCAACCCCTTCAATTTTAAAACCCGGGTCAGGTGAAAGACTTGCACCTTCCTCTTTTTAATGGTTATGTTCAATTCGGTTTTATAAATTGAATGACGGGAGTGAATCATGGCAATTAGGCGGGCAATAGAAATGGTTTCTCAGCTGATTCCCGATCTCAATGGAAGAATCAGTCAGTTCGAGGTGGAAACATTCGACATGGACGACGAGCTTCTCAGCGCGTTCAGTGAAGAACTGGAGCGGATGACCGGAGAACTGCAAACGGGTCTGGACCGTTCCGATCAGGAAATGATTCGTGTGGCGGCACATTCGATCAAAGGAATGGGTGGAACAGTGGGACTGCCGGAAATTTCCGTACTTGCACAGGAAATTGAACTGACCCTGCGCGCCGGCGAGACGGACCGGTGCCGGGAACTCTGTACCGCACTGATCAACTGGGCCCGGGACTTTGTCGCTGAAAATCAATGAACCGATCTCCGGCAGACGATTCGCGCGAGGCCGCTTTGTCGCATGCTTCCCGGGCTGATCTCGGCGGCAGGGTACTGGTTGTTGATGACGAACGCCCCAATCGACTTTATCTGAAAAAGCTCCTTTCCTCTTATGGCTGCGAACTCTTTGAGGCGGCTGACGGTCCTGCTGCACTGGAGATACTCCACCATCAGCTGCCCGACCTGATTCTCGCCGATGTCATGATGCCGGGAATGGATGGCTTTGAGCTGTGCGGCGCGATTAAAGCGCAGCCGGCAACCGCCAATATTCCGGTGATCATGGTTACTGCCAAAGGGCATATTGAAGATATAGAAAAGGGGTTTGATCTCGGTGCGATGGATTATATCCGCAAGCCGTTTAATGCGCGCGAGCTGGTTCTGCGCGTAAAAAATGCGCTGGCACTGAAACGCAGTAACGATGCGCTGGCGCACTGGAAAAGACGGGTTTCACACGAACTGGAACTGGCCGGGGCGATTCAGCACTCGATGTTTCCGGAGAAACCGCTTTTCGCGGGACCGTTTGATGTCCGGATCAAATACCGTTCATCAATGGATATCGGGGGCGACGCCTTTGATGTGATCACGCTTCCCGACGGCCGCTGCGGTGTGTATGTGGCGGATGTTTCAGGCCACGGCGTTGCTCCGGCGATGATCGCTTCCATGCTGAAGGTTACCGCAAGCGATCTGATCCGTGCGTTTTATGATCGCGGGCCCGCTTTTATTTGCAACGAACTGCATGTACGGATCCGCGCGATTATAAATAATCCGGCGTATTATGCCACGATGCTGCTGGCTCTTTACGAGCCGGAGACCGGCCACTGGATCTGCATGAACTGCGGACATCCCGATCCTTTGCTGGTTCACGACGGGGTTTCTGTTCCGTTCCCTTCCGGCGGCGGCGGCATTCCGATCGGGATGTCGTTCGGACCGGACCGTCCGTTTAGCGAAGAGGACCAGACGGTTCTGGAGTCTCCCCCGGGCATGCATATCCTGCTTTATACAGACGGCCTGACCGAAGCGCTGCATCAGAGTACCGGCGAGGAATGCGGCCCCGAAGAGCTTAATCGCCTTTTTGCACAGGTTCTGGTTGATTCGGATGCGATCAATCAGCCGGCGGCGCTGCTGGATCTGCTGGAACACGAGAATTATGCTGTCGGTCACGACGACTGCACGGCCATTACGATTCATATGATCGAGCCGTCCCATGTCCTGATGCAGCGGGAGCTGGCGGTGGATATGCAGGCGGTTTCCGACTGTGCCGAGCAGATGGAGAAACTTCTGCTGGGACTGGGGAGTGAAGATCTTGCCGTCCGTATCCGCCTGGTCGCGATGGAACACGCAATGAACGTCGTTAAACACAGCGGTCTGGGGCCTGAAAATAAAATGTGGCTGCAGCTTCTGTTTTACCCGCAGGGCTGCCGGCTGGTTTTCATTGATACCGGACGGGAGTGGGATCTTTCCTCCGCCGAATTGACAGAGCCCGGCGCGGATGAATATGCCGAAGGAGGACGAGGACTGCTGATTACCAATCTTGCCGCCGACCATGTGGAGCGCTATCGGCGTGATACACAGAATATTGTAAGCTACCTGTTCGGAAAGTGAACCGGCTGATGAATGAATCCGTATATCAGGCAAGGCGTGAGATGTTTAAAACACTGGATCTGCCGGTCTCCAGGGCGGATATCAAACGCTTGCGCTGGCGCCAGCGCAGCCGTCTTCTTGTCTGGGAATGGGCGCTGGGCAGTCTGCTCGTCGTTAAACGTATTCTTGATGTGATTTGCAGCCTGATCGCCATTATTCTGCTGATGCCTCTCTTCCTTTTCATCGCTTTGATGATCGTGCTCGAAGACGGCTGGCCGGTATTCTATGTTCAGCAGCGCGTCGGGATCAACGGTCGAATCTTTAATCTCTATAAATTTCGTTCCATGCGGCGCGGGGCAGACCGGCTGAAAGAAGAGCTGATTGAACAGAATGAATCGGCGGATGGCGTGATTTTCAAAATGAAAAAAGATCCGCGCATCACACGGACCGGGCGCATTCTGCGCCGGTTCAGCCTGGATGAGACGCCGCAGTTTTTCAATGTACTGATCGGCGATCTGTCGCTGGTCGGGCCGCGGCCGCCGCTGCCGGCCGAAGTGGCGCAATACACGCTTGCAGATCGCAGACGCCTTCATGTTAAACCGGGCCTTACCTGTCTCTGGCAGATCAGCGGCCGTTCGGAAATTCCTTTTGAACAGCAGGTGCGGCTGGATTTGGAGTATATTCACAGCCGGAGCCTCTGGCAGGATATCCGTATTATGTTAAAAACAGTGCCTGCCGTCCTTTTCGGCCGGGGAGCATATTAGAAAAGAGGAGAGAGCAATGAGCGTATCATGTACTAAAAAACAGGGAGTTGGAATTGTCACATTGTCCGGTCCGCTCACTGCGGCCACTGTGGAGGCGTTTCGTGAGCAGCTTGCCGTCTGGCAGGCCGGGGAGGCCGATGTTAAAAACTTTGTGTTCGATCTGTCTGCGGTGGACTTTATGGACAGTGCGGGGCTCGGGTCTCTGATTGCCGCACTCAAGCGGATCACCGAACGCGGCGGCGACATGAAACTGGCCTGCCTGCAGAAAAAACCGCGCATGGTTTTTGAAATTACCCGGGCCTACAAAGTATTTGAAATTTACGATACTGTTGAAGAGGCCTGCAGAGCCGCAGGGCAGTAAGCCTCTGTATGAGAGCGGTCCTCCATACCGGCGGGAAAAAGCCATGGGCTGAGGCGCTCGGAGAGCGCCCGTGGGCCCTGCTTCCTGTAGCCGGACGTCCGCTTGTCAGTTACTGGCTGGAGCTTTGCGTTGATCTGGGCATCAGCGAGGTCCGGATTATTCTCGGTCAGGATGCGGAATATATTGAATTGTTCTGCGGCAACGGGGAAAAATGGGGCCTCGATATCAGTTACAGTTTTATTCTTCCCGAGGATGAGCCTCAATCCTATCTTGCGCGCGATCCGGTCCGCTGGAACGACGGACTTCTCTATATCGACGCGGCTCTTTTCCCTCGTCGCCGGGAAGATTTTACACGGGAAGCTCTTCAGGCGCTGCTGAAGGGCTGCTGTCTCCGCCATCAGGGTGCCGTTGCTTTTTTCATCAGTCAGGATGTTTCACAAATCAACAGCTTCATCCAAAAAGAACCTCGTACGGAAACAACGGCGTGTGCCGACGGCGGTTTAATCCCTGATGCCGGTTTGGATTTAACCGTGATTGACGATATCGCGCACTATTACAGGTTGAATATGGATCTTGTGCGGGGGGAAATGTCCCGCTATCTGCCCAGCGGGTACGCTTCCAGTGACGGGGCTTCCATCGGATACAACGTCATAACCCCGTCCTCCGTCACACTGACTCCTCCGCTGGCGATCGGTAATGACTGCCGGATCGGCGCACTCTCTTCCATCGGGCCCGGTGCCGTCATTTCCGATCACGTGATCATTGATCGCCAGTGCGAACTTTCCGACTGCCTCGTTCTGTCCGACACCTATATCGGTCGCAATCTTGAAATCAAGGGTAAAATCGTTGCCGGTAACCGGATTATCGATCCCGAAGACGGAACCTTTCTCGACGTGGAAGATCCCTGGCTGGTTGCCCACACCCGTTCGCAAAACGGTTTCCGCGATTTTACACGGGCCGTTTGCAGTTGGTTGCTTTCTCTGCTGCTGGTCATCCTGCAGGCGATCCCCTTTCTCTTTTTCTACAGCATCATCCGCCTCTTCGGACGGGGTCGCTTTGCAAGACGCAGCTGCCGGGGAATCGGCGGAAAGAAAATAACGGTTCTGCATTTTGTTGCGTCCCGTCCAGGGTCAAGCTTTCTGATCATAATTTTCTGCGGCACATCGCTTGACCGCTTTCCGCAGCTCCTCAATGTCCTGACCGGGAAACTCTGGCTCTGCGGGCAGGTCCCTCATGAAATTTCTGCGGACGGAACAGAAGCTCCCGGCCATTACTTCCCGGCGGTCTTCAGCTATTCGGATGCTTTCCCGGAAATCGACAGGCAGATGGATGCTCTTTATTACGCCCATACCCGGTCTGTATTTTCCGACCTGCGTATTCTGCGCCACGCGCTCATTCACCGCCTTCTCGACGTTGAATCCGCCGCCGAGGCCGGGACCCTCTGATTTTTCCGATCCGGCGCGCCGGTTTCAACTTCTCCAAGCACCGGAAGATCTGTTGATCGCAGGGAAAATGCGGCTTTCGTCTTGAGGTTCAATCGGGTTTGGGTAAAGTCTGCGGCTCGATATTGCCGGGACTTACCTTCGGTATAAGAAGCAGTAACGAGCCGCCGCGGATGGTAAATTCGGAGTTTTTTTTATGAAAGAAGTGAACGTAGGGATTTTAGGTTTCGGAACGGTCGGTGCGGGCGTCGTGGAGGGCCTCCTCAAAAACGGTGAACTGATGGCGCAACGTACCGGATTTTTCCCGAAGATCGGACAGATCGCCGATCTCGATATTCAAACCGACCGCGGCGTACAAGTGGATCCGTCGTGGATGACGACCGACGCGCTGTCCGTAATCGACGATCCGGAAATCGATGTGATTGTCGAGCTGATCGGCGGAATTACGATTGCCAAAGAATTCGTACTGCGTGCGCTGAACAACGGTAAGCCGGTGGTCACGGCCAACAAGGCGTTGCTGGCCGAAGCGGGCCGCGAGCTGTTCGAAGCGTCTGTAAAAAGCGGAGCCGGGCTCTATTTTGAGGCGAGCGTCGGCGGCGGCATTCCGGTGCTGCGTGCGCTGCGCGACGGGCTGGTCGGCAATCAGATCAAAAGTATGTACGGCATCCTGAACGGAACCTGCAACTACATCCTGACCCGCATGGAACGCGAAGGACTCGATTTTGACACCGTGCTGGCCGAGGCCCAGAAACTCGGCTATGCCGAAACGCCGCCGGACCTCGATATCGACGGCCTTGATACCGCGCACAAGGCGGTGGTGCTGGCGTCGCTGGCCTATGGCGCACCCGTTTCGATGGACGCGTTCACCATCGAAGGTATTCGCGGCCTGTCGCATCGCGAGATCGCTTATGCGGACGAGCTGGGTTATCGCATCAAGCTGCTGGCCGTCATCCGCAGTGCGGCCGGCGAAGTCGAGATGCGGGTTGAACCCTCGCTGGTCCCGAAAAATCACCTGCTGGCTGCGGTACACGATTCGTTTAATGCCGTTTTTGTGGAAGGCGATATTGTCGGTGATACACTCTATTATGGACGCGGCGCGGGCCGCCTGCCGACCGCCAGTGCGGTAATCGGCGATGTCATGGAGGCCGCAGCCGGCGGCGCGGGATGCTGTAACTGGCTGCTTCGGCACGATTCGCTGGCCGTGCGCGGCGCCGAAGATATTTCGATTCGCTGTTACCTGCGAATGTCCCTCAAAGATCAGCCGGACGTGATCGCCAAGGTGGCGCACGTGCTCGGTAAAAATGACATCAGTATTGCCTCAATCATCCAGAAGGAACAGAACGCGGGTGAACAGGTGCCGGTGGTCTTCCTGACCCATAAAGCGCTGGAGAAAAACTTTGCAGCGGCGATGGAGGAGATCGGGATGCTGGACGCAGTGGACGGCAAACCGGTCCGTATGGCCATTGAGGATTTTGGGGAATAATTGAACCGCGAATAGACGCGAATGAACACGAATACACAGCTGAAAGAAGAGAAACCCGTCTGTCAAACGGTTGAATTTTTATGGAAGTTCCGAATAAGATCAGAAAAATGCTCAATAATCTGAGCATTGCAGAATTTAATGCGGGAATGATTAGTGGTTTTAAACATCCGGAATCGGAGTGGAAGCGAATTTGCTGGCAGAGCATTGGCGTTTATTTGCGTCCATTCGCAGTTTAAAAAGGGCAGAGAATGAAGGTTGTAAAATTCGGCGGGTCGTCTGTTTCAAACGCAGAGCAGATTTCGAAGGTAATTCAGATTGTAACGGCCGATGCCGACCGCCGCATTGTCGTGGTTTCCGCACCGGGAAAACGCTTTAAAGACGACACAAAGGTTACCGACCTGCTGATCGCGCTGACAAACACTGTACTCGCCGGAAAAAATTTTGAAGCCGGATTGAAAGAAGTGGTGGAGCGCTATGCGGAAATCCAGCGGGATCTGAAGCTTCCCGCAGAAGTGGTCGAAACGATTGAAGCCGATCTGCGCGGACGGATCGCAGCCCGCCGTGCAAATGACGCTCAGTTTATGGACGCGATGAAAGCCGCCGGGGAGGACTGCAATGCCCGCGTAATTGCCGAGGCGTTTACCCGGGCCGGGTTCTCTGCGAAATATGTCAATCCCGGCGAGGCAGGCCTGCTGCTTAGCGACGATTTCGGCAACGCGCAGGTGCTTGACGAATCCTATTCGAAGCTGGCCGCTCTCAAAGAGGTCCAGGAGATTATGGTGTTCCCCGGCTTTTTCGGCGTCACCAAAAGCGGTGACATAGCGACCTTCCCGCGCGGCGGGTCGGACATTACCGGCGCAATTCTCGCCGCGGCGGTCAAAGCGGATGTGTACGAAAATTTCACGGATGTCGATTCCGTCTGTGCGATGGATCCGCGTGTGATCGACAATCCGCCGGCCATAGACTGCATGACGTATCGCGAAATGCGCGAACTCTCTTATGCGGGCTTCGGTGTGTTTCACGACGAGGCGATCATTCCGGCAGTGCGCGCCGAAATTCCGATCTGCGTCAAAAACACCAACAACCCGCTGGCCGCCGGTACAATGGTTGTTCCGAAACGTGCGCCCGACGAACGCACGGTCGTCGGCATTTCCAGCGCCTCCGGTTTCAGCAGCATTTACATCGACAAATACATGATGAACCGTGAAATCGGTTTCGGCCGCCGTCTTCTTCAGATCCTGGAAGAGGAAGACATCTCTTTTGAGCACACCCCGTCCGGAATCGACAACATCTCCGTGGTGCTGGCTTCCGCCAACCTTTCTGAAGCCAAAAAAAACCAGGTGATCCATCGGATCAAAACCGAACTGAATCCCGATGCGGTGACGGTCGAACACGGTTTGGCTCTGATCATGGTGGTGGGTGAGGGCATGCACTATACGCCGGGCATGGCCGCCCGGGCGACGCAGGCCATGGCCGCCGCCGGCGTAAACCTGGAAATGATCAACCAGGGAGCGTCGGAAATCAGCATGATGTTTGCCGTTAAAGACGCCGACCGTGAAAAAGCTCTTCGTGCTCTCGGCAAGAGCTTTTTCGGCATTTGAGGTTTCAAGCTCCGGAAAAAAGAAAACCGGTTTGCATTGAAGTATGGCAACTTGCGGGAAACTTCATTATAAAAACTGCCGTTCGGGACTTTGATTATCACGTCCAATTGTCTATTGTAGCTGACTTTTTAAGGTGAATGTTATGAGTATGAGAAACATAGCTGTCTACGATACAACGCTGCGCGACGGCGCGCAGGCGGAGGGGGTTTCCTTTTCTGCCGTGGCCAAAATACAGATTGCCAAACGCCTGGACGAATTCGGCGTTGCCTACATTGAAGGCGGATTCGCGGCGTCCAATCCGAAAGACATGGAATTTTTCCGCCTGATTAAAAAGGAAACCCTTAAGACTGCGAAAGTCGCCGCCTTCGGTTCGACCCGTCGCTCCAATACGCCGCCGGAAAAGGACAAGGGCCTTGCCGCGCTGCTGGAGGCCGATACCCCGGTCTGTACTGTTTTCGGCAAGAGCTGGCTTTTGCACGTCACGGAGGTGCTGCAGACGACACCGGAAGAAAACCTGCAGATGATCGCCGACAGCGTCCGGTTCCTGAAGGAGCACGGCAAAGAGGTGATTTACGACGCCGAGCACTTTTTCGACGGGTATAAGGACAATCCGGAATACGCGATGTCCACCCTCAGAGCTGCCGCGGATGCCGGAGCGGATTGTCTGGTGCTGTGTGAAACCAACGGCGGAGCACTGCCGCACGAAGTGGCGGAACTCACTGCCGCCGTGGTGAAGGCATTCGACACGCCGGTCGGCGTTCATACGCATAATGACGGCGAGCTCGGGGTGTCCAATGCACTGGCCGGAATCGATGCCGGGGCTGTGCATGTGCAGGGAACGATGAACGGCATCGGCGAGCGGGTCGGCAACTGCAATCTGTCCTCTGTCATTCCCAACCTGATCCTGAAAATGGGCTATTCCTGCCTGCCGAAGGCGGAAAACCTCAAACAGCTTCGTGCGCTGTCGCAATTTGTCTATGAACAGGCCAATATCCGCCCGTTTGCGAAACAGCCGTTTGTTGGCGACAGCGCCTTTGCCCACAAAGGGGGGATGCACGTGGACGGGGTGCGCAAGGTGTCGCGCAGCTTCGAACATATCAATCCCGAGATGGTTGGTAATCAGCGCCGTATTCTGATCTCCGAACTGTCAGGAGCGAGTAATATTTTTCTGAAAGCCATTGAAATGGGGCTGGAACTCGATCGCAAGTCGCCGGAAGTGCGTGAGGTGCTCAAGCAGCTCGAGCAGATGGAAAAAGAAGGCTACGAATATGAGTCTGCCGATGCTTCTTTCCAGATCCTCATCAAGAAAGTGCTCAAGAAACATCAATCCTTCTTCGATCTCAAGAGCTTCAGAGTCACTATCGAGAAGCAGGGGAGCGGTTCCGGCTGTCGATCGGCGGCGGTGGTTAAGCTGTGTGTCGGCGACGAATGTGTTTCCGCCGACGGATCCGGGGACGGGCCGGTCGACGCGCTCAACCATGCACTGCGCGAGGCACTGGTCAAATTCTATCCTGTGATCGCCGACGTTTCGCTGGTCGACTATTCCGTGCGTATCCTTGACCCGGAAGAAGCGACCGCGGCAAAAACCCGTGTGCTGATCGAGTCGAGCGACGGGGAGAAGACGTGGGGAACGGTTGGTGTTTCGGAGAATCTCATCGAAGCCTCGTGGGAGGCGCTGGTCGACAGCGTGGAGTACAAGCTGTTTCTCGAAGAAGAGAAACGAAACCGTGAATAAATGCTGATTTCGCGAAGGAATGCCGAGTACCCCAGGTTCCAATGAAAAGGACGACATAACTTTCTGAAGTTTGAAAACAACTGTGATGAATATACGTCTGCATCCTCATGCGAAAGACCGACTGACCGAGCGCGGTGCCACCGAAAACGAGGGTTTGATTGCTGTCCGGGAGGGCGAACGGTATGGAACCGTCTACGGCATTGACCGGCTGGACGCCAACGAACAGCTTCAGTCGGAGGCTGGCGGGCATCTGGTCACGGTCGGCAAAATCGGTATTCCGCAGAAAGAAGAACAGATGGCTGTGCATGAGGAGCCGGGTGAATACCAAACCAATTGAGACGTTTCCTCGCAGAGGCGCAGAGATGAATAAAGATTTAAACGGCCTTGCGGGATAGCTCCTCGGCGGTCTCGGCGAGGAATAATCGGGATGAAGATAAGGAATTTTTATGAGTGAACTGCCAAAACACTATGAACCCGCCGACGTTGAAGCGAAATGGTATGCAAAGTGGCTGGAGGAAAAAGCCTTCAGCGCGAAACCGGACGCGGAGAAGGAGCCGTGGACCATTGCGATTCCGCCTCCGAATGTGACCGGCATTCTGCATATGGGCCACGCACTGAACAATACGATTCAGGATGTCCTGATCCGCTGGAAACGCATGCAGGGAAAAAACGCGTTATGGGTGCCGGGGACCGATCATGCCGGCATTGCCACGCAGAATGTGGTGGAACGCAAGCTCGCCAAGGAGGGGAAAAGCCGTCACGACCTTTCACGGGAAGAATTCCTGAAGGAAGTCTGGGCGTGGAAAGAAGACTACGGCAGCACGATTGTCAGCCAGCTCAAAAAACTGGGTTCTTCGTGCGACTGGGACCGGGAACGCTTTACGATGGACGAAGGGCTGAGCAAAGCCGTCCTGGAAGTTTTCTGCCGCCTGTACGACAAGAAGCTGATTTACCGCGGCAACCGGATTATCAACTGGTGTCCGCGCTGTGCCACCGCGCTGTCCGATGAAGAAAGCGAACACATCGAAACCGAGGGCGCGCTCTATTACATCCGCTATGCCGTTAAGGACGGGAAACGAAAAATCACAGTCGCCACCACGCGCCCCGAGACGATGCTTGGCGACGTCGCCGTTGCCGTGAACCCGCGCGACAAACGCTACAGCGACCTGATCGGCGAAACGCTGGTTCTTCCGATCCTCGGAAGAGAGATCCCGGTGGTCGCCGACGAATTTGTGGATCCGTCATTCGGCACCGGCTGCGTGAAGGTGACCCCGGCGCACGATCCGAACGACTTTGAAATCGGTCTGCGACACAAACTTGAGCCGATAAATGTGATGGATCCTGACGGCACGATGAATGAGCAGGCCGGACCCTATGCGGGGCTGGATCGTTTTGAATGCCGCAAACAGCTGATTGAAGACCTGAGGCAGGGCGGACTGGTCGAAAAAATAGAAAAACACATGCATGCGGTCGGCCATTGCTACCGCTGTACAACCGTGGTTGAGCCGCGTCTTTCGCCGCAGTGGTTTGTCGATATGAAACCGCTGGCCCAACCGGCCATTGAAGCGGTGCGCGACGGACGCATCCAATTTGTTCCTGAGCGCTGGACCAAGGTGTACCTCGAGTGGATGGAAAATATTCGCGACTGGTGCATTTCGCGTCAAATCTGGTGGGGTCATCGCATTCCGGTTTTCTATTGCGATGCCTGCGGACACGAATGGGCGGCGAAAGAGATTCCCGGGAGCTGCCCGGTCTGCGGCGTAAAGGATATCCGGCAGGACGAGGATGTTCTCGATACCTGGTTTTCATCCTGGCTCTGGCCCTTCAGCGTCTTTGACTGGCCGGCTCAGACCGAAGATCTGAACTACTTTTATCCGACCCAGACGGTGGTGACCGCTTCGGAAATCATTTTCTTCTGGGTGGCCCGTATGATTATGGCCGGCATGGAATTTATGGGCGATATCCCGTTCGATACGGTTTATATCCACGGCACGGTGCGTGACAGTCAGGGCCGCAAGATGAGCAAGAGTCTGGGGAATTCAATTGATCCGCTGGAAATTATCGAGAAGTACAGCGCCGATGCACTGCGATTCAGTCTGATGATGCTCACCGCGACCGGTCAGGACGTTTACATCAGCGACGAAAAATTTGAAGTGGGCCGCAACTTCTGCACGAAGATCTGGAATGCCGCGCGCTTTATGCAGATGAACGCCGTTCTGGATACACCGGTCGATCCGGCAAAAACAGATTTCAGCAGGATGACGCTCAGCCCCGACGACCAGCATATCCTCTCCAAGCTGAGCGAAGCGGTTCGCAGCACGGAGGATAATCTGGACCGCTACCGGTTTAATGACGCCGCTTTGGCAATCTATGACTTCATGTGGCACCACTACTGCGACTGGTATGTCGAGTATTCCAAGGGGGTTTTCCGCGGCGATGATCTGCAGCGCAGGCAGGACGTCGGGCAGGTGATGCATTATGTGTTTTCCCGGGCCCTGTGCCTGCTTCATCCGTTTGTTCCGTTCCTTACCGAAGAACTGTGGCACGGCATGGGGTATAATATTGCCGGTGATTCCATCCAGACCGCCCCGTGGCCGAACGCGCTGTCTTATGAACAGTTAAGCTTATGGGGCGTTGAAAGCCGGCTTGTTGAATATGTGGATGCCAAGCATGATCTCATCCGTGTCGGCCGCACATTGCGCAGCGACTACAATCTGACCCCCAAGCAGCAGGCGAAATTTATAATCCGGCCTGCGCAGGAACGCACCGGCAAACTGCTTCGCGAGGATGTCGCGTCGGTTTCCACACTGCTTGGCGCGGAGTCCGTTGAAATCAACCGCGACTTCACCCCGGCAGGCGCGATGCCCAGCGGGATCAGCCAACTCGGAACGGTATACATGTCGATTGAGGGGCTGATCGATGCAGACGCGGAAATCAAACGGCTTAAAAAACAGCTGGGAACCGTTGAAAACGGGATCGGCGGGATTACTAAAAAGCTTTCCAACGAAAATTTTATCAGCAAAGCGCCGGCGGATGTGGTCGCCGGGGAAGAAAAACGCAAGGGCGAACTGCTTGGAAAACGTGAAAAACTCCGGAAGCTGATCGAAATGCTTTCCGCTTAATGGATTCAAGGACCACCATGAATGTCCCCACCTGTAAAAGAGGATTCCAGGGGGGGGGAACGTCTTCCGTTTCTCCTGTTGAGAGCGGAGTTCCGGACGTGCTTGTTTTAATTGCCGGACGCGCCGATTACCCGCTGCTGCTCGCCCGTGCCGCCCGTGCCCGGGGGGTTAGGCGGATCATCACGATCGCTTTCAAAGGGGAAACCCGTCGTGAAATTGCGCAGGTGGCCGACGAAGTGGTCTGGCTGCGTGTCGGCAGCCTCGGGGCCTTCTACGATGCCCTCAAAAAGAGCGGAGTGGAGCATGCCGTCATGGCCGGGCAGATTAATCCGAAAAATCTTTTCTGCATGCGAATGGATAAAGTTCTTTTTAATCTGCTCAAAAATCTGCCGGTGAAAAATGCGCATACCATTTTCGGATCGATTACGGCGGAAATCGAAAAAATCGGCGTCAAGCTGCTGCCGGCCGGCTCTTTTATGCAGGACTATATGCCGACCGCCGGACTGCTCTCCACCCGTCCGCCGGACCCGCGCGAACTCACCGATATTGAAATCGGCCGGCGTGTCATCAAAGACACCAGCCATCTTGAAATCGGCCAGACCGTTGTTGTTAAAGAGGGGATGATTCTGGCGGTTGAGGCGTTTGAGGGAACCGACCGGGCGATCCGGCGCGGCGGCGCACTCGGCGGGCGCGGAGCCGTTGTTGTCAAAGTCCCCAAAACCGGACACGACATGCGCTTTGATATTCCGGTGATTGGAAACCGGACGTTTAAAACGCTCCGAAAAGCCAAAGTCTCCTGCCTGGCCATCGAAGCGGGCGGAGCCATTGTGCTGAATAAAGAAGATCTCGTCCGTCAGGCGGATGCCGCGGGGCTTGCCGTGACCGTTCTTCCGGCGCAGAATTGAATCATGAAATCTCTTTTAGTCATAGCGGGGGAAGATTCCGGCGACATG
Source organism: Verrucomicrobiota bacterium (assembly GCA_030153935.1). Lineage (GTDB taxonomy): Bacteria > Verrucomicrobiota > Kiritimatiellia > Kiritimatiellales > Tichowtungiaceae > Tichowtungia. Next base: position 3,995 of record JASKKX010000033.1, on the reverse strand, counting down.
CACGCCGCGGATGTAATCCGCGCACTGAAAGGGACGCATCCTGAACTGATGTTGTGGGGCATCGGCGGCGACCGGCTGCGGGCGGAAGGCGTTGACCTGCTGCACGATACCCGGGAGATGGACGTTCTCGGAATTGTCGACGTGCTCAAACGGTATCCGTTCTTTAAGAGAACATTTAACGAGGTGCTGGCCGAAACGGACCGGCGCAGACCCGACGCGGCGCTGCTGGTGGATTACCCCGGTTTTAATCTGCGTCTCGCGCGCGAACTGAAAAAACGCGGTATTAAAGTGCTCTACTATATCTGTCCGCAAGTCTGGGCATGGAATCGCGGACGCATTCCGAAGATGGCGGAAATCATCGACCGGCTGATGGTGATTTTCCCGTTTGAAGTCGATGTGTTTAAAGGCGTTGACCTGAGGGTTGATTTTGTCGGTCATCCCCTGGTGGATGAGCTGCGCGGATTGCGCGAAAAACCCCCGGAGCCGCTGCCCTGGAGAGGGCAGAAGAAGATCGCGCTGCTGCCCGGCAGCCGCAGTCAGGAACTCGTCCATATCCTTCCCCGATTGCTGGAAACGGCGCAGCGGATTGAAAAATCCCGTCCGGAGGTTTCATTCCTGGTTCCGGTGCCCGAACGGCGCTTTGCCCTGGCGGAATCGATTCTGCAGAAGACCGGCAGCACGCCGTGCAATGTTTCAATTCTTTCAGGCCGGGCGCGCGAAGTGCTGAAACAGGCCGATGCGGCCTTTGTCGCCTCCGGCACGGCAACACTCGAAGCCGCCCTGCTCCGCTGTCCGACGGTGCTGGTTTACCGCGGCGGTTTTCTGAATTATCTGTTTGTCCGTCTATTGATTCGGGTCCCGTGGCTTGGGATGGCCAATATTGTATCCGGCAGGGAAATTATGCCGGAATGCCTCCAGCAGAAGATGACCCCGCAAAACCTGATCGCGGCCATTGACCCGCTGGTAAACGATACGCCTGAGCGCACCGCAATGATTAAAGATTTCGAGGCGCTGGAAAAAATGCTTGGTGCGGGAAGTCCGGCCGGCCGCGCTGCTTCGATCATTGCGGATGAAATCTTTTAACGTTGCCAATGTCCGGAGAGTCAGCCGGCGGCCTGCTGCATGAAAAAGTTGGTCCTTTTTTCATGGCCGAGGGTGGTCGCGGCACCGTGCCCGGCATACACCTTCACGTCATCGGGCAGGACCGACAGCTTCTTCAGCGATTGTGCAAGAACACGCCCGTCGCCTCCGGGCAGGTCGGTTCGTCCGCAGGAGCCCTTAAACAGCGTGTCGCCGCTGAAAAGAATCTTTTCGTCCACGAAATAGAAGCAGACGCCTCCGGGTGTGTGGCCAGGGGTTTCCAGGGTCTGGAAACTCATGCCGGGACTTTTCCCCAGGCCGGAACGTTCCGGATGGATAAATTCGGCGTCCGGCTTTTCCGGAACAGAGTAGTAAGGGAGGAATTGATTCGTCTCTTCGAAAGCCCACCTCAGGTCGTCGGCATGAATGCAGACCGGGGCCGGGTGCATCCTGTGCAGGTCAGCCAGCGCATGAATGTGGTCCATATGGCCGTGTGTCAAAAGATAGGCGGCAACAGCGAGTCCGTTTTTTTTCAATACGGCGTCAATGTCTGCGGCGTCGAAACCGGGATCAATAACGAAGGCCTCTTTTTCTGTACCCCAGACGACGGCGCAGTTTACTTCAAAAGGTCCGACGGGAATGAGTTCGATATTCATGCGTCTTAAAATACGCGAAGAAATGCTCCGAGAAAAGCGCTATGCGGTGCGGATTTCGTGTCATTCGAAACCTTTTTTTAATGCTTTGCTTATTAAAATATAACAATTCAGCGATTAACTGCTCACGAGGCGATTGACTCCGGGGGTGGGAATGGTGAGGACGAACATATTGGTGATTGAAGATGAAGAGGATATTCGTGAGCTCGTGAAGTATAATCTGCAGCGCGAGAACTTCGGTGTGCTGGAAGCCGGTTCCGGTGAAGAAGGCTTAAAGCTGGTGGAAAGAACTGCGCCGGATTTGATTCTGCTTGATCTGATGCTGCCGGGAAAAGACGGTCTGGAAATCTGCCGGATACTGAAACGCAATGACCGCACACAGAATATTCCGATCGTGATGATGACCGCGCGCGGCGAAGAGAACGATATTATCATGGGACTGGAACTGGGCGCTGAAGATTATGTGGTGAAACCGTTCAGTCCGAAAGTGCTTGGTGCGCGTGTCAAGGCTGTATTGCGCCGCAATGCCTCCGCGCCGGAGCTCTCGCCCGACGATGTACTGAAAATCCATGATATGGTGATTCATCCCGGGCGTCATGAAGTCCTGGTGAAAGATAAAGCGGTGGACCTGACCGCTACCGAATTCCGGATTCTCCACTTTCTGGCCCGCCGTCCCGGCTGGGTGTTTACGCGCTACCAGATTGTCAACGCAGTGCACGGTGAGGATTATCCGGTGACGGAACGTTCGATCGATGTGCAGGTCGTGGGCCTGCGCCGCAAACTCAGGCGCGCCGGAAACTGCATCGAAACCGTTCGCGGCATCGGCTATCGCTTTCGGGACAAATAAGCGGAAGAAGGCCTTTTAAGTCCAGTGGGGTTGTCAAAACTGCGCTCTCTATTCTCACGTGTTGGACTGCGAACATTTTGTTTTTCGAAAAAAGAGAATCGCGTGACGGGACGAAAGTGATCCTGCCGACTATCCCGGCAATTCATAAATATCCGGGTGTCGCTGTCTTCGAAGAGGAGAGCGTTGATCGCGAGGATGATGTGTGGGTTAAACCGCTGCCGGCCGCCCTGTCCGCTTCTCTGGTTGAGCGGTCGTTGGGGAAGATCTTCCGGGCGGATACAGATTGTGCTCGTTGCGCATTGCGACACATGGTTTCTCCCGACATCCTGACTTTACGGGTACTGAAGATTGTTATCTGTCATCAGTTTTTTTATTTCAATCCGGTGGAGCGGGCGCTCCGCGCACGCTGAACCCGCCGGGACTGCGCCGCAGGAATCAACGCGCCCGGAGGTCGCGTTCCACCTTCGGCTTCCTTCGGAACGAATTGTTGGTTGGCAGTACGGGGTGGAGCGGGCGCTCCGCGCACGCTGAACCCGACGGAACGGCGCCGCAGGAATCAACGCGCCCGGAGGTCGCGTTCCACCTTCAGCTTCCTTCGGAACGGGTTGTTGGCTGGCAGTACGGGGTGGAGCGGGCGCTCCGCGCACGCTGAACCCGCCGGAACGACAGCGAGGAGTTTTTCACGAAAGCCCATGAAATGGGGATTTTTTTGCTATCCGATCGTACACCTGCAAATCACATCGAAGTCAAAAGAACCGCTCATCATTTCTGAATAAAGCGGGGGTAACCTTCTCCGGCAAATGAGAGAGGGGTATGGCGTACGGTGTGGAATGCAGCATGCAAATGAAGTACCGCAGCAGCTACCAGCTAAAATAACCGATCAACTGTTCCGCCGCGGGGTGAAGAATTAACAGAAGGATAAGGTGAGGCTCATTAAATCTGCACACACATCTTTTAGGCTTTCTTGCATGAAAAACAGGGGTCTGCTGAGGACCGGTTCAGGAAGGGAAGGGGCCGGTTCGAAGGCGGACCCGGGAATCACAGAAAAAACAGGAGAAAAAATGAAAGTAAAAGCAAGTGCGATAGCCGTCGCGGCGCTGCTGGCATTGGCCGCGCAGGCGGCGAATGCGACGGAGGCGGTCGGCTACAATGTCGTCACCGTGCCCGCAAACTCGGACGTGCTGGTCTCGGTTCCGTTCAACAATGATGTCGAAGCGACGTTTACGGTGGGTTCCGTGAGTACGTCCGGCGTTACGGTGAACGAAGCGCTGAGCGCCGACACGTACGGCTCCGGCTACTACGTCCGTTTCATTGACGGAAACGGCGAAGGACTCTGGAGCACCATCAGTGCAAACGGTGACGGCGGTCTGGAGCTCAGCAACACAGATGTCCTGAGTTACATTTCCAGCGGCGAT
>JASKKX010000032.1 GCA_030153935.1 Verrucomicrobiota bacterium | reverse complement strand
GACCAGCTTCCAGAAGATCTTTCAGTGTAATCGCCACGGCTCTTTCCCTCCGTTTAATCTCCGTGTGGATGGTGGTCTTTTACCTTTTCACGCAACTTGCGCAGACGTCGTTCGGCTTTATCAAGGGCGTCGTCAATTGCTTTGTACATATTTTCAGCGTCTGCCTTGGTTTCAACATGAAGATCTTTGCCCTGTACAAGAACCTCGGCAAAATGGTCCAGTTTCTGCAAATCAAGAATAACCCGCACGTCTTCGACGCGCGGAAAATCCTTAAGAGTCCGCTCGACCTTCTCGTAGACATGATCCCGAATACCGTTCGTTATCTCAATATGCCGCCCTGTAATATGTACCTGCATGAGCTTCTCCTTTCCCTTTTCACATACTGAACCGCGGTCCCAGATAGAGTTCGCGGCTCATCTCGTCGTTAACCAAAAATGAACTGGCCCCTTCACGGAGGACCTTGCCTTCACACATCAGGTAGGCCCGGTCAACCACCGCCAGCGTTTCGCGCACGTTATGATCGGTGATCAGCACCCCCAGGCCTTTATTGCGCAGCTCTTTAATGATTTCCTGCACTTCATAGACCGCCAGCGGATCAACGCCGCTGAAGGGCTCATCGAGCAGGATCAGAGAGGGATTGGTTACCAGCGCACGAGTAATTTCGAGTCGGCGGCGCTCCCCGCCGGAAAGCGTATAGGCACGCTGTTTTGCCAATGGAGTGATTTTGAGCTCATCCAGCAGAAACTCCAGCCGTTCCCGCCGCTCGCGCCGGGAAATCGGCAGGGTTTCCAGAATGGCCATCACATTTTCCTGCACGGTGAGCTTACGGAAAATAGACGGTTCCTGGGAAAGATAGCCCAGCCCCATCCGGGCGCGTTTATACATCGGCACCCGGGATACATTCCGGTCCTTGAAATAAACTTCGCCGCCGCTTGGGCGGATCAATCCCACGACCATATAGAATGTCGTGGTCTTTCCGGCACCATTAGGCCCCAGCAGACCGACAATTTCTCCCGGGCGGACATTGACATCCACTTCGTTGACCACGGTTCGCCCGCGGTATTTTTTCACCAGTTTTTCTGTCCGGATCAGGTAGCTGTTATCTTCCATAGTATCACTTCTCAAAAAAATCTGCTTTCATTTCATCATCCGGATAAATCACTAAATGGGCCTGCTGTTCGCAAACCACCCTTCCGCTGGCCCGCCAGAAACGAATCCGTTCACCCGTCAGAATATTGCGACCCTCAATGATTTTCGGATTCCTTTCCAACAGAAACTCATCGGTCTGGGCATCATATACCGCTCTCCCGGCATCTGCCTCCCGTCCCTGATGCAATATTTTAACGTTGCCCAGTGCTTCGATCCAGTTAATTTCATTGCTTTCACTTAACCGCGCTTCCAGTGTATCGGAATCCATGCTGAATTTCGGATCCTGCACATGCACGTTCTGTTTGAACCGGACGATTCTCGCCTGATAGTCAACAAAAAGCTCTTCGGCGGCAATCACAATAACTTCGTTGGTACTGCGTGCCGCATCAGGTTCTGTCTGTTGCGCAGTATTCTGAAAATTTCCATGGGATGTTCTGACATTCCCCCGTGCTTCAATTAAATCCACTTCATTACTTTCGCTTAACCGCACCTCCAACGTATCACAATCCACCTGAAGTTTCGGGTTCTGCACATGCACATTCTGTTCAAAACGAACCGTTCTGGCCGGCCGATTGAGAAACAATTTCCTGGAAGTAATCACCGTTACCTCATTGGTATTGCGAGAAGCTGAGGGTTCCACCTCCTGCATAATATCCTGAATCGTCATCCGGCTGTCGTTCATCACCTGGATGGTCTCCTTATCTGATTTCAGCAGAAAGCCTCGGCCGTGCAGGTGCATTCGATCCATATCGGCCTCCACGATTTCATCGGAACGGGCTTCTTTGGTTCGCTGGTTATAAAAGCAGAGTGGCGACACCACATCCATAACGGTCTCATCCTGTTTATAAAATTTGATGCGCAGTCCGGTTATTTTCACTTCGTCGCCCTGTTCCATTTCTGCGCGATCTCCAAACACTTGCGAAGTCATATTGCCCTGGGCATCGTATTCCGGCACACGGAAACCGGAGATTTCCATACCGGGAAGCTCTTGCGCCGCGACAGAAGCCGCCAGCATACTGATCGTCAGCAGGATTTTCCAATAGCCGGAAAAAAATCTCATTTCACCTCATTAATCGCGTTCAGTTTTTTCCAGAGTCCGGGAACATCCGCAAACGGCATCGCATTGGCTTTATCCGAAAGCGCTTTCGACGGATCCACATTGGTTTCAAGAAAAATTCCGTCCACGCCGACCGCCACGGCGGCCTTCGCCAAATACGGAGCATACCTACCCTCGCCGCCCGATGCGTCGCCCGCGCCGCCCGGCGACTGCACACTGTGGGTACAGTCGAAAATCACCGGATAGCCCAGTTCGCTCATCACCAGCAGGCTGCGCATATCCGCCACCAGCGTATTGTAACCGAAAGAAACGCCGCGCTCAGTCAGCATGATTTTCTTATTGCCGGTCGCTTCAATCTTTTTAATGACATTCTCCATGTCCCACGGAGCAAGAAATTGACCCTTCTTCACATTGACCGTTTTGCCGCTCTCTCCCGCAGCCGTCACCAGATCGGTCTGACGGCAGAGAAATGCCGGAATCTGCAGAATATCCACCACCTGGGCCACGATCGGAACCTCCTGTTCGCTGTGCACATCGGTCAGAACCGGGACATTGTACTTCGCCTTAATCTCCGCCAGAATTTCGAGACCCTTGGCGATCCCCGGGCCGCGGTACGAGTTGATCGATGTCCGGTTCGCCTTATCGTAGGAGGCCTTGAACACAAACGGAATATCCATTCGCTTTGCCATGTCGACCAGCCGCTTCGCCATATCCATGCACAGTTCGCGGCTCTCAATCACACACGGCCCCGCAATCAGCGCCAGCGGATTCTTCCCGCCGAACTTCACCCCGTTGACATCCACAACTTTAGTCATCGCCAAGTTCCTTTAACCTCTTTTCAATCTTTATAATATCTTCCGGCGTATCCACCCCCACACCGACATCATCCACCTGCAAAACGTTCATCCGGCAACCGATATAAAGTGCGCGAAGCTGTTCAAGCTTTTCCATATTTTCCAGCCGGCACGGCGGCTCTGCCACCAGTTTCAACAGGTAATCGCATCGATAGGCGTAAACGCCGATGTGCCGCCAATGGGTATTCGCGACATCCGGCGTTCCGGCGTCGCGAACGTGCGGAATAACCGCCCGCGAAAAATAAAGGGCTTGCCCCGTGCGGCCGAAAACGACTTTCACGACTGCTGAACTATTCAAATCAGCTTGATTCGTAATCGGAGCGGCCGCGGTGGCCATATCCCACTCGCCGGATGTAATAACGGCGGCCAGCCGGTCAATCAGTTCCGGATCCATTAACGGCTCGTCCCCCTGAATATTAATCACCGCATCGCAGGACACACCGGCCATCGCTTCGGCGATACGATCTGTACCCGACGGATGATCGGCACGCGTCATCACAGCTTTCACTCCGGGAACGGCAAACGAGGCGACTGCATCCGCAATACGCCGATCATCGGTGGCAACGAGTACCGCATCCAGCGATTTCGCCTGCACCACCCGTTCGGCCACGCGCTGAATCATCGGTTTGCCGGCAATCATCGCCAGCGGCTTGCCCGGAAGCCGTGAGGAAGCCCAGCGTGCCGGAATCACGCCGAGCACCCGGCTGGTTTTAATCTTCGTCATCGTCGCCCTTTTTCTCCGTAATCCAGAAATCATCCCCCGCACCGGACACATCGGTTAACTTTACAGTAATCCGTCCGAACGGAACACGGGCCTTCGCACGGGTCAAAATCCGCCGCAAGTCCCTTGATACCCAGAGCGTAGCCTTTCCTTCCCGGACAAACAATCCGTTAAATGCGGCCTCAGGATCAATGCGCAGGCTCGGCACATCTGAATAGTGTGACAATTCAACATCCTCAATTTTTTCTGAATGCACCCGTACCTCGTAAACCCTGTCGTCCGCCAGTACCTTGTGTTTCGTCGTCGTTTGCGGGTCCATTTCCTGCCCGCGCATAAAATACATGAAACTCAGATAGTCCCGGGTATCCGGACCGATCGGTACATTCGTCACCGTTCCTGTCACCAGATTCTCAAATCGGGCCGTATCGGTGGTATAATCAAACGTTGTCACATCACTGTAGCGCGAACTCCCCTCCATCATATTTTTCGTAAACCGGACCGGCAGCAGTGTTTTCAAGTCCAGCAGGCATTCATGGGTATCTTCCACTTTATAAAAAACATTAAAAACCGGATAGGTCCGGGTCTCCACTTTCACCGCAATATAATCCACTCCGTTTTCCCGAACCATTCCGGTCGTCGCCACCGCCCCCGCCACCGGGATGCCGTTCCAGGTGATTTTATACGTCAGTTTTTCATCAACCGGAAACGGCAGTTCTTTTGCCGCTGCGACGGCACAGTATAAAAGAAAAACCTCCAGAATGGGGAGAAAGCGTTTCAACACGATCCGTTTCCTCGCACAAATTGACGGCACATCACGCCGACCTCTTTAAACAGCGCGCGAGCCTGTTCGTTAAAACGATACTCCTGTTCGTAAACGACTTCCGTAATTCCGGCATTGATGATCATCTTTGTGCACATCAGACATGGACTGATTGTGCAATAGAGGGTTCCGTCTTTCACAGAAATTCCGTGATAAGCCGCCTGCACAATCGCGTTTTCTTCCGCGTGACAGCAGACACAATCACCCAGAGAGTGTCCGGACGGGGCATCCGAATTGCACCGTGCGCAACCCCCTTCATCACAATTCCTGATTCCGCGCGGAGTCCCGTTATAACCGGTTGAAACAATCCGCCGGTCGCGCACGATCACCGCGGCCACCTGTCGCCGGCTGCAGTTTCCCCGCCGCGCCACCACATGGGCGATGTCCATAAAATACTCATCCCAGCCGGGACGTTTGTGTTTACTCATGCCGCGCATCCTATTCCATACCCCCGCAAGATTCAACTGTTTCGGATCCGGCTCCCTGTTCTTTTCCCGGAAGGTAAAGCTCCCCTTAAAAATCAACGCATTGATTGCTCACGTTCTTGAGGTCAACTTCCGCTGTCTCGTCACCAGCTCAGTCAGGAACGATCAATGCGGGCAAAAGAGGGGTTCAGCACAGCTGAAGAGGTGCAGAATGGATGGGGCGAGCTGCTCAATGCCTTCCAGAGTTTGGAACAGTTCAGGATCAGAAGCAAAAAAAGGAACCGGATTGGCTGTATGAGTGCGAACAGAAAGGTCTTCAATATTACCATGATCACTGGTGACGATCAGTAATCCCTCAAATTTCCAAAGGACGAAAAAAAAACGGTCGAGTTTTTCCAACGTCTGGAAGACTTTCTGCCGTTCGCCGCTGTGCCCGGCGTGGTCGGTCTCGAAGAATTCGAAGAGTGTAAAGTCATGATCGTTGGCCATACCGATCAGATGTTCAGCCGCCTCTTCAGGCGTAATCAGCGGATCTTCGTAACCGCGTCCGCGCAGTTTTTCACGGGTCAGATCATGATAGACCGCCTGGTTGGCAAGCAGATCGGCCTTGCCGCGTACGCCGCCCAACGCGGCGAGCGTTGCGACGGTTGTCACCGACTCGCGACGCGGCGGAATGTGCGCAATATCGTCGAGCCAGTAGGCATTGGCAAAAGCGCAGCTTTTCCCGGCGGCAGTCAGCGCTGAAAAAATATTGTGCTGCTGCACCAACGTTTTAAGGCGCGGCGGAGGAAACCCCTCAATGTGCCGCCCCATCAGCTTCGGTGCGTTGAGACCGGTCAGCAGCGCGGACTGTCCCGTCGCGCTTTGCGGCAGCCCCGGCACACCGCACGCGGCATCGAGCGGAATCGACTGCGCCAGCAGTTTCCCAAGGTTTGGAAAGCGGGTTTTATCGGCCAGCGGGTTGATGGTCGGATCATTCAATCCGAGGCCCAACCCGTCGATAAAAACAAATAATATTTTCAAACGCTCTTTCATGGCCTAAAATTTATAGACAACAAAGGAGTCTATCATGAAATTCATCGATTTAGCCAGAAAGCGGTCCAGCATTCGTTCCTTCACAGATCAGCCGGTCAGTAAAACGATGCTGAATGAAATCCTCGAGGCCGGATGCCTTGCCCCGACTGCCTGCAATCTCCAGCCGTTCCGGTTTATTGTCGTTCAGAAAAAAGAAAATCTCGCCGCACTGGCGGCGTGTTATCCCGGCGACTGGTTCAAGGAATCAACGCTGGTTATTGCCGTCTGCACCCAGCCCGAAAAAGGCTGGAAACGGTCGAAATACGATGGTCGCAGTTACACGGATGTGGATGCGGCGATTGCTGCCGATCATATGACGCTGGCCGCCACCGACCTCGGCCTGGGCTCCTGCTGGATTGGGGCTTTTGACCCTGAAGCCGCGCGGAAAACCCTCGGGGTTCCGAGCACATCTGAGCCGCTGATCCTTCTCGCATTCGGCCATCCAAATGAAACCGGGCGTCCGAAAGTCCGCAAGGAACTCAAGGATCTGGTCCGGTACGAAAACTGGAAAGGCGAATAACTCTGAAGCTGTTGCTGCTGCTGTTGCTGACTGCCGCCGCTTATGTCGGAACCATCCTTTGGATGTGGATCCGGCAGGAGCATTATCTGTTTATTCCTAAGCATGATGAACCGCTGCCGGAATTCGAACGCTTTCGCTGGGACCGGACAATCAACGGACTCCGGCATCAGGGCTGGTTTCTTGACAAAGGAAAACCGAATACAGTGATTTATTATGGGGGGAATGCCGAAGATCTGGCCGGGCACTGCGAGATTTTCTTTGAAAATTTTGACGCCAACGTCCTGATGGTCAACTACCGCGGTTACGGGCAGAGCGAAGGAACCCCCGGAGAAAAAGAAATGGTGGCCGACAGCATCGCCGTTTACGATCTCTTTCGCGAAGAAACGGGGAATCTGCCGGAAAATATCTTCCTGATGGGCCGCAGCCTCGGAACGGGTGTCGCCGTGCAGGTGGCCGGCGTCCGACCCGCCGCAGGCGTCATTCTGGCAACCCCTTATGAGAGTATTGAAAAAGTCGCTCGATTCCAGTATCCTTGGATACCGGTCAAAGGAATGCTGCGCCATCCTTTTCGTGCCATCGAAAAAGCTCCGCACATTAAAGTGCCTGTACTGGTTCTGCTTGCTGAATACGACGAAATCATCCCGGTCAGAAGCGGACAGCGGCTCGGGGAGGCCTGGGGCGGCCCCAGGGAAATCATCACCCTGCCGATGGGCCACATGGATATCCACGAGCATCCGGATTATTTCAAAGCCATTAACCGATTTATAAACGGACCGACTGACAACGGCTAATCGCAACGCCCGTTTTCTGCCGGCATTGTTCCAGACCGTCAGCATCCTCCTTGATACCGGGAATCCCGCTGAGCATAAAATCAGCGAATCCGCAGGATTTTTCTCCGTTATATTTAAAGAGCGGAGTGCGGACCAAAATCGGTCTTTCCCCGTTGCTTTAAGTGCCTCTTCGCATCGAACAACCCGGGATCCACCTTCCCCTGCTTGACGGCAGGCGCCTTCCGGTTAAACCATTCCGGAACAGTCCGATCACCGGAAAACGACCGGAGAGATTTTTTGCTCCAAACCTCATCGAGAATTGATTTCACCTCAAACTCAGAATCGTTTTCTTCCAGAATCGCTTTTTGACGCGCATTCCCCATCATCCTGTTTTTTCATGTGCTGCCGTCCCGATGATCAAAAATCAAAAAATTTCCAGTGAATGTCTTTGGAGCCCGCGGCTCCGAACGAGACCCATTCAAAAGCAGAAGACAAAAAGGCAATGAATAGACCGTGATAATACTTTTTTGACAAATAAAGCCGAAAAGGAAGCCGCTTTTTGCTCCATAAATGTTGATTCGTTTCGTCAGTTGATTCATCCTCACAGCATGAAAACTGTTTCAGCGGCAGAAATGCGTGAGCTTGACCGACGGACTATCGCGGACGGTACGTCAGGTGAAGAGCTGATGCAGCGCGCCGGACAGGGTGTTGCAGAGATCGCGACCGACGCGCTCGCCGGTCGCGGAGGAAACTCCATTCTGCTGATTGCCGGCACCGGGAACAATGGCGGCGATGTTTTCGCCGCCGCGACTGAACTCTCCCATACCGATCTCGACATCGAAGTCTGGATTTGCGGGTCACAGAGTAAAATCAAAGGCGATGCCCAGGTCCATCTCAAAAAAATGATGCGGGCCGGTATCCTTCCGAAAGAGGTGCGCCGCGGAAACGACCTCTTCCCGAAAACAGGACCTGATCTGATTGTCGACGGCCTGCTCGGCACCGGATCCAAAGGGGCGCCGCGCGGCTTCATGGGGCCGCTTATTGAGTGGGTCAATCAGGAAGCACAGTATGCCTTTATTCTTTCCATTGACATTCCCTCCGGCATCGATGCCGATACCGGCATGGCGGAAGGTCCGGCTGTCAAGGCCGACAGGACGGTCACGATGGGTCTGCCGAAAACCGGATTGATCTGCCCTGCCGCCATCCCGTACGTCGGAACGGTTGAGGTCGTCGATATCGGAATTCCTCAGGAATTCATTGAGGATACCGAAGGCTGCCGGACAGCCGAACTGATTGACCGCTCCGACCTCTTTCTGCCGCGCCGTGCGCGCGACAGTCACAAGGGAACGTACGGACACATTCTGCTCATCGGCGGTTCCAAGGGGTATACCGGAGCCATCGCCCTGTCCGCACGCGCAGCGATGCGGTCGGGCGCGGGTCTGGCGAGCGTGTTCACGCCCGGAGAGGTTTATCCGATTGTCGCACAGGCCGCCGGACCGGAAGTGATGGTTCATCCGTTTCCTGCCCTTGGAAAAATTCCGGAACTTTTTTCCACTCACTGGAAAAGGTGTTCCGCAATCCTGGTCGGCCCCGGCCTGGGGCGGTCCGGTGAAACCCGTGCATTTGTTGAAACCCTGCTGGCAACCTGCTCCGTGCCGCTGGTGCTGGACGCCGATGCGCTGTGTATCACCCCGGAACAAATCGCCGCCGCGGAATGTCCTGTCGTTCTTACGCCTCACCCCGGCGAGTTTGAACGGCTTTTCGGCGCACCTGTCACCGATCGCTGGAAACAGGCACGCGATGCGGCGGAACTCACCGGGAAAACGGTCATCCTCAAGGGCGCCGGAACGGTCATCGCTGAACAGGAAAAGAAATTGGCGATCAATTTAACAGGCAATCCCGGTATGGCGGCGGCCGGTTCCGGCGATGTGCTGGCGGGAATCCTGACCGGTCTGCTTGGACAGGGAATCCCGGCATTCAAAGCCGCAATGACCGCCGTTTATCTGCACGGGATTGCAGGCGACATCGCCGCGCATGATTTCACACAGCAATCCCTGATGGCCGCCGACATCATCGCAGCCCTGCCGGACGCCTTTCGCTTCCTGCAGGTGCGCTGATTCGGGTCCGGGATCTCTGTAAACCGGCCTGAAAAGCAGGCGATATTCCGCCCCTCAGTCAATTTATTGAACTTGTTTGACATAAAAAGGGACTCTCTGTGAATATACGACTGAAAGAGTAACAATATGGACGAATTCCTGCAGATGCTCGAAAAACACCGCCACGAGTTTTACGGATATATCTACCGGACGGTCTGGGATACAGAAAACGCGGACGATGTTTTTTCCGCAGCGGTACTGACGGCCTATCGCAACCGCCGCCAGTATGTTCCGGGCACCAACTTCCGGGCGTGGATGTACCGGATTATCACAAATAAATGTTTTTCAGCTAATCGCGAAACCGCCCGCAGTCCGCAAAGACTGGATGATCTGGCCGACTCACTGATTGCACTTCAGACAGAACCCGGCTATGTGGATGTTCTGAACAGTCCGGATGAATTTCTGGACCGGTGCGGCGATGAAGTGCGTATCGCATTCAGAAAGCTCTCAACCGCTGAACGTTCCTGCCTGCTGCTCAAGGCGGTGGAACAGTTCAGTTATAAAGAAATTGCAACGATTCTCGAAATTCCTGTCGGAACTGTCATGACACACCTCGCCCGGGGGCGCACCAAATTGCGGAAAGAACTGCTGGAATACGGTCGGCGCGAAGGATGGCTCCGCAAACCGTTTCATTATCTGAGCTCTGAAAAAGAGGAGGAGGCCGCTGATGTGCACATCGGATGACCGGAAAATCACGGCATACCTGGATCATGAACTGCCGCTCGACGAAGCTGCTGCCCTGGAAAAAACGCTGTCAAATGACGCATTGGAAAAACTTCAGGGAGAGATGCCACTTGAATCAGCTCTCGCAAAACGCCTGAATGCTCCGGAGTGCCCGGATGTATTATGGAAAAAACTCCGTCGTCAGATGAACCCCGGAAACCGGTCGGTAACATTCCGTTTCCCGCGCCGCACGACATGGCTGTGGCTTCCGCTGGCAGCTTCACTGGCGGTCGTCGCAGGACTATACCTGAATCTGAACCGGCAGACGCCGCCCTTCATCGAACAGGTGTCCACTGTGGCGGCACTCCGGGCAGAAACGAAGCAGGAAAGCCCCTCCGATGCACTGGCAGAAAGCGGGTTCAGTCTGTCAGTCGCCGCAATACCCGCAGAGGGAGATCATGATATTAAACTGCTTGGCGGCTACACAACGACGCTGGCCGGAGAACCGGTCGCGGTCATTGGCATCAGCTGCTGCAATGAACCGCTCCGGATTCTGGTCACCCGGCGGGGAAGCCGCGCTGCAGAGGCGTTGCTTCACGGGAACATGCATAAAAACATGCAGATCGTTACCTGGCGCGGAAAATATCAGCTGGCAGTGGTCGGAACGCATCCGGCCGCAGAGGCCTTGAGTCTGTTTTAGAAAGTCTAATCATTAGAAAGAGGAGTCTGTCATGAAAAAATGGATCACATTGTTCACCGTTCTACTGCTGGGTGCGGCACACCTTCCGGCGGCAGCTGCCGATTGGCTGACGGATTTTGAGAGCGCCCGGCAGCAGGCCGCCGCCCGGAATGTTCCGATTTTAGCCGATTTCTCCGGGTCGGACTGGTGCGGCTGGTGTATTCGTCTGGAGAAGGAGGTTTTTTCTCAGCCGGAATTCAAAGCCTATGCGGAAAAAAATCTGGTCCTCTTTCGGGCAGACTTTCCCAGCCGCAAACCGCAGTCCGATGCCGTAAAACAGCAGAACCGGGAACTGGCCGAGCGATACGGCATCCGGGGGTATCCGACCATCCTGTTGCTTGATTCAGCCGGCAATGTACTGAAACGGACCGGCTACCAGCCGGGAGGTGCCGATGCATATGTCGAACATCTCAAATCTCTGCTGAAATAACTTAAAACAGGGTAAACCCATGAACATATGGAGATCTATCCTTCTGGCAGCCGCTTTAACCGCCCCGCTGGCGCCGGCGCAGATCCGGCAGCCTTACACATGGAGCTATGTCTCCGGCAAAGACACTCTGACCGTTGAAGTGACTATACCTGAAGGAAATTATCTCTATGCCGACCGGACTTCGATTAATATTCCAGACGCAGGTGCACTGTTGTCGGAACCTGTTCCGCAACTGCATACGGATGACTTCGGCACCTCCGAAATTTATGAAGGCGGCCAGGTGCATCGCTGGATCTACGCCGCTGATCCGGAAAAATCCTATCGCATCACCGTTCATTATCAGGGATGCGGCACCCCCGATGGAAGCGGAGCCGTCTGTTATCCTCCTGCCGACGAAACCTTTATAACCGGAACGACCGTGACCGCCCCGGACATTTCACCCATGGAGAATCCTGCAGATGGCAACTCTCTGGATGCCCTGCTCGACCGGTTTAAGACTGTTCGGGTTGATGGCGGCATCAAAAATGTTGATGAAATGCTCGCTTTTCTTGACACGGAACGAGCCGTTTCGTCTTCTGCCGGATTTTTAGCAGGAAAAAGCGGCCTGTTCACGATTCTGCTCGTTCTCTTCGGAGGGCTGGCGCTGAATCTGACACCCTGTGTGCTTCCGATGATCCCCGTCAACCTGGCCATCATCGGTGCCGGATCGGCGGCATCCGGCAAACGGCATGGATTTATCCGCGGAGGGGTATATGGAACGGGCATTGCCCTTGCCTACGGCGGGCTGGGCATCTTTACGGTGCTGACCGGCAGCAAATTCGGAACTTTAAATGCCTCGCCGGTTTTTAACTTCATCATCGCCGGGGTATTCGTCATCCTGGCACTGGCCCTTTTTGATGTGCTGAATATTGATCTCTCCCGCTTCAGCCCCCGCACTGGAATTCCAAACGGCAGAAAAGGACAGTTGATTCCGGTTCTTTTGATGGGAATCGCAGCCGCTCTGCTGGCCGGTGCCTGCGTGGCACCGATTGTCATCGCGGTGCTTCTGCATGCCGCAACACTCTATGCGGGCGGAAATGTCGCCGGACTCTTCCTGCCGCTGCTGCTGGGCATCGGCATGGCGCTGCCCTGGCCGGTTGCCGGCGCCGGACTGGCCATCCTGCCGAAACCGGGAGCATGGATGATCAAAATCAAACACGGCTTTGGCGTTCTGATTGTTCTCTTTGCTTTCTATTACGCACACCTCGGTGTCAAACTGCTGCCCACCGCCGCCACTGACCCGGGAAACGTCATCACTGAGCTGGAAAACCAATTAAGCCAGGCACTGACTGCCGGCAAACCGGTCTTCATCGATTTCTGGGCAAGCTGGTGCAAAAACTGTCTTCAGATGGAAGCCACCACCTTCAAAGACCCGAAGGTAATCGACCGTTTGCGTGACTTTCAGAAAATCAAATTTCAGGCGGAAAATCCGGCGAATCCGGAAATTAAAAAAATTATGGACCGGTACGGACTGCCGGGATTGCCGGGATACGTAATCCTGAAACCGGAACTGAAAGAATAAGAAGGAAAAGAACATGAACAGAAAACACCGCCGTAACCGCGAGTTGCGGCAGTGTTTTATTTTCAGTGTTCAGACATTGTTCACCATGCAGGCAGGCTGGCGGGTAGCCTGCAGAACGGTCTGCCATATCCAGCGGTCAGGATCGACCTGCTTGCGTTTTCCGATCATCGGAATCGGCAGGTGAACCAGACGGTGGTTGTGCAGGCCGACAATCATATTGGTTTTCCCCGCCATTCCGGCATGCATGGCATTGTTACCCAGCTGCAGACAGTATTCGGAATCATTGGCATTGGCCCGCGTACTGCGGATGGAATAGCTCGGATCAAAATACTTTATATTCAGCTCGATATCTCGTTCAGCAAACCAGCGTTTCATCTCGTCGCGCAAATAAACTCCGACGTCCGCCAGAATCGTATTACCGGATTTATCGTGTGTGTCGGCATGCGGAATCAGATTCTGTCCGGCCCCTTCCGCCACAACGACAACCGCATGGTCCTTGATTTCAAGGCGCCGGCGCAGATGCTCGAAAAAACCGTTCGGACCGTCGAGATCAAACGGCACTTCAGGGATCAGGCAGAAATTAACATCGCTGTTGGCCACAGAAGCTGCGGCAGCGATCCAGCCCGACTCACGGCCCATCAGCTTGATGAGGCCAACTCCGTGACGATAGGCGGTCGCCTCTGCATGGGCGCAGTTCACCACATTCCATGCGCCTTCGACCGCCGTCTCAAACCCGAAGGAACGTTCGACCAGACTGATGTCGTTATCGATTGTTTTCGGAACGCCGATCACGGCGATTTTCAGCCCCTGTCTGGCGATCTCTTCCTGAACGTCCCGAGCACCGCGCAACGTGCCGTCGCCGCCGATGGTGATAAGAATATCCACCTTGTAATGGCGAAGCGTATGGACAATCTCCTGCGTGTCCTGCGGGCCGCGCGAGGATTTCAGGATCGTGCCGCCTTTTTCATGGATATCGTCCGTATTGTCCGTATCCAGCTCAACAGGAGAATGGAAATATTTAGCAACCAGCCCCTCATAACCGTACTGAAAGCCGAGCACCCGCTTCACACCGTAACTTTCGAGCGCACAAAACGTTACCGCACGAATCACATCGTTCAGTCCCGGACAAAGTCCGCCGCAGGTTATAATCCCGATAGTCACGTCCTTCGGATCAAAGAAAATTTTCTCGCGGGCACCGGCCAGCTGGAAAAACTCCATCTCATCCACCGATGAGATCTGTTCCAGATCACGGAATAAGATATGGCGGATCACTCCGTCCTCATCATTGTAAAACCGTTGTCGCTGTGCTCTGAACGGTGAATCATATTTACACTCACCCAGCGTATCAATTGAAATTATTTTGCCCATAATCATACTCCCAACAAAATCGTGCAGCTGGTCAGGACTGCATTTAACATGGAAAGACCTTTCCACTAAAATAGTCAGGGAATATAGAGTATTTATTCCGGAGATAATATAAATTTACACAAATTTTTCACCCCGCGGAACAGCGGCTCAGTTCAGTACGGACGGATTCATGGTTTTGCCTGAATTCCCTTCGTGGTAATTTCCCTGTATGGATTTTGATCTGTCAGCACTGCGCACCGCCTTGCGAAAAGGATCCTGCCGTCTGAGCGCCCTGCCGCCCGCCGCACAGGCGTTTCTCGGCTGCGAACTGCTCCGGCAGGAGCCGCGCACACAACTGTGGGTCGCCGACAGCGTTCAGGGTCTGGAAAAACTGGCCGACAGCTTCCGCACTTTGTCCAGAGATCGGAATAATGAAGTCCGGGTTTTCCAGGGATTGGAAAACAACGATATGGAAATGGTCGGCGAAAGCCTCGCCACCCTGCGTTTTCTCGAAGAAAAATCCGTCACGCCGTTTATCCTCATCACAACCTTTCAAACCCTGGAAAAAAAGTTTCCACACATTGGAATCCCGCTGACACTGAAACGCGGTGCAGACATCAATCCCGAGAAACTTTTCCAAATCCTGGAAAAACAGGGCTACACCCTCGATGTTGAAATCTATGAAAAAGGCTTCGCCGCGCGTCGCGGCGGGATCCTTGATGTCTGGCCGCCCACCTCGCCTCTGCCCATCCGCCTCGAATTTTTCGGTGACGAAATCGACAGCCTGCGCACCTTCGATCCCGGCACACAGCGCTCCGTCGAAAAAATTGAAAGCGCTGAAATTTTTCCGCTCAACGCCAAAGGCGACGCGTCGCTTATTGAACTGCTCCCGCCCGATACTCTCCGGATTTTATCCAACGTAGACGCGGTGTCCCCACCGCGTCCTCTGCACCCGCAACGCGGTGAGGACACCGCGTCTACAATTCACATCGGCTGCGTCACAACAGACACACTCCCCATCGACCTCGCTCCATACGAAACCAACCTCAAACCAATCAGCGAAGTGCACCGTCCGGACATGGCCGAGCAGCAGCGCAGACTCTTTTTCCAAACCCTGAACAAACTGGCGTCCAGGGGTTGGAAAATCGATATCTACATGGAGACATCCGGCGCGTCGAATCGTCTGAAAGAAGCCTACTTGACAACCGGCACCCGGCACCCGGCAACTGCAATCCGACTTCACGTCGGATTGCTTCACGGAAGCTTTGTCTTAAAAGAGCCAAAGTACCTTGTTATTACCGAAGCAGATATTTACGGCTATCAACCCAAAACCGCGCACGTCCGGCGCGGCGGAAAAGCCGTCAAAGCCTCCGGCGTGCGCGTCGCGGAATGGGCCGACATTCAGCCCGGGGAACTCGTCGTTCATGTCGACCACGGCATCGGGAAATACATGGGGCTGATGGAGATGGAGATGGCGGGCCGGCACCAGGAAATGCTCCTGATTGAGTATGCCGAAGGCGCGCGGATTTATCTGCCGACCGCACAGGCGCATCTGCTGACGCGCTATACCGGTCTCGGCAATGCCTCTCCGGCGCTGCATCACCTGCAAGGCAAACGCTGGCAGAACGAAAAAATATCGGCACAGGCCGCCATCGAAGATCTCGCCGCCGTTTTGCTCGAAACACAGGCCGCACGCGCGCTGAACAAAGGCCGTGCCTGCGGCCCGGACACGCACTGGCAGAGTGAATTTGAAAATTCATTTCCGTACATGGAAACCCCTGATCAGCTCACTGCAATCAAAGACGTTAAAGCCGATCTCGAATCGCCGCAGCCGATGGACCGCCTGATCTGCGGTGACGCGGGCTATGGAAAAACCGAGGTCGCCATGCGCGCGGCATTCAAAACGGTGATGGACGGCCGGCAGGTCGCTCTGCTCGTCCCCACCACGATTCTCGCGCAGCAGCATTACGACACCTTCACCGAACGCATGGCCGCCTTCCCGGTGCGTATCGAAATGCTCAGCCGTTTCCGCACACACCGTGAACAGACCGAGACCATTCAGCGGTTGCGCGAAGGCGACACGCATATTGTCATCGGGACACACCGGCTGGTTTCAAGCGATGTGCAGTTTAAAGATATCGGATTGGTCATTATCGACGAGGAACAGCGTTTCGGAGTGCGCGTCAAAGAGCATTTGAAGCAGCTGCGCAAACAGGTCGATGTGCTCACGCTCAGCGCAACACCGATTCCGCGCACGCTCTATATGAGCCTGACCGGCGCGCGCGACATGAGCACCATCCAGACGCCACCGCAGGAGCGCCAGCCGGTTGAAACCGTCGTGCTTGAATATCACAGCGAAATCATTACCGAAGCCATCCGCCACGAGCTGGCCCGCGACGGACAGGTTTTTTATCTGCACAACCGCGTGCAGACCATCGGTCACGTCGCCAAAACGATTAAAGAGCTGGTGCCCGAAGCGCGCATCGAAACCGCGCATGGTCAGATGAGCGAACGGGAACTCTCCGAGGTGATGCACCGCTTTGTGCGCGGGCTTTTCGACGTGCTGATCTGCACGACAATTGTCGAGAGCGGGGTCGATATTCCGCGCGTCAACACCATCATCATCGACCGTGCCGACCGCTTCGGACTGGCCGATCTTTACCAGCTGCGCGGGCGCGTCGGCCGCGCGCGCCACAAGGCCTACGCCTTCCTGCTGCTGCCGCCCGGCGGTTCGCTCTCCGACGACTCGCGCAAGCGGATTGAAGCGCTCAAAAAATACACCGGCCACGGCACCGGCTTTCGCATCGCTCTGCGCGACCTGGAAATCCGCGGCGCGGGCAACCTGCTCGGCGCCCAGCAGAGCGGACACATCGCCGCAATCGGTTTTGATCTGTACTGTCAGCTTTTGAAACGCAGCGTTGCTAAATTACAGGGGAAGAAAGTCCCGCCGATTATCGATGCATCCGTCGACCTCGACTTTCTCGACCGCTCCCCGTCGATCGGCGAAACCCGGGACGCCGCCTATATTCCCTACAGCTATGTGGACGAAGAAAATCTGCGCGTAAAGCTTTACGGCCGCATCGCATCGCTGTCGACCGACGCTGAAGTGCGCGAGTTAAAAAAAGAATTCGCCGACCGCTTCGGAGCCCCTCCCGTGCCGGTCAAAAATCTGTTTGAAATCGCCCGCATCCGCATTGCCGCCGCGCAGGCCGGGGTGCAGTCCGTCCGCGCCAGCGAGGGCCGTCTCGTCATCCTGCGCAACAACGAAGCGGTCATGCCCGGCGGACGTTATCCCCGGCTCAAAGCCCGCACCACCGCCACCCGGCTCAAAGAAATTCTTACTCTGCTGAAGGGAATCAAAACCACGGATTAATCCGTTACCGGACATCGGCAGGCAGATGCAATTATTGAAAATATTACTTTGGACTGGCTGGGGAAACTTAACTGATCCGCCTGTCCACACTGACTTCAGTATCAGTTCCGGACACAGTTCTCCTTACAGTTACAGGATGTCGCCTTGGCGGGCGAACCGCGTGCCGTGCGTCGTACAGACCGGAGCGGGAGATTTTGTTCAGGAAGGAGCCTTTGCGAAGAAGTCGGCTATAATATTGTCAGATCCAGTTGGGTCTGGAATTATTCCGCAATGGGCATTTACGACAGAGATTATATGAAAGCGCCGCGGGCGCAGTCACGTCCCCCGAAACCTTCGCTTTGGCAGCGGATTCGTTTCCGCCTTTGGCTGCTTTTTCGGGGAAAGAAAGGTAAACGGTAACTGGCGGAGGAGGAGGGATTCGAACCCCCGGTACCCTTGCGGGCACAACGGTTTTCGAGACCGCCCCGTTCAACCACTCTGGCACTCCTCCGCAAAAGGTTCTGCAATGTAGTGTCTCCGGCAGAATCTGCCAAGTCATTTTCAGCGGCAAGGTTCTCTTAGAAACAGAATAGAGAGGGATCCGCCGCGGTACGAAGATCGATTTATCGCCGAAGAAATTCTTTCGCCAGCCGACGGTAGGCCAATGCGCCTTTGGAAAGGGGGGCGTATTTTGTGATCGGTTGGCCGTGGCTGGGAGCCTCACTCAGCCGTACACTGCGGGGAATCAGCGTTTTGTAAAGCCGGTCGCCGAAGTGGCGGCTGACTTCTGCGGCGACCTGCTGGGCCAGATTGGTACGCACGTCGTACATGGTCAGCACAATGCCTTCAATCGCAAGATCAGAATTCCCGGCGGTGCGCACTTTCTCAATAATATTCAGCATCACGCTTAATCCTTCAAGCGCCAGATACTCAGCCTGAATCGGAATAATGATGGAATCTGCCGTATAGAGTGCGTTCATAAACAGAATGCCGAGCGACGGCGGGCAGTCGAGCAGGATAAAGTCATATTGGTCCTGTTCGGCAATCGGACGCAGAGCGTTTTTCAGACAGTGCAGATAGTTGTCCATGCGGGCAATCGCCACCTCGCATCCCGCGAGGTCGAGTTCAGAGGGAATGATGTGCAGGCGCTTAATGGAAGTCGGCTTGATCAATGTACGGGCATCCTCTTCGCCGAGAAGTGCAGGATAGATACTGGCGCCCTCCTCTTTTTCCAGTCCGATTGCGCTCGTTGCATTCGCCTGCGGATCGAGGTCCACCAGAAGAATGTTTTTACGGCGGTCGGCCAGGCAGGTGGCCAGATTGACGGAGGTTGTTGTTTTTCCAACGCCGCCTTTCTGATTCGCAAGTGCAATAATTTTTGTGCTCATGTGCGGGCTAGAATAACTCATAGGTCAGAACGCTCAAACCGAAAACGGCAGCGGTTTCAGTGCGAAGAATCTGCTTCCCGAACGTGACAGGAACGGCTCCTGCCGCGACCGCGGCATTTACTTCCTCTTCAGTGAAGTCGCCTTCCGGTCCAATCAGCAGAGCAGCGGTTTTAATTTTTGATTTTTCCAGGGGTTGCCACGCCCTTCGGTCGCTGCCCCGCATTTGCGGGGCCCCGCTCGCTGCGCTCGGGTGAAAAACATCATGGAAAGGCCGGGCGTTCGGATGCAGTGAGCCGATCAAGGCGATATCAAATTTTTCAAGGGTCGGGAACACAGCGGAAAGTTTTTCCGGGGCCTGGAAATGCGGCAGCCAGGCCGTGCCGCACTGCTGCGCCGCATTGCGAATGATCGTCTGCCAGCGTTCCATCTGCTTCCCCGGATCTCTGGAGCGGTGGACCGTATGTGCGCTCAGCACCGGCTGAATACAGCGAACCCCCAGCTCCGTCGCTTTTTGCAGCACGGTTTCAAAGCGGTCGGGTTTCGGCAGTGCCTGGATCAGCGTAATGTCTACCGCAGGCGGTGGAACTGATTCACGTGCCGTTACCGTTGCGGTAATGGCTTTTTTGGAAACGTCGGTGACAACCGCTTCAGCACGTGTTCCCTGTCCGTCAAAAAGTGTCAGCTTCTGGCCGGCCTCGACGCGGAGTACCCGCGCGAGGTGGTGCGACTCTTCAGGAGAAAGCACAACCCGGTTCGCTTTCAGCGCCTCAGATCCTGCGAAGCTGTTGATCCTCATTTAGCTTTTTCCAGCGCCTGCTTGTGCTCGTAAAAGACTTCGGCGGCGTTGCGCATTTTCTGGGTCAGCGGAAAATGTTTGTCGCTCAGCAGGCTGATGGCCTCCTGCAGTTTTTTCTTTTCTTTGCTGCTGAGGCCTTGCGGAATTTCGATCTGCACGACCACATGCTGGTCGCCGGTTCCGTACCGCGGACTGGTGATGCCTTTGCCGCGCATCCGGAATACCTTGCCGCTCTCGGTTCCCGCCGGAATTTTGAGGATTGCGTTTCCGTGAATCGTCGGCACACGCACTTCTCCGCCGAGCATGGCGATATGAAAAGGGACGGGAACTTCACAGACGATGTCGAGGTCGTTGCGTTTGAAAAATTCATGCTCGCGGACGTGTAGGACAATATACAGGTCACCTGCCCGTCCCCCGCGCAGCCCACCTTCTCCTTTTCCGGCAATCCGCAGACGGGATCCGGTCTCGACCCCTGCCGGGATATTGACTTCAATGGTACGTTTTTTGCGGACAAGTCCCTGTCCGTGACAGGTGGTACAGGATTTTTCAATCACTTCGCCGGTGCCGCGGCAGGTCGGACAGGTCTGGCGGAACTGAATAAATCCGCTGCCGCTGACGACCTGACCGGATCCGCCGCAATCGGAACAGGAGCGTCGCCCGGACCCCGGTTCAGCACCGCTGCCTTTACAACGAGAACAGGTTTCGTTTACGTTAATACGAACTTCCCGGCGCGAACCGATGACGGCTTCTTCGAAGTCGATTTCCAGGTCGAAACGTAAATCCGCCCCGGACTGTGGAGAATTTGGATTGCGCGCCTGACTGCTGCCGCCGAAAAAGTTGTCGAAAATACTGCTGCCGCCGCCAGCCGCACCCATGAACGTGCGCAGGGCTTCTTCGAGGTCGATTCCGCCGCCTCCGAATCCGCCGGCACCTCCGCCGCGGCCGGCTCCGAAAGCGGCATGGCCGAACTGGTCATACTGCTGGCGTTTCGAAGGATCGCTGAGCACTTCATAGGCTTCGGAGACTTCTTTGAATTTTTCTTCGGCGACCTTGTCGCCGGGGTTTTGGTCCGGATGGTATTTGATTGCCAGTTTGCGGTACGCTTTTTTGATGTCATCGGCAGAAGCCCCGCGGTCTACGCCGAGCACTTCGTAATAATCCCTTTTCTTTGAAGCCATTATTCAGATTCCTTGTTTTCCGGCGAACCGCTTGAGACGACAACCTGCGCGGCACGCAACAGTTTTTCGCCCATCAGATATCCGCGGCGCACCTGTTCGATGACTGTTTCGGCGGGTTGATCCGAGGGCAGGTGGGTCAGCGCCTCATGGCGGTGCGGGTCGAATGTTTTCCCGACGGCGTCAATCGGAGTGACGTTAAATTTTTTCAGCAGGTCGAGCAGCTGGTTGTAAACCAGTCGAAATCCGTCGGCAACCGAGCGATCGATCCGGTGCTCTTCTGCACTTTTGAGGCCCATTTCGAAATGGTCGATAACCGGCAGCAGTTCAAGAAAAAGCGATTCATTGGCAAGCAGAAACAGTTCGTTACGTTCCCGCTGGGTTCGTTTGCGAAAATTATCGAAATCAGCCCGCAGGCGCAGCAGTTGATCTCGCAGCGATTCTTCTTCCTGAACCGGCGGTTGACCCGTTTGAACATTTGGCGCTGTAGCGGGCTCGATCTGCTCCGGCTGCTCAGGATCAGTTTCTTTTTTGGCTTTATTCTCAGGAACAGTTTCTTTTTTGGTTTTATTCTTTTTTTCGTTCATGATCAAAATTCCTTTTCCAAAGGTGCGGAACCATTTCCGGTTCGATTTTTCAAAGAGTAAAAAAATACGCGATTACGCCGTTTAGTCAATGACGGAAGGGCGGGGAGAATTATCGAATTTCGACGGCGAGCAGAGTCATATCGTCATACTGAGGCTGCGCGCCGACGTGGCGGGCAATTCGCTCGCGGATGGAACTTATGAGCACGTTCACCCCGCGGGAGGCTTCTCTATCGACGGTCTGGATCAGTCGCGGCAGTCCCCATTCTTCATTCTGTGTGTTGAGCGCTTCGGTGATGCCGTCCGTATAAACGACAACGACGTCACCGGGTTCAAGCTGAATGGAACCGCCTTTGATGGCGCTGTCGAAGATTTCGGGATTGGCGAGGCCGATGGCAATCCCGGCACTGTTAAGCGCTTCGGAGTCCACTCCGTTGGCGGCCCGTTTGAGCAGCGGACACTCGTGGCCGGCGCGCGCAAACTGCAGTTCGCGGGTTTTGGTGTTGAGGACCATGTAAAGCATGGTGATGAACATATCTTCAGCCAGATTGGCACTGAGAACACGATTGAGTTCGGAAAGCATCCGGGACGGATCTCGTTCCTGTCCGGCACGGGCGCGCAAGACCCCCTGACAGACGGCCATCATCATGGCTCCGCCGATGCCTTTCCCCGAAACATCCGCAATGGCGATGCCGAGATGTTCACTGTCGATCTGGATGAAGTCGTAATAATCTCCGCCGATGTCGTAAGCGGGCAGATTATAGGCGGCAAGGGAGATTCCTTCGAGCTGCGGCAGCTGCTGCGGCAGCAGGGATGACTGAATCTGCCGGGCAGCCTGCATGTCGCGGTCAAGTTGCCGCTTCTGTTCAAGCGCGGCTTTCAGACCGGCATAGTGGACGGGAACAGAGGCCTGATCGGCCATGGCCTGGAGCAGGTTAAAGTCACCGGGGGTAAAAAACCGCTCATCGGTCCGGTTGATCAGGGCGAGAACGCCAAGCACTTCGTTTCCGAAGCGCATGGGAACAATCAGCAGCGAACGGATTTTCAGAAAGACGGTGGAATAGGTCGGAACGCGCGCGTCGATTTCGGCGTCTTCGATGATGATTCCGCTGCCAATGGCCGCCGCGGATCCAACAAGCCCTTCGCCGACGGCCACCGGCCGGGTTTTGACCAGCATTTCGAGGTGCTGGGAATTGGCAAGAAGCTGTTCGGTACGCACCTGGTCGGCATCATACAGCGGCGGAAAGATTCCTGAAACAGCGCGGGCGAAGAGCTGTGTGCGATCTGTATTAAAGAGATAGATAGCTCCGGCGGCGGCCTTGCCGGTTTTGGTGGCAAAGAAGAGAATGCGGTTCAGGAGAGAATCGATATTAACCTCTTCGGCATCGGCAAAAACTTCACCGACGTTGTGAACGAAATCAAAGATTACTTCCCGTTCCTGCCGGAGGGCCAGATTCTGGCGCCGCAGCCGACGGCTGCGGCTGATCAGACAGCCGGTCAGTGCGACGGCGATTGCGCCGAAGAAGAAGAGCAGCGACTCTATAATCCAGATTGGTGGAGATGAAGCCATAAGGTTATAAGTTCAGCCGATCCACATCCGCCTTGAGATATTCGATGACCCGTTTAAACCGCTGGCGGTTCTCTTCGCAGATATGCACCAGATTCTCATGGGCCTGCAAGGCCGTTTCGGCCAGATCCTTTTTTGTGGCTTCGCCGGTTTGAAGTGACTGTCCTTTTTGACCCGAAATCTGATGTCCATGGCTGTGGCTGTAGTGAGTAATCACCCGATCAATACCGAGAGTTGCCAGCAGGTTTTTATTTTTTTCGGAAAGATTGATCAGTTCCAGCGATTGTCCTTTTTGTTTCAGCCGTCCGGAAAGTCCGGCCAGCACCCCCATAAAGGTGCTGTCCATGCCGATGCATTCAGCCAGATCAATCACGACAAGAGAAATCGGCTGTTTGTCGGAGATGTCGGCAATGAACTGCTTCAGCGTGGCACTGACCTTGAAAGACCCACGTCCGATTACACGTATAAAAAGCTTCTCGTCGATAATAGCGGCCTGCAGATCATCAGCGGACTGGTCGGGTTCAAGCATAAAACAAAATTCCTGAGTTAAATTTCTATGTAAATTCTAGTCGGGGCCGCAGGGCAGTGCAAATGATAATGCTGGAAAACATCAATTAACGCAGGGTCATTCGGTTTTCGGTAGTAAGTTCTTGTTCCAGGAGGGGATGCAGAAATTAATTGCGACTTGAGGGTGCCGGGCGGGTTTCCGGTTCCTTTTCGGGATGGTTT
>JASKKX010000098.1 GCA_030153935.1 Verrucomicrobiota bacterium | reverse complement strand
GTGGCGGTCGATGCGGTCTTCGACAGTATTTCAGTCCGCACGACCCATCAGAACATGCTGACGCAGTACGGCATCATTTTCTGTTCATTTTCCGAAGCCGCCCGTAAATATCCGGCGCTGGTTCAGAAATATATGGGCAGTGTAGTGCCGTATAAGGACAATTTTTACGCAGGACTGAACTCGGCAGTCTTTACCGACGGTTCGTTTGTTTATATCCCGCCGGGCATTCACTGTCCGGTCGATCTGTCCACCTACTTCCGGATCAACGCCAAAGAGACGGGGCAGTTCGAGCGCACACTGATCGTCGCCGACGAAGGCAGCCGCGTCTCCTATGTGGAAGGCTGCACTGCTCCGCAGCGCGATGAAAACCAGCTGCATGCCGCCATCGTTGAACTGGTGGCACTCAAAGATGCCGAGATCAAATATTCAACCGTGCAGAACTGGTATCCCGGCGATAAGGACGGAAAGGGGGGGATCTATAACTTTGTCATCAAGCGCGGACTCTGCTCCGGAGAGAATTCAAAAATTTCCTGGACGCAGGTCGAGGCCGGGGCGGCCATCACCTGGAAATATCCCAGCGTCATCCTTAAAGGCGACAACTCGGTCGGTGAATTTTATTCTGTCGCGCTGACAAACAATAAAATGCAGGCCGATACCGGTACCAAAATGATCCATATGGGCAAAAACACCACCAGTACGATCGTCTCCAAAGGCATCTCGTGCGAAGAGTCGTCCAACAGTTACCGAGGCCTCGTGCGCATCGCCGCCGGTGCCGATAACGCCCGCAACTATTCACAGTGCGATTCCATGCTGGTCGGCGACCGTTCCTTCGCCAACACCTTTCCCTATATCGAAGTCGCCAACGACTCTGCCGTTGTCGAACACGAGGCGACGACTTCACGCATCAGTGCGGATCAGCTCTTTTATCTCCAGTCCCGCGGACTGGATACCGAAGCCGCGGTTTCCCTGCTGGTCAACGGATTCTGCGAAGAAGTATTCCGGACGCTGCCGATGGAGTTCGCCGTCGAGGCCGTCCGGCTGCTTGAAATGAAACTGGAAAACAGCGTTGGCTGATCATCTTCAGGAGAAAGTTATGCTGAAAATTGAAAATCTCACCGCCCGCGTCAAGGAGGGTCCGGAAATCCTGAAGGGGATTGATCTCGAAATTCTTCCCGGCGAAATGCACGCCGTCATGGGCCCGAACGGCTCCGGGAAGAGCACGCTTTCGCGTGTGATCGCCGGGCATCCCGACTATGAGGTCACCGGCGGGAACATCACGCTGACAACGCCGGACGGCCCGCTGGATCTGCTCGAACTCGAACCTTTTGAACGCGCCCGCGCCCGCATTTTCCTCGGGTTTCAGTATCCGGTGGATGTGCCCGGTGTCAGCAACCGCACCTTCCTGCGCGCGGCCTTCAATGCCGTGAACCGCGCGCGCGGAACCTATCCGCTCGACCCGCTCGAATTCGATACCCTCCTGCAGGAAAAAATCGAACGGCTCGGCATGAACCGCGATTTTATTGAACGTGCCGTGAACGTCGATTTTTCAGGCGGCGAGAAAAAGCGCAACGAAATCCTGCAGATGGCACTGCTTGAACCGCGGCTTGCCTTGCTGGACGAAATCGACTCCGGCCTCGACATCGACGCGCTCAAAGCCGTCGCCGACGGCGTGGCCAAACTGCACACCGCCGATAACTCCGTTGTGCTCATCACGCACTATCAGCGGCTGCTCGATTACCTGACACCCGATTCTGTACATATCATGGCTGCCGGACGGTTCGTCCGTTCCGGCGGAAGCGAACTCGCACGCGAAATTGAAAAGAGGGGTTATGACTGGATCCTTAACAAAGCCGGCTGATCCTGTACTGGAGCAGTTTGAAGCGCTGCTGCCCGAGGCGCTCGAAGAGTCGAAAGACCCGGCGGCGCAGCGGGCCGCTTTTGAAGCGCTGCGCGAATGCGGATTTCCGCATCGGAAAGTCGAGGCGTGGAAATACACCGATGTTTCCGCGGCCGTCGCCGGGCCGTTTAAACGCCCGCATGCCGGGGCGTACGGCCTGCTTTTACCGGAACCGGTGCAATGGAAAATCCTTCCGGATCTGCCAACGGTTGGAAGCGATCAGCCATTTGCCCTGTTGAGTCTTGCCCTTTCACACGGTGGAATCGAGGTCACAGTCCCCGCAGGAACCGTGGTGGAACAGCTGGTCGAAATCGATCTGCCGGTTGCCAAAGCCAATACCCTGCTCTGTCCGGCGCTGTCCATTCATGTCGGGGCCGGCAGTCGCGTCGATTTTCTGGTACGCTCGGACCGGCAGGGCGGCAGCTCCCTGCTCAGCTGGATTGCGCAGATCACCGTGGAAGAAAACGCCGCGGTCTCCTTCGCCAAAATCCGCACCGGTTCCGGCGCGAACTTCTGCCACCTGCAGACCCGTCAGGCGGCGGGCAGTCATCTGGCGCTGTTCGATGCCACCATCGGCGGCGCGCTCACCCGCAACGACCTGCACGCCGTGCTCGCAGGCGAGGGCGCGGAGCTCGACCTCCACGGCCTCTACGCTGTCAGCGGGCGCGAGCATGCCGACAACCACACCACCGTTGAGCACGCCGTGCCGAATACGCGCAGTCGCCAGCTCTATAAAGGCATCATCGGCGGGCACGCCGGCGGCGTTTTCAACGGGCGGATCGTCGTCAAGCCCGGCGCGAAGGGCACCGACGCGCTGCAGATGAACCGCAACCTGCTGCGCAGCCGGTCGGCCAAAGTGGACACCAAGCCGCAGCTCGAAATTGCCAACGACGACGTGCGCTGCGCCCACGGCGCGGCCATCGGGCGGTTCGACGACGCGCAGATTTTCTATCTCGAAAGCCGCGGCCTCGACCGCGCCGCGGCCGAAGCGCTGCTGGCGCGCGGCTTCGCCGGCGAAGTCATTGATCTGGTCAAAAACTCCGCCGTCCGCGAAACGCTGAGCGGGCTGGCCGAAGAATTTTTCGACCGCAGCGAAACGGAGACGGCACCGTGAGCAGTCTGTACGAACAGATCCGTGCGGATTTCCCGATCCTTGGAAAAAAAGTGAACGGCCATCCGCTGACCTATCTCGACAGCGCCGCAGCTTCGCTCAAACCGCTGCCGGTGATCGAAGCCGTCGAACGCTTCTATCGCGAAATGCCGGCCAACGTGCATCGCGGCGTCCACTCACTCAGCCGCGAAGCCACCGCCGCCTACGAAGGCGCGCGCGAAACGGTCAGAAAATTCATCAACGCGGCGCGGATCGAAGAAATTGTGTTCACCTCCGGCACCACCGCCTCCATCAATCTGGCCGCACGTTCCTGGGCCGCGACGCAGCTGCGGAAAGGCGATGAAATCGTTCTGTCGCACATGGAGCACCACTCGAACATTGTGCCGTGGAAAATGCTCTGCGAGGAAAACGGATTCATCTTGAAAATCATTCCGGTCACGGACGCCGGCGAGCTGGACATGGAGGCGTTCCACAGCCTGCTCGGGCCGCGCACGAAACTTGTTGCCGTTACGCAGGTCTCCAATGCGCTCGGCACCATCAATCCGGTGGAAGAGATCATTGCTGCGGCGCATGCGCACGGTGCGCTCGCGCTGATCGATGCCGCGCAGTCGGCCCCGTGCATGCCGATCGACGTGCAGGCGCTCGACTGCGACTTTCTCGCCTTTTCGGGACACAAACTGTTCGGCCCGACCGGCATCGGGGTACTGTATGCTAAAGCCGGACTGCTGGAAGACATGCCGCCGTTCCTGGGCGGCGGCGACATGATCCTCTCGGTGTCATTCGAAGAAATCTGTTACAACAAACCGCCGTACCGCTTCGAGGCGGGCACGCCGAACATTGCAGGCGCGGTCGGCCTCGGCCGCGCCATCGACTACGTACGCGCCATCGGGTTTGATCGGATTCAGGAGCACGAACAAAACCTGCTGCGCGGTGCGACGGCGGCACTCAACAGCCTCGAGGGCGTGCGCATCATCGGCACAGCGGAGAAAAAGGCGGCGGTCATTTCGTTTGTCATCGACGGCGTGCACCCGCACGACATCGGCTCCATCGTCGATTCATGCGGCGTGGCGATCCGCGCCGGCCATCACTGTGCGCAGCCGCTTATGACGCGCTTCGGCCTGCCCGCCACGGCGCGCGCGGCCTTTTCAATCTATAACTCGGAAGACGACATCGAACGACTGGCCGCCGCCGTTCACAAGGTCAGGGAGATTATGCTGTGAACATTAGCGACGAACTCTACCAGCAGACGATTCTGGACTATAACCGCTCACCGCGGAATTTCCATAAAATGGAAAATCCAACGCATTTTGCGCGAGGCCTGAACCCATTGTGCGGCGATGACTACACGGTTTATCTGCGCGTGAACGAAGACGACATGATTGAAGAAGTTTCTTTCGACGGCCACGGCTGCGCGGTGTCCAAAGCGTCGGCTTCGTTGATGACGCAGGAACTGAAGGGAAAAACGCTGGATGAAGCGCGCTGTTTGTTTCATACTTTCCAGGAGTTGGCCACCGGCAAAGAGCACTCGCTCGGTAAACTCAATGTTTTTTCCGGAGTCTGGAAGTATCCCGAACGGGTGAAATGCGCCGTGCTGGCCTGGCATGCCATGGACAGTGCGCTGTCCGGAAAGAAAACAACTTCTACGGAGTGAAAATGGTTACGGAAAAAGATGTGCTGGGTGCGTTGAGCGGGATCATTGATCCCGATTTTCAGCGCGATATTGTTTCCCTCGGTTTTGTTCAAAAGCTGAAGATCGACGGCGGAACGGTTTCGTTTGAAATTGAACTGACGACACCGGCCTGTCCGCTGACGCCGATGTTTAAACAGCAGGCCGAAGAACGGGTCGGAGCGCTTCCAGGGGTTGGAAAAGTGGATGTCACCATGACCGCCCGCAAAAGCAAACCACGCCAGACGCAGGCGGAGAGCGGTCTGGGGGGCGTGAAAAATATTATTGCCGTCAGCTCCTGCAAAGGCGGCGTCGGCAAATCGACCATTGCTGCAATGCTCGCTCGCACGCTTGCCGGGCGCGGGATCGCAACCGGGCTGCTCGATGCGGACATTTACGGGCCGTCTCTGCCGACACTTTTCAACCTGCATCACCCGGAGCTGTTCAGCAATGCGCAGGAGCGGATCGTTCCGGTGCAGGCCGACGGCCTGAAGCTGATGTCGTTCGCCTTTCTCACCGGCGACGGCCCGACCGTCCTGCGCGGCCCGCTCGTTGCGCAATATATCCAGCATCTGCTGCACGGCACGGAGTGGGGCGATCTCGATTATCTCATCCTCGACCTGCCGCCCGGCACCGGCGACATTCAGTTGACCATTTCCCAGTCCGTGCATATCGACGGGGCAGTGATTGTCTCCACGCCGCACCGGCTTTCGCTCACCGATGTGCGCAAGGGCATCATGATGTTCGACAAAGTCAACGTTCCGGTGCTCGGCGTCGTGGAAAACATGGCGTGGTTCGCCTGCGATGACTGCGGCAAAAAACATTATCTCTTCGGCGATGCGGGCGCGAAGACCCTCGAAAAAATGTTCGGCCTCGACACGCTGGCGGAACTTCCGATCTCCGCCCATCTCCGGTTGGAATACGCTGACGAAACGGCGGATGCCGTCATCCGCGCGCTCGGCAAAAAGAGCATGGATCTGACGGCCGAGCCGGACGTTGCGTTCGATGAAAACGCCATCACGCTGACTTGGCCGACCGGCGAAACAGTTTCGGTGCCGAACGACGTGCTGCGCAAAGCCTGCGCCTGCGCCGTCTGCGTAGATGAAATGACCAACGCACCGCTGCTCGATCCCGCGTCGGTTCCCGATGACATCCATGCCGAAAAAGTCGACACCATTGGAAACTATGCCATCACCGTCGACTGGTCCGACGGCCACAACACCGGCTTCTTTCCCTATAAAACAATTCGGGAATTAGCGGCGAAGTAATT
>JASKKX010000097.1 GCA_030153935.1 Verrucomicrobiota bacterium | reverse complement strand
TTTTTCAATCGATTTGACCAGATTGATCTGGTTGAGGGTACAGGCGCTGAGAAGCTGAAGCATTCGACGCTTTTCAATGCTGTAGCTGTATAAGAAAGGATTCAGATGATGATTCATCCCGACGCCCCAGACGACAGTTGTCCGGCCGGTATTCCGGGCGATCTGCAGCATTTCAATGGGGACTTCCGGGTAGTCTGACAGGCCGGTGGCTCCGGCCCAGATGAAAACATCATGTGCTTCAATTGTCTGCCGCATGAGCCGTCGGCTGAAAGGAGGGGCAAATCCGAACAGCTCGACCGTACGGACCTTGAGTTTGGCTTCCGTCGCCGGTCCATCGTCGGTGCTGACCGTGATTTGAGCTTCCGGGCAAATGCCGCGGATAATTTTTACGGTACACTCGAGAATGGCCTCGTCGCCGACGTTATTGCGTCCGAACGGAACCCCTCCGAGCAGAATTTTAAGAGGTTTTTTCATGAAGATTTTACAGAAGACAGATACCGGCCCACTTGGAACCCTTTTCCCAAAGATAGAGTGTTTTCCCGACGCGGTTCAGAATGCACATGAAGTTTTCGTTTTCGATGTATTCGCCGCATCGGCCCCGAACACGCACCGGCCGGCGGACTTCTGCAGGTTGGAATGTCCCCTGCCTCCCGTTGTGCTGCCGGGCGAGAAAGCTGTAGATTTTATCCTGCCAGCCGCAGCAGGGCAGGATGTCGCGCCAGTCGGGCAGAGCCGACCGCCCGGACGGATCGGCAGATCCGACGGCAGAAATAAAAGCCCCGGTTTCCATCTGTTTCCCGGCAAGAAACGTTTCAAGATGCTCTGTATCATTCGGGAGAAGCAAGCCGGCCCGTTCGAAGGAATTGACGATATCGGCAACAGCTCCGGTGATGATCGGGAACTGCCGGACAGGCCGGTCATTGAAGACCAGGAATGCAAATCCGCCGCCGGGCTGTGCCTGGCGGCGGACAAAATCCGCCAGTGCGACGGCCGCCTGACGATACTTTTCCTGCCCGGTTTTATCGGCTGCTTTTATCAGTGCGGGTGCACAGCGCGCGGCCATCGCCGGAGAAAAAGCGCTGCCGCGCTGATTTGAGAGAGGAATTCCACCGGAAAGAGAACCGCTGCTGCATTGTAGAGTCAGCAACGAGTCGGCGGCCCCGATAACATACGGTTTTAGACGGGGCCAGTCTTCGGTCA
The DNA here is from genome assembly GCA_030153935.1 of Verrucomicrobiota bacterium. GTDB lineage: Bacteria > Verrucomicrobiota > Kiritimatiellia > Kiritimatiellales > Tichowtungiaceae > Tichowtungia. The sequence continues at coordinate 4,790 of JASKKX010000097.1, read as the reverse complement.
GGTCCGCATAGTCCATGAGCAGTTCAATCGCCGCGGCCACTGCGTGGGGAGTGTAGTATTCGAAACGGCTTTGCAGCCAGTCGTTGAAGGTGTGCAGCAGGCGGTTCCACAGTTCGTTCAGCAGGCGTGTTTCGACAAAAAGTTCAAGGGCCCGGTCGAATTCAGCCGGAGCGGAACGTCCGCTTTCGGTCAGAACCGTCCGGGCCCGGCAGGCGGCGGCGAGCAGGGCCGGTTCATAGGGCATGCCGCCTTCATACGGGTTCTGATCAAACCAGGAGTTTCGGAAGGTGCCGTTGAGCAGTTGTGCAGAACAGATGGCGCGCAGATCCCGCTCGATTCGGTCAAGATAATCCGCCTGCCCGGTGGCGCGGTACAGCGCGGCACATCCATCGAGAAAACCCTCATAACGCCAGTCAAATGCGGTTCCGCAGTAAGACAGGGAGTCCCCGTCCGGTCCGATGGAGGGGCCGCCGTATCCGTTCCGGACGCGCAGGGTGGCGATCCAGTTTTCCATGCCGGCAACAGCATTTTCGTTACTGTCTGGAGATTTCATAGGCCAGAGAACTGCATAAATAGCGTGAAACCGTGCGGTTTGTATACATCCGCTCACTGCGGGCGGCCAGTGCGTCCGCCCGGTTGTACCGCTTGAATTTTTTACAAAGCTGTTCGATAACGCCGAGGATCTTCCGTTCGACCGGCTGCAGGCCGGTCATCCCGTCAATTGTAAACCCGGTCGCGCGGAAGCAGGCTTCAATTTCGCGCGGATTGTACTTTCGTTCCGGACCGCGGTTCCAGTTCCGCCCGAGTGCATATTTCCGTTTTTTCATTCTCTTATAGCGGTAGAGATGCGGATAAAAGCGGTTGGAGACCACCGCCAGCACCTTACCGCCCGGTTTGAGCACCCGGTAGATCTCGCGCAGCAGAGGTGCCGGATCGTCAAAATGCTCCAGCCGTTCATAACAGGTGATCAGATCCACACTGCTGTCCGGCAGAGGAATACGAAGGGTATCGGGATCTTCGTTGACAATTCCCTGAAGATTTTCGGGGCGGATCAGCGTTTTGAAGTAGGCGTTCATGTACTCCAGGGTGCCGGGAGTCAGTTCATAAGCGTATAATGTTCCGATGTCATCGCTGCAGGTGTTGAGCATTTGCAGGATCAGGGCGCCGTTCAGAGAGAGGATGTCCAGGACCGACGGTTTTTCATATTGAGCGCACAGCATTCCGATGCGCCCGGTCAGGTAGCGGTATTTTTCTGAAAACCGGGCGTCGGGATCCGCATGCAGGGTCAATCCGTCAATATGGATGCCTTTATACCAGATCAGTTTGTCGCGGAAGTCGGCCAGCTGACGAAGAGTCCAGAGATGAGGGCGGATATCGGCATGGAAATGCGCCGGTTTCGAATCACATTCTTCGTAGCTGAGGATTTCATCCACCGGCCTGCGGGGCGGGCAGGGCGGATCATCCGCTTTATGCCCGAGACAGATCACTCCGACATTGGTAAGCCATGGCGGAGCATTCAGCGCTTTGGCAATGCCGGCAGGATTGCGGATTCCGCCGAGATAGATGGCCCCGAGCCCTTCTTCTTCGGCGGCCAGCAGCATGGCATAGATCGCCATGCCGGCGGTTATAAACGGAGTTTTGCAGGGGTTGTGGTTTTCCAGCGAGCAGTCGTAAAACACAGCGAGCAGAACCGGCGCATCGTAAAGATAGGACTGTTCTGCAGAACTGAATTTATTCATTCGCATTTTAACCGCCGGTTCCGTGACAACGACACAGTGCCACAGCTGCCGGTTGCAGGAAGAGGGCGCTTCAATTGCTGCGGAAACGATCCGGCGAATGATCTCCGGAGAGACGGATTTGTCTTTGAACAGCCGGGTACTTCGACGGCGATGAGCCAGATCATAGAATGTTGCACTCTTCAATCCTGTTTCTCCTTCGCACGCCTGCAATCGGTGCTCTGAAAACCTAAACATAAAGGATTCTCAATGCAACCGGTAAATACAGGCGGACAATCCGCTTTATTATAAAATTCTTTATTGATACAACAATGCCTCTGGTCCGGCGATTATGATTGTGCAGGGGGCTGGAAGAAAGCTGCTGTCAAACTTCGTATGCATACAGACGAACAGAATTTCGCTGCGAAACCGTCTGAAACTTTTTTTCATCGTGAAGCCATCGTCGGCGTGCCCTGGATGGTGTTTACCAAACTGATTCTTTTTTTTGTCTATCTCGTCATTTCGGTGATGACTGTACGTCTGCTGGGTAAAGAGCAATTCGGTATTTTTAGTATTTGCGCCAACATCGGCGGTCTGATCGGCGCGTTCTGCTGCCTGGGACTCGGGGCCGCCTATTTTCGTTTTGTTCCTGAACTGGTGGTGCATAAAAACAAAGCGGGCCTGAAGAGGCTGATTACGCGATCCGTCTGGCTGCAGTCCGCCGCCGTGATGTTCGCGCTGGTTCTGGTGATTGTCGGGAAGCCCTGGTTCGACACATGGTTCAACGTTGATTTCCGGTATTATTTGATTTTAACCGTTCTGCTGGTGGGCGTCGGCCTGCTGAAAGACGGCGTGGCGGCGATTGAAACATCCATGTTCCATGCCCGACAGGTCTCCCTGCTTTCCTTTGTGCAGGCCGTGCTGTGGCTGATTTTTCTGGCGGTCGGCCTGCGGATATGGCCGGGGGTCGGTTCGGCAATCAATGCACAGACCTTTTCGTACGGCATAGTCTACGTTGCCGGGGCGATTGTGCTGATGCGCCGCATCAACCGGCTCAACTGGCGCTCTCCTCCGTACGGCATCGGAAAACGCCGGACACTCAAATATTCCGGCGTCATTTATCTCAACAGTATTATCCGTCTGCTGATGCTGCAGTACACCGAAGTCATTTTTCTCGGACGGATGCGCCCTCCCGGAGAAGTCGGCGCGTATGCGCTGGGCTATTCTCTGCCGCCGCAGATCATTTTCTTCATCCCGGCCGCCCTGCAGATGCTCTTTACGGCCGGGTTTTCAGATGCCTACAGTCGCGATCCGAACTGCCTGAACCGGCTGATTGCCGCGTTCTATAAAATGCAGATTCTCTTCACCGTCCCGCTGGCGGTATTCGGCGCGTTTTTTGCTCCGTTTGCCGTTCCGGCCGTATTCGGAGACGACATGGCTCTGGCCGGAATTGTGGCCTCCGCATTCTGCATCATTCATCTTTTTCCGATGATTTCCACCCCGCTTTCCATGGCGATTCAGGCCAAGGAAAAAGTCTATCGCATGCTCCCGCTGATGCTGCTGCAGATCAGCGTGAATCTCTTCCTCGACTGGCTGCTGATTCTTCATCTGGACCTGGGAATCTGGGGGGGGATGATGGCGGTGGCGTTCACCTTTCTGCTCACCATTCCATTCCGGCTGCGTGCTGTGCGCAGCATTATCGGCGGCATCTACTTCCCCGTGCGCTATCTGCTCCGGATCACGCTGCCGCTGGCTCTGCTTTCCGCGTTTCTCTACGGACTTTCCGAACGTTTTGGGCTGCTGGCGCTGTTCGCCGATAAATACCTCAATCTCCTGATGCTCTTTGTGCTGGGAGGGATCTATCTGCTCGGCAGCCTGCTGATGATCCGCACGTTTCATCTGGTGCGCCGTGAGGACATTGCCGATTTTCATGCCCTCGATATCCCGAAACTCAACTTCTTCCTTGATTTGCTTGTTTCGCATAGTCACTGATTTTCCCGCCGAAAACTTGCCGCATGGGTTCAACAGTGATTAACTGTCCGCCTTATGTTGGCAAAACGAATCATACCCTGTCTGGATGTAACCGGCGGGCGCGTGGTGAAGGGCGTCAAATTCGTCGAACTGCGCGATGCCGGCGATCCGGTGGAATGCGCCAAAGCCTATGAGGCCCAAGGCGCCGACGAACTTACCTTCCTCGACATCACGGCCTCCAGCGACAAGCGCGACACCATGGTCGACATTGTCCGGCGCGTCGCCGAACAGGTCTTCATGCCGCTGACCGTCGGCGGCGGCATCCGCACCCCTGCCGACGTCCGCCGCATGCTCAACGCCGGGGCCGACAAAGTTTCATTCAACACCGCTGCCGTCACCAACCCGGAAATTCTCAGCCGGTGTTCCGAACAGTTCGGAGCACAGTGCACCGTGCTGGCCATCGACGCACGCCGCAATGAAAAGGGATCGTGGACGGTTTACACGCACGGCGGCCGCACCCCGACACCGCTGGATGCCGTGGAATGGGCGCAGGAAGGCGTCGCCCGCGGGGCAGGGGAAATCCTGCTCACCAGCATGGATGCCGACGGCACCAAAAACGGCTATGATCTCGAACTGACCCGCACCATTTCCGAAGCGGTCGGCGTGCCGGTGATCGCCTCCGGTGGTGCGGGAACGCTGGATCATCTGGTTGAAGCGGTCACGGACGGCAAAGCCGACGCAGTCCTGGCGGCCTCCATTTTCCATTTCGGCGAATTCACCATTCGCGAAGTCAAAGAATACATGCAATCCAGAGGCGTGATCGTGCGCTTATAACAGAGGCCTGATCTGTAATTCCGTGCCTGAGCGCAACAATTTTGTACCTTGTTATCATACATTGAACGATTTCAATCGTTGCGCCATTGCTTGACCCGTCTGGACAGAACCCGGCGGAAGTCTTTACAAAATCCGCGCCCCATTACAGGCAATGCGGAGACGGGTCAACGCGGAGATATTGTCAAATGTTGTGGATGGAGATTTGAGAAGCGTATCCATCTGAACCTTTTTTAAGCGGCTAAATCCATAATCCCGTCCTTGAATTTGACT
>JASKKX010000031.1 GCA_030153935.1 Verrucomicrobiota bacterium | reverse complement strand
GTTGTGCGAACGGGCACGTAGAGAAGGCTGGTCTCGGAACCGCTGCGCTGACAAACAAAAATTTAGAATCAGGAGGTTGACTTCTGCTTTTCAGAGAAGGCTCTATATATGAGTTCCGCTCCGAATTTTGCATCGACGCTCCTCCGGTACCTGTTGGCAGTGCCGAAAGGGTTTTCTATGACAGATTTTCAATGGACGCTAAAGTCATCAACCCTTGACGGATCCGGAAAGCAGCCCGCGAATAAAATACTTACCAAGAAAGACATATATAATCAGAACCGGCAGGGCGGTAATGAGAGCTCCCGCCATCGGCAGATTCCAGCTGACGGCCTGCCCGCCGGCAAGCTTGGAAAGTCCAACCGTGATCGGATTTGAGGCCTGTCTGGTCAATGTAATGCCCCAAAGAAATTCATTCCAGATTTGTGTCACCTGCCAAAGTCCGACGGTTACAAATCCGGGAATGGACAGAGGCAATATGATCTTTCCGTATATCGGAAAATAGCCAGCTCCGTCCAGTTTCGCCGATTCCATGATTTCATTGGGAATCTGATCGTAAAAGTTACGAAAAAGAAGGGTTACAATCGGAATCCCATACACGACATGGGCAAGAACAAGTCCCCCCAGGGAACCATACAGGCCAATCTGGCGCAAAACCCGGAAAAGAGGAATGAGAATAATCTGATATGGAATAAACATCCCGAACAGAATGAGTGTAAAGATAAGCTCACTGTAGCGAAACTTGTTCTTAGAAAACACATATCCGTTCAGTGATCCCACAAAAGCGGAAATCACCGTTGCAGAAAAGGTCAGAATCAGGCTGTTTTTGATATTGGGTCCCAGCAGCTGCCAGGCTTTTACGTAACTCTCAAAATATAGCCTGGACGGCAGTTTCCAGGCAGTCAGCAAATTGATTTCCGCCGGGTTTTTTAAGGACGTCAATACCGTCATATACATCGGAATGAGAAAAGCAATGGAGAACAAGATCAGGACCGCATAAAGAAGTACCCGGGAAGGACGAACCGTCTTTTTGATCATCAGCCTGCCCTCCTGGTCCGATAATTGTCTATCAGATACGGAACAATAAACAGCGCAGCAAGAACAAACAGAACAACTGAAATGGCTGCGCCGACTGCAAAATTGTTCGCTCTGAATGTGGTTAAATACATATTGATGGAAGGATGCCCGGTATTTGCATTATCCGCGCCGGCCATCGCATAAATCAAATCAAACAGTTTAAGTGAAATATGAGCGACAACAATAACGGCACTCATCGTAATCGGCCGCATATTGGGTATGGCTATTTTCCAGTAATAGATGAACTCATTGGCCCCGTCAAGCTGGGCAGACTCACGAATTGTTTCCGGCAATCCTCGTAACCCGGCAAGGTAAAGAGCCATGGTGTAGCCGGAATACTGCCATACAGAAGCAATGCTGATCCCCAAGGTCCCCAGATTATACCCGTGCATCTCTTTGAACGGAAGAATCGGCGGTAAAATGGGATGCAGAATCCATATGTAGATAATCGAAACCCCGAAAATAATTGAATGCTTAACTATTTTTTTCTTCTGCCGTTCCCCATGCAGGGTACGAACAAGCATAACAGCAGAGACGACGGCAACGATTATAAAAAATATTCGCGGAAGATTCTGCCAGTTAAACTGCAGGACAGTGACCTTACTGCTTGTCCACAGAAACTTGATTGCCGGCAGACCGATAAACGTGGGAAGAATATTCAAGCCGCCGCTTGGAGCCAGCAGCCAGCGCCATATTGTGCCGGTAACAATAAACGCGAGGGCCATCGGATAGAGAAACAGCGTTCTGAAAAACCCTTCCCCCTTTATTTTCCGATCGAGCAGAACAGCAAAAAGAAATCCAAAAAAAAGCGAGCCAACAACAAGAAACAGGGAATAAAAAACAGCATTCACCAGATCCTGGCGAAACCGCCCATATACAAAACCGGTGAAGATCTGTTTATAATTATCAAGCCCGACAAAGTGTTTTTCCGGATGCAGTGCCAGACCGGCTGATCCATGCCCCCAGTCCGTTAATGAAATATACAGAGTATTTCCTATAAACCCATAGATAAAGACGCCCACCAATATAATGGAGGGAAGGACTATAAGGAGGGACAGCAGGGTAGTTCGTTGTTGTTCTTTCATGAGAGGAAGAATTAAACGCTGAGGAGAGACGGATAATCCCTCCTCAGCGGCTCTGTTGATTGATTATTTGCCCAGTCTGTTCTGAATAGCGATTGCCTGGCACGCATTGACGGCCTGCTCCGGATCCCGGCTGTTCAGGAACATTTCCATAACCGTTGAGAAATCATTCATGAAGCCCTCATTGGCCACCACTCCGTGAGTCAAAGAACCGACAATCCGATCAGACCGATAATCCTTTGCCGCCGATTTCGAATAGTCGTTGTACAGCGAAAGATCACTGTCTTTGCGAGGAGATATTGAACCTTTAAGCGGATTAAAGGTGTCGGAGCCTTCCTTCGACCCGCAAGTCTTCAGCCACGCAATAGTCGCATCCGGATTCTTGATTCCCTTCGGACAGCCGAAGCTGTCGGCCAGGAATACAAAAACACCCTTTGTATCAGGGGAAGCAGACCATCCATAATCAGTTCCGGGTTTCAATCCGAGCGTTGTGGACATATATCCGGCAGCCCAGTCTCCCATGAGATTAAAGGCCGCCTGTCCTTTTACAACCATATCGGTAGCCTGCTGCCAGGAAAGAGAGGCCGCATCCCGATTGGTGTATTTGAGAATTTTTCCAAAAGTATCCCATACCTTAACCACTTTAGGGTCTGTCCAGGACAGGTCACCTGCCCATAATGCGTCATAATCATCTGGACCGAGAACCCCCAGTGCCACACATTCCCACAACTGGTTCACGGTCCAGGTCTGCGCGACGGAAAGAGGCACAATACCCTTGGCCTGAAGTGCGGGAGCAATCTTCAGAAATTCATCCCATGTAGAAGGAACCGCTATATTCCATTTTTTCAGATTAGCCGGAACATACCAGAAAACATTCGAGCGATGAATGTTGACCGGCACCGACCAAATCCCCTGGTCTGTACTCAAATACTTAATAAGATCCTTTGGGAAGACATCCAGCCAGCCTTCATGTTTATAGAGCGGGGTAAGATCCAGCATTCTTTCTGCCGTTACCCATGTTCCGATCAGTTCCTGCCCCGCATGAACCTGAAACGAGTCCGGCGGATCTCCTCCCAGAATCCTGGTTTTCAGAACCGCCTTTGCATTGACACCGGATCCTCCCGTCACCGTTGCATTGATAAGATGAACCTGGGGATACTTTTCATTGAATACATCAACGAGGGCCTCCAATGCCGGACCTTCATCTCCGGCCCACCATGAAAAGATTTCAAAATCACCTTTCGGTGTATTGTTTGTCAACCGAACCTGTTCCGTTTTGGCTCCGGCTGTAAGAGCAGCAACCATCAACACTGCAGCACTCATCAAACCGATTTGCTTTTTCATATAACCCCTCCAGTTAGTTAATTGCAGAAAGGCACTTTGTACGACGGCGACGACAAGGCACCCTCGCCTTGTCAGTTATCGTCGATCCTGACGGATGCCTTGTCAAGACAACACTTCTATAAACCAGAAACAAACGGGGTTCTCTTATCCCGTACAAGATAAATCCCATCCATTTTTAAAGATGTTGAACGGGAAACAGCCGGCAGCATCCTGTTGAAATCATTTCTGCCGAACCGCGTTCCCGGCATCGGTTCGTGCAGCAAAAGAAACCCCTACCGCGCAAACCGGAATTTATTCGCCAGCGGCTGTTTTTGCTCTGACGGTTTCTTTGATTCGGGCGACCAGTTCTTCGCAAAGTTTAGGATCTTCCAGAAGGGCTTTGCGGGCTCCTTCACGTCCCTGTCCGAGCTGCTGCCCGTTGTACGACAGCCATGAACCTTTTTTATCGATCAGTCCGCCTTCCGTTCCGGCATCAATAATGGAACCGGTCCACGAAATCCCTTCCGCATAGAGAATGTCAAACTCTGCCATTGTGAAAGGCGGAGCCACCTTGTTTTTAACCACTTTGACCTTGGTGCGATTCCCATAGACCGTCCCTGCTGTGTCTTTAAGCTGTCCGATGCGGCGGATATCAAGGCGTACAGAAGAGTAAAATTTCAGCGCGCGACCGCCGGGCGTCGTTTCAGGACTGCCGAACATGACTCCGACTTTTTCGCGGATCTGGTTGGTGAAAATGCAGCAACATTTGGTCCGGTTGATCGCAGAGGTCAGTTTGCGCAACGCCTGAGACATCAGCCGCGCCTGCAGGCCGACATGTGACTGGCCCATTTCGCCATCGAGCTCGGCGCGCGGCGCGAGCGCCGCAACAGAATCGACCACCACCACGTCGAGCGAACCGCTCTTCACCAGTGTTTCACAGATATTGAGCGCTTCTTCGCCGGAGTCGGGCTGCGAAACCAGCAGATTATCGAGATCCACACCTATTTTCTTCGCATAGCCGGGATCGAGCGCGTGCTCGGTGTCAATAAAAGCCGCAGTGCCGCCCTCTTTCTGCACATTGGCAATAATATGCGAAACCAGCGTCGTTTTTCCGGAGGACTCCGGGCCGAAAATTTCAATCACCCGACCGCGCGGAATCCCGCCGATCCCCAAAGCGATATCGAGTGTCAGCGCACCCGTGGAAATACACGGAATCGCTTTTAGAGAGGACTCGTCACCCAGCCGGACAATCGCTCCGTCACCGTATTGTTTTTTGATTTGAGCTAATACCGTATCGAGACTCACGGCACCGTCTTTAGATTCTTTTTTTGCAACCATGATGAAAAGCGTACACTGCGCACGAAAATGATCAAGTTCAGAAGCAATAGCGGCAGAATTTTACCGCCCGGATTCCCGTTGCCAGGTCAGTCATAATGTTCGTCATTGACCCCCTGCATTCTGGATGTTGAGCACGGGGCGGAACTTCCAGCCGTTACGGAATGTGCGGGTATCGTTGTAACGGAATCACATTTCATGGCCATGGACAACCTCCCGTGGAGTCTCCGCACAGAAAAACGGATTTCCTCTTTGCTGGAAAATGACATCCATTTTTTCGACATCTGCTACGGGTATCCGCTTCCCGCCCGCGTCGTCGGACAGGGGCATCCGCGGCTCTTTCAGAGGCATCATCCCGCTGGCGATCATAGAGTCATGATATTCGCTGGCAACTTCACGGATTCCACCCTTATAAAAAATCATAAAACGTCCATCAGGAAACGATGGAGTTTTTTGCCGGTACCTATTCGTGAATTTTCACGCGCTCAGAACCGCGACGTGGAGGATTTCCCAGCTTGAGATATCCTCCCATGAGCCGGAGGCGGGCCTCACCAGCTTCAGCGCATCAAAACGGATAACGGCCGGCCAAGTTCCAGCCAGTTCGTCACGCAGCGCAGCACGATCCATTTCGTCTTCGCCGAAATTGTAGAGCAGGCTGACATGCGGCCCGATCTCCGGCGGATGCGATCCGGCTACCTGCCGGCGGGCCCGGATAAACAAATCGTCTGAGTCTACGGATCTGAGCCGCAGAAAAAAGAAACCGAACCAGCGGTCAATCCAGTCCAATCCCGTCACCGCCATCGATAAAGGAGCCGAGCGCCCGGCGAGACCGTCCACCGCATGAGTCAGCGCCGGAAGTCCCTGCGTCCATATTCCGGAACAGAGCGTGGAATGCGGTTCAAACAACGGCGTCCCGAAACGCGCCGCCAGCCGCTGAATTATCTGCTTCAGCCCGATGCGTTGCTCCGCGCACGGCACCAGCCAAACGGCATACGGAAAATTCTTCATACGGTTTATTATTCCACGTTCAGCGCCGCGCGTCGAGACTGCAGCCGGATTCCCATCCCGGCGCGAAACAACAACCGAAAGGAGCGGCAAGAATCCGTCGCCGCACCCGCGTGGTCGGCAGCTTCCCGGGCGACTGGGTGCTGCTGCGCGATGCGACACGCACCCCGATGCAGGCCGTCATCCTGATTCACAAACAGGGCCCGAAACTCCGCACGGGCCCACCTGAAACGCTCATCCGCGAAATGAACAGGCTTGTATCGAAGTGGCGTGCCTCTGCAAAACGAAAGCCGCACGGAAAGTGCGCAAGCCGGTTTTCCGGCGCATGAAAAAGCTCAGGCCTCTACGAGCCCGACATCAATGTCTCTTTTGGCCACGGCGATGTTTTCGACTGGGATCCCTTTGGATGCGAAACTTTATTACAACGCACTGAACTTAAACGCACCCGTACTGCGTTCCATAAGAAACGGACGGCTGATCGCCCAGGCGACTCTCGGCGACAAGGAAGTTTTGTTGAAAAACGAAGAAAACGTCAGTCCTGAGTGGCGCGAATGGCAAGCAGCTCAAGAAAGAAACGGCTCGTTCAGGAAAGCGCGTCGAGCTCTGCCCAGCGGGCGTAAGCGGCTTCGAGTTCACGGGGAATCACTTCGGCCCGATCCGTGACCGCTTTGATTTCTTCAGACGGACTGCGGTAGAGTTCCGGATCGTTCAGCTTCTGGTGAAGCGTTTCGAGTTCCGCCTCCAGCCGTTCGATATTCCCGGGCAAATTGCGCAATTCCCTGCGCTCTTTATTCGTCAGCTTACGGGTGCGTTCTTTCTGCGGTTCGTTCGGTTTCTGATTCGGAGCGCCGGGGGCCGGTTTTTTCCGGAGCACGCCGGCCTGCTGCACCCAGTCGTCATATCCGCCGACGTATTCTCCGATCCGACCCCCGCCCTCGAAAACAAGAGTTCCGGTTACCACATTGTTGATAAACGCACGATCATGACTGACCAGCAGAACGGTTCCCTGATATCCCGCCAGCAGTTCTTCGAGCAGATCGAGCGTTTCAATATCCAGATCATTGGTCGGCTCGTCGAGCACAAGCACATTGGAAGGCCGGGCAAACAGTTTGGCCAGCATCAGCCGGTTGCGCTCTCCGCCGGATAATGACTCGACAGGCTGATCCACATCGGCCGGGGAGAAGAGAAAATCACGCAGATAGCCGATCACATGCTGCCGTCCGCTGTTGGTCTGCACATATTCATTGTCGCCGCAGAGATTGAACTTCACGCTCTTTTTCCCATCGAGTTGAATGCGGTGCTGGTCAAAATAAGCGATTTCCAGCCGGGTTCCATGCTTCACTTCGCCCCGATGCAGCTCAAGATTTCCCAATAAGGCGTTGAGCAGTGTCGATTTGCCGCATCCGTTGGGACCAATGACACCGATCCGGTCGCCGCGCACAATCTCGACGGAAAAATCTTTGATCACATCCTGCCCGCCGTAGCCGCAGGAGATGTTTACAGCCGTGATCACTTTATATCCGGAACCCTCCGCCTCGTTCGCCTGCAGCCTGACCGTGCCGGTGCGTTCCCGACGCTGCGCGCGTTCCTCCCTCATCTGTTCAAGTTCGCGCACCCTCCCCTCGTTGCGTGTGCGGCGAGCCTTGATTCCCTTACGGATCCAGACCTCTTCCTGCGCGAGCCTGCGGTCGAATCCAGCCCGCTGAGTTTCCTCTGCATCAAGCAGTGCCTGCCGGCGGCTCAGATAGGTTGGGTAGTCACAGGCCCAGCTGGTCAGCCTGCCGCGGTCGAGTTCGACAATCCGGGTTGCCAACTTCTGCAGAAACACACGGTCATGCGTGACAAAAAGTACGGTGCCGCGCCAGCGCAGCAGAAAATTCTCCAGCCACTGGATGGATTCAATATCAAGGTGATTGGTCGGTTCATCCAGGATCAGTACATCGGGTGCATTCACCAGCGCACCGGCCAGCAGTGCCCGGCGGCGCATTCCGCCGGAGAGTTCAGAAAATTCCTTTTCCGGATCAAGATTCATCAGCGAAATCACCCTGTCAACCGGATGATCCGACGCATGTTCGTGATTCCAGCTTTTGGAAACCAGGTCGAACACCGTACCGCTGATGTCCTGCGGAACCTTCTGCGTCAGCCGGGCAACGTGGATGCCGCTCTGCCGAACGATCGTTCCATCGTCTGGAACAAGATCGCCGCTGATGATTTTGAGCAGGGTCGATTTCCCCTCCCCGTTGCGGCCGAGCAGGCAAATCCGCTCGCCCGGCTCGACCTGAAGTGTCACACCGTCGAGCACCGGCGGACCGCCGAACGCCATGTGAATATTCTGTAAACTGAGTTGTGCCATAAAGCGTGAAAATGTATCGGTTTGCACCGGGGAAACAAGCGAAACCCGTCATTCACTCGTCAGCGGCGGACGGACATGCGGCGGATAGCCGGGAATAATCTGCGCCAGAGCCTGCTTGATCCTCGCAATGGCGAACGGACCGGATGCCTTTGCATTGGCCGCATCGATCGCCGCTTGGTTTTCCGGAGTCTGCTCACGCTCCATACACAGATACGGTTCCGGATCGATATTGGCCGCAGCACTGACAAATCCCTTTGCGCCGGCAGCATACGCCGCGGAAATTCTGCGGTCGCCGCCGACAAAATAGTTCGGCGTCGCCGGAATCAGTGAAAGGTCGGCGGAAGAATCCTTGATCCCGTAATGCGGAATCTGCTTCAGCATTTCCTCTGTAAGCGGATTGCCGGTGTGTTTTGGAAAATTGTAGAGAATCAGCGGCAACACGGTTGATTCCGCCAGTTCGACGAACCATTCCGTGATTCCGGCGGACGGCGCTCCGGAAAAGTAAAACGGAGGCAGGGATGCCAGAAAATCGGCCCCCTCGTCTTCCGCTGTGCGGGCGCTTTCCAGGCATTGCACAAGCGACGGGCTTCCCGTATTAAAAATCAGCAGCCCGCTCCAGTTTTTACGGGCCGCCTGAAACAGCTCAAGCGGCTCACGTAAACTCAGAGAAAAAAATTCACCGGTCGTACCGTTCACCAGCAGGTTGCGCACGCCGCATTCGTCCAGCCAGTCGAGATGAGCCAGAAACGCCCCGAGGTCCAGCGCACCGCTTTTGGCAAACGGAGCCGGTACCGGAACGACCAGACCTTTAAGCTCAAAATCAGTTTCGTTCATGGGGAGATATGTTAGTCTCTCCGTCCCCATGACAAAACAGCAATCTGAAACTCAATGTCCGCTCTGTGCAAATCGTTCCGCTACGCTGTTCTGCCATGACCGGCGGCGAACTTATTTCCACTGCCCGCAATGTGATCTCATTTTTGTTCCCCCCGAACAGCTCCTGATGCCCGCCAAGGAAAAGGCACGTTATGATCTGCATCAGAACAATCCTGCGGATTTGAAATACCGGAAATTTCTAAGCCGTCTTTTCCGGCCGTTGGAAAAAAAACTTCTTCCCGGCGCATGCGGACTCGATTTCGGCTGCGGCCCCGGGCCGACGCTTTCGGTCATGTTTGAAGAAAGCGGATACCCTTGCGATAATTATGACCTTTACTACGCCGCCGAACCTGCCCTGCTGAAAAAACAGTATGACTTTCTAACCTGTTCCGAAACCATGGAGCACTTGCGCCGACCGCATGAAGAATTTGAACAATTCCTGCACCTGGTAAAGCCCGGAGGATGGATCGGCATTATGACGCAACTGCATAACGAAGCCTCTGTTCCCTTTGAACGCTGGCATTATAAAGACGATGAGACGCACATCGCTTTCTTTTCCCGCCGGACGTTCCAGACCCTGGGAAGAACATACGGACTGTTGCTCGAATACTACTCCGGAGGCATTTTGCTTTTCCAGATTCCGGAAAAACAAGATACGAAATCACGATCCCCGTCGAGGCGGCAGGATACAAATGCCGATCCGGTGGTTTCACCGGGCAATACACCGATCGCGGATACATCGACTCCGTCATTCTTTAATCGATCGATGTTCAGCTGTCCGAATACATCATCTCCCCCGCCGCGATAAGGCCCCGGCAGAATTCCCGGGTTTCCAGGGGACGACCCTGCATCCTGAGCTGTAATTTCGACAGCGATCTCACCCGGAGCAACCGCCGCGGCTGAGTTTTCGAATGTATTTCCACCATGGCGATCTGCTCCCCGTTTACTTTTGTATCCGGCTTTTGCTGATGCAGGAAACTTCGGGACGAGGCTGCGGCGGTCATCCCCGAAAGACATTGCCCGTACGGCCATGCCTTTCATGAAAAACGAAAGTTAAGCATCAGTCTTCTACCGTCCAGGACGAATTATTTGCCCTTTTTTATCGGGACGAGCATCATGAAAATATTGCGCCCCATCAGACGAGGAGCCTGTTCGACGGTCGCAAACTCAGCGCAGTCCTTAATGATACGCTTCATCAGCTCGAAGCCGAGTTCGCGGTGGGCATTTTCCCGGCCACGGAACATCAGGGACATCTTCACGCGGTTTCCTTCTTCTATAAAATCCTGAGCATGACGCAGTTTCGTCTGGTAGTCGTTATCGCCGACGTTCACGTGAAACTTCACTTCCTTGAGCTTGACGATCGTCTGCTTCTTCTTCTGCTCTTTTTTCTTCTTGTCCTGTTCATACTTGAACTTGCCGTGGTCCATGATACGGCAGACCGGCGGCTTGGACGTCGCGGCAATTTCGACCAGGTCAAGCCCCGCTTCATGGGCGCGGACAAGCGCCTGACGGGTCGGGATGATGCCCATCTGTTCACCGTTTTCATCGATGCATCGAATCTCGGGCACACGAATCTGGTTGTTCATTCTCGGGCCGAACTCTCTGCGCGGCCGCCCCTTATAATTCGGATTACTAATAATTTCCTCCTGGTTTATTCCTGTATCAGACTTTACTTAGCACAGCTTTTTTTATTTTTTCAATAAAATCAATCACGGTCATGTTTTCCTGCGCGCCGGTGCGATCGCGCACGGCAACTGTGCCGTTCTCGATCTCTTTGGCTCCCAACACCAGCATCGCCGGCACTTTATCCATCTGCGCCGTCCGGATTTTTGCACCGAGTTTACCGGATTTATGGTCAACCGTTACACGGATATCCTGCAGACGAAGTTCCGTCGCCAGTTCGTCGGCGGCAGAAATCTGTTCTTCTGTAAGCGGCAGGATACGCACCTGTTCAGGAGCAAGCCAAAGCGGAAACGCACCGCTGTAGTGCTCCACCAGAATACCGAAAAAGCGTTCGATGCTGCCGAACAGCGCCCGGTGAATCATGTAGGGCCGATGCGGTTTCCCGTCTTCGCCGATATAGTTGAGATCAAAACGATCGGGCAGGTTGAAATCAAACTGGATCGTACTCATCTGCCATTCGCGTCCGATGGCGTCCTTGATTTTCAGGTCGATTTTCGGCCCGTAGAAGGCGCCGCCGCCGATGTCGGTTTCATACGGAAGGCCGGAGGCTATGAGCGCCGCTTCGAGCGAGGCGGTCGCCTGCTCCCAGCGCGCGGGTTCGCCGACGGCTTTTTCAGGACGCGTGGAAAGATAGGCCGTGATGCTTTCAAACCCGAAGGTCTTCCAAATAAAAGTCGAAAAACGGAGAACCTCTTTGATCTCGTATTCCATCTGTTCCGGAGTACAGAAAATGTGCGCATCGTCCTGCGTGAAACCGCGAACGCGCAGCAGTCCATGGAGCACGCCCGCTTTTTCGTAGCGATAGACCGTGCCCAGCTCGGCCCAGCGCAGCGGCAAATCGCGATAAGAGCGAATCCCGGATTTATAGATATTGATATGGAACGGACAATTCATCGGCTTGACATAGTAGTCCGACTTATCGATTTCCATCGGGGCGTACATCCCTTCTTTATAGAAATCAAGATGACCGGACGTTTCCCATAAATTGGCTTTGCCGACATGCGGGGTATAGAGAATTTCATACCCGTTGCGGAAGTGCTCCTGACGCCAGAAATCCTCAATCAGTGAACGAATGCGTGCGCCTTTCGGGTGCCAATGGATCAGGCCCGGTCCGACTTCTTCATGAATGCTGAACAGGTCGAGTTCACGACCCAGCTTGCGGTGGTCGCGTTTTTTGGCTTCTTCGAGCTGTTTGAGATAAAGATTGAGCTGTTTTTCATTGGTAAATGCCGTTCCGTTGATGCGCTGGAGCATCGGATTGGTCTCTTTCCCGCGATAGTAGGAACCGGCCAGGCTCAACAGTTTGAACGCGCGGATTTTACCGGTGCTTTCGAGGTGCGGTCCGCGGCAAAGATCAAAAAACGAACCGCATTTGTAAAAGCTGATCACTTCGCCTTCCGGAATATCGGCCAGCCGTTCGATTTTGTACGGCTGTCCTGTGAGCATTTTGACGGCTTCATCACGGCTCACTTCCAGGCGTTCGAACGGCAGGTCTTCCTCAACAATCCGTTTCATTTCGCCTTCAATCGCCGGAAAATCTTCCGGAGTCAGGCGGTGCGGCATATCAAAGTCGTAATAAAACCCGTCATCTGTTGAAGGGCCGATATCGAGTTTCACATTGTCGTAAAGCCGGCAGACAGCGGCGGCCATTACATGAGCCGTGCTGTGCCGGAGCGTTTCAAGCTGGATGTCATTTTTCATAAATAGGTAGCGAACTATACGGTTGCAGGCACGATGTGTCAATCAGCAGAGGCAGACTATCCCCGGGGAGAAAAACAATTTAATTTTATATTTGAATATCCGGATAAACGGATATGGTGAGGAGATTAATTCAATCAGGAGATCGCATCATGAAACCGCAAACAAGAGTACTGGGCTACCCCCGTATCGGAGAGAACCGGGAGCTGAAAAAAGCTCTGGAGGCCTACTGGGCAGGAGCCGTAAAACAGGGAAATCTTCTGCAAACCGCCGCCCGGCTGCGTGCTCAGGCCTGGCAGAAACAGAACGCCGCAGGAGTGGATCTCATCCCTTCGAACGATTTCAGCCTCTACGATCACGTTCTTGACACGATCTGCATGACCGGGGCCGTTCCCGAACGCTTCGGATTCACAGGAGATTCGGTGGATATCGATCTCTATTTCACCCTCGCCCGCGGCGTGCCGCCGGCCTCCGCTGCCGGTCGGATTGCCGAAACCTCCGCGCTTAAAATGACCAAGTGGCTTAACACCAACTATCATTATCTTGCCCCCGAGTTTACGGCGGACCAGACGTTCTCCCTCTGTTCGTCCAAACCGATCGATGAGTTGAAGCAAGCACTGGCTCTCGGCATTCAAACGATTCCTGTTCTTCTCGGGCCGGTCAGTTTTCTACTCCTCGGGAAAAGCGTGGATCCGTTCGATCCGCTGACTCTGCTCGACCGGCTTCTGCCGGTTTACGAAACCGTGCTGGCAAAGCTCAGGGACGCCGGCGCCGAGCAGGTGCAGATCGATGAACCGGCACTGGCCCTCGACCTGACCGCGGAACAGCGCGCCGCTTTCACACCGGCCTGCCGGCGACTCGCAGAAGCCGGACCGGCCCTTCTGCTGACTGCCTATTTCGAGGGATATCGCGATAACCTGGAAACCGTTTTAAATCTGCCGGTCCAGTCCGTTCACCTTGACGCAACCTCCGCCGCAGACGAACTGGATGTCCTTCTTGATCGCCTGCCGGACGACAAAAGCCTGTCGCTCGGGGTCGTCGATGGGCGCAATATCTGGAAAAACAACTATGCCGCTTCGCAGCGTCTCATCCGCCGGGCGATCAACCGCCTCGGAGCCGACCGGGTCATCCTCTCCTCCTCCTGCTCATTGCTCCACAGCCCGGTCACGCTGACCAGCGAGACCGAACTGGATGATGAAGTGAAGAACTGGCTGGCTTTTGCAGACCAGAAGCTGCATGAACTGGCCGATCTGGCCCGTTTCCAAACCAGGGAACATCCGGAAACCGATCCCGCCTGGCAGGCAAACGCCGCGGCGGTCTCCTCCCGGCGAACCAGTCCGCGAATTCATGTGGAAGCTGTCCGGAAACGCTGTGCAGCTGCCGCACCCGAGGACACCCGGCGCAAAAGTCCGTTCAGCAGCCGGATTCAGATTCAGCAGGAACGGCTCCGTTTCCCCGCATTTCCCACCACCACGATTGGTTCTTTTCCGCAAACGACAGAAATCCGGCGGGCCCGCGCTCAGTTTCGCAAAGGGGAGCTGAGCCGTGAGAACTATGATCAGTTCCTCAAAAAGGAAATCCGCCGCGTCATTAAAGAGCAG
Organism: Verrucomicrobiota bacterium; assembly: GCA_030153935.1. Taxonomy (GTDB): domain Bacteria; phylum Verrucomicrobiota; class Kiritimatiellia; order Kiritimatiellales; family Tichowtungiaceae; genus Tichowtungia. Next base: position 9,997 of record JASKKX010000031.1, on the reverse strand, counting down.
GAGGCTCTCGGTCTCGACTGCTTGGTGCACGGCGAGCCGGAACGAAACGATATGGTCGAATACTTCGGCCAGCAGCTTGAAGGATTCATCTTCACCCGCAACGGCTGGGTGCAGAGCTATGGATCGCGCTGCGTCAAACCGCCAATCATTTTCGGAGATGTATCGCGCCCGGCACCGATGACCGTATCCTGGGCTGTTTTCGCTCAGTCACTGACGGATCGTCCTGTCAAAGGCATGCTGACCGGTCCTGTAACCATCCTCCAATGGAGTTTTGTACGCGACGACCGGCCGCGCAGTGAGACGATGAAACAGATTGCATTCGCCATCCGTGACGAAACGATTGAACTGGAGGCCGCCGGCATTCAGGTTATTCAGATCGACGAACCCGCTCTTCGCGAAGGACTTCCACTGCGCCGGGCAGCGCGGAAGCACTATCTCGGACAGGCGGTCGAATCCTTTAAGATCAGCACCTGCGGCGTTGAAGACAGGACTCAAATCCACACCCATATGTGCTATTCGGAATTTAACGGAATCATCGAAACGATTGCGGCACTCGATGCGGATGTCCTTTCGGTTGAGGCCTCCCGATCCAACATGGATCTGCTGGATGTATTCGCGCGGTTCAATTATCCCAACCAGATCGGTCCGGGCATTTGGGACATCCATTCACCGCGGGTTCCCGGGGTCGAAGAAATGGTCGCACTGCTGCGCAAGGCGGCTGCCGTGATTCCGGCACAGAACCTGTGGGTCAATCCGGACTGCGGGCTTAAAACCCGCGGCTGGCCAGAGACGCTTGCCGCCCTGAAAAACATGGTGGAAGCCGCCGGTGAACTGCGGGCAGAAATTTAATCCGTCGATTCTCTGCAGAAACCCCGGATGTCCCGAATCCGTAAATTTCAGGTTTAGCTTTGCCAGACCGGAAGGAACGCCGTATGGTATCTGACCATTTTTATAAAGGAGATCCCGATGGCCTTAACGGAAGAACAACTGCTTGCACAACTTGGAACCGAACCCGTTCCCTGTGATGAGCTGCTTGAACAGTTCGACGCGCTCTGCGCCGACGGAAAAGAGGTTCGTGCCATTGAATGGGCCGAACTGATGAAAGACACACTGATTGATCGCAAGCTTTTCGACCAGGCGGTCGCCACGTACGAATGGATCGCCCTGAAACAGGGAACTTCACCGGCAATCGCACAGAAAGAGCTGCTCCACATTCTCAGCACCAGCCGCAAAGAACGAAAATTCATTGAACCTGCTTTTGCAAAAGCAACTTCTCTCAGAGAAGCCTTTTCCCGTCTGCGCCATCTGCGCAGCATGAAAAAGGGGATGCTCTGCTACAATAAAACGTGGGGCTTCGGAATCATCAGGCGCATTGATTCCTTCTACCAGAAGGTGGAAATAGACTTTGAAAAGAAAGGCGAGCACGAACTCGCCTTTTCTTATGCTGCGGAATCGCTCGATGTACTCACCGAGGATCATCTGATGGCCGTACGCCATAAAAATCCCGACGAATTCGCCCGCCTGATGAAGGAGAATCCGGCCGAAATTATCCGCCTCACGCTGCGCAGTTACGGTCCCCTTTCTCTCAATCTGATTCAGGATCTTTTCATTCCCGATCTGCTCGCCACGGAAACCGAGTGGAAAAAATTCTGGGATGCGGCGCGTAAAGAACTAAAAAATGATCCTCTGATCGAAATTCCGTCCAAACGCACCGAGCCGCTACGCCTGCGCCGTAAAGCCAAAGCCTACGACCCGGGCTGGTTTGAACAATTTAAAAACGAACGGGACATGCCTGCCGTTTTCCAGGGACTGGAAGAAATACAGATGCAGAAGTTCGATCCGCTGGAACCCTACATGCAGGAGGCAATCGCCGACCGGCTCGCCTTTGCGGTCAAAGGGGGAATGCTGAATCAGCCCGGATGGATCGCACAGGCGCTCGTCTATGCCGAACAGCTGGGTATTGATCCGGAAGGGGTGGACTGCACTGCGGAACTGAACAAACTGGCCGGGCGTAACGATTTGCCGGCCCTGCTCGAAGAACTCCCGGCCCGCTTCATGCAGGCTTTTATCAACCGCCTCTTCACCGCATCGGAAACGGCGAAAAGTTTCCTGCTGCGGCGCCTGCCTGAATTCGGCACGACCGCGCTCAATGAAACCATTGAAGCGCTGGTCCGCAACCATGCTGAACCTGAATTAGTCGAACATATTCGCGATACGGTTCGCATCCGTGCATGCAGTCCCGCACTGCTGCTTTGGATTCTGCGCAACGAAGAGCGGGCGGCCGGATGGAATCTTACAGATAAGGCCGACCTCGCCTTCCAGACCATCGAACTGATTGAACAGGAGCACGGCGGGGCCGCACTGCGGGCTCAGAACCAGCTGCGTGAACAGATTGAAAATATTGATTCGCTCAAGAGCATCCTGGCTGCGATGAATGATTCCCAGCGGCGCGATTTTATGCGGCGCATCAGTGAATCGCCGGCATGGAGCAGGCTCGACCGGCAGTCCCTTCAGGCTAAAGTGATTAAAATCTGCCCCGATCTGCATGAAGTTGTCCTCAAAAAAGTCAACGTCGCTCCCAAAGAAAAGAAAAAACCGCGCATCACCTCCAAGCGCAGCTACCAGGCCCGCAAAGACCAGTTTGAACGCCTTCTCAAGAAAGAAATACCGGAAAACTCCAAAGAGATTGAACTGGCCCGCAGCTACGGTGACCTGCGTGAAAATGCGGAATTCAAATACGCTAAGGAAAAGCAACGTCTGCTCAGTCTGCAGGCCGAAGAGCTTCAGAAAGCACTTGATGAAGTCAAACCGACAGACTTCAAAGAATTCCCCCATGATGTCGCCGGCATCGCGACCGGCGTAGAGCTTGTCTATGCCGATGGCAATCGCGAAACCTACTACATCCTCGGCGAGTGGGACCAGGATGAAAGTCTGCACATTATCTCCTGTCAGGCGGGTATGGCGAAAGCGATTGAAGGAGTGAAAGTCGGGGACCATGTCCGGGTGCCGACTTCCAGCGGGCAAGCTGTTGAAGTTGAAATCTCCGCCGTCACCGCCCTGCCCGAACACATCCGGGCGTGGATCAACGGTTAAAAAATGTCACAGACGGTATGCAGATCAGGCATACATCGTACAGGAGACGGAGGAGTCTGGGTCCGGAAAAAATTTCAATAGCGCGGGGGCAGAGTTGGTTGGAATCCAGTTTCAGAAATCAAAGGAGAACCGGGCGCAATGAAACTCAGTTTTATGCTGAACGAAGAGAGGATCCTCACCGGCCTGACCGGTGGTGATCGATCGAAAAAAGAGATCATCGGTGACTTACTGATCGCTTTGTATGACGGCACGCAATTGAAAAATGAGGGAATCACCAAAGACAAACTGCTGGATTCCCTGCTCAGCCGCGAACGGGAAATGAGTACCGCCCTGGGCGATGGCATTGCTTTTCCGCATGCCCGCCTTGATGAAATATCCAACTCCTACACCCTGCTTGGTATCTGCCCGGAAGGCGTGGAGTTTAACAGTCTGGATCAGAAGCCGGTGCAGTTCTTCGTTCTGTCGATTGTCCCTCAGGACCAGGCCAATCTGCTGCTGCTGAACCGTGCCGCTATTGTGCGGTTTCTCTCCAACCGTGAAAACCGCAGAGCCGCACTGAACGCGGACGACGCCTTCGCCGTCTGGCAGTTGATTGATAAAAGCGGCATTGAGATAGACCGGAATATTCTGGCGGAAGATATCATGCGTCCGCAAATCGGCCATATCGGCATTGAGGCCACGCTCAAAGACGCCGCGCGTGCACTGCACAAATATCACTGCGATTCCCTGCCGATTCTCGATGAAGACGGCCGTTTTTCCGGCGACATCTCCTGCTACGATCTCTTCTCGTACGGCCTTCCCGACTTCTTCGCCAACCTGCACACCATTTCGTTCGTCCGCAATATGGATCCTTTTGAAAAATATTTCCAAAGCGACCGCGACACCCGGCTGATCGATCTCAACATCAGGCGCGAGCCCCCCACGATTTCTGCTGATGCCACACTGATGGAGGTCGTCTTCGAAATCGCCACCCGCAACAAGGCTCTGCTGTACGTGGTGGACAAAAACAAAAAACTTCTTGGAGTCATTGACCGCTTCAGCATCGTCGACAAAATTTTAGTGAGCGCCTGACCATGATACTTTCCATCGTAATTTTTATTCTGGTTTACATCCTTCTCGCCTCCGAAAAAGTTGAGAAATCCGTCGCGGCCGTACTGGGTGCCGGGGCCGTCCTTCTGTTCGGGCTGATCGGTTTCGAGGATGTTGCCAAAGCGGTCGATCTGAATGTCATCTTCCTGCTTATCGGCATGATGACCTGTGTTGCCATTCTGGCGGAAACCGGCTTTTTCGAATGGGTTGCCATTTCCGTCGCCAAAACCATGAACGGACGAGCCGGGCCGATTCTCGTCATGCTGCTGCTCGTCACGATGATTTTCTCGGCCCTGCTGGATAATGTTACAACAATCATCCTGCTCGCCCCGGTCACCATTCTTATTACCCAGCTGCTCGAACTGCCCACTCTTCCGTTTCTGATCCTCGAAGCGCTGGCCTCCAATATCGGCGGCACGGCGACCCTCATCGGCGATCCGCCGAACATCATCATCGGTTCCCGCGGGGAACTCTCCTTCAACGACTTTATCGTTCACCTGACTCCCGGCGTCCTGATTATCGGCGCAGTCTTTATTGTCACCGCCTATCTGACCTTGAAAAAGCACCTGCACGTCACCGACCAGGTGCGCACCCGCGTCACCGATGCCTGTCCGAAACTGGCCCTGCGCGACATCAGAAAAATGAAACGCTCCCTGATCGTGTTCGGGTTCATTTTCGCCGGCTTTTTCACCCACCACCACCTGGGTGTGCCGCCCGGTGTAATTGCTCTCGCCGGAATGGGGGCCATGCTGCTGGTCTGCTACACCAAGAGCGAAAAAATGCTGCGGCATGTTGAATGGGATGCCATTCTTTTCTTCATCGGCCTCTTTATCATCATCGGTGCCCTGGAGCACAACCAGGTGATCGACCTGCTGGCGAAAGGCCTGCTTAACGTGTGCGGAGACAATCTTCTGCTGACGACAATGGTCGTTCTCTGGGGAAGCGCCCTTCTCTCCGCCGTGCTCGATAACATTCCGTTCGTCATTGTCATGATGCCGCTCATTCAGAAAATGTTAGTCAGCAACGGCGTGGCGCCGACCGGCGACAACCCGCTCTTCTGGGCGCTGGCGCTCGGGGCCTGCCTCGGCGGAAACGGCACAATCATCGGGGCATCCGCCAACGTCATCGTCAGCAAAATCGGTGAACGCAACGGTTATCACATCTCCTTCATGCAGTTCATAAAATGGGGGGTTCCTTTCATGGTCCAATCCGTTCTTATTGCCATGGTCTACCTCTGGCTGCGTTACTTCGTTTAATAAATCTCTGCGGAACGGAAAGCGGTTTCGCCTCGACGGACGCGTATGGATCCGGCAGACTTTCCTCCCTGTTTCAGAGGAGAAAAGACCGTGAAAGAAATCGTCCCCATCATCCTGTTTCCCTGGATTGCCGGGTTCACCGCATTCATCGGGGCCGTTCTCGCCCGGCTCGAACACCTTCCCGAAACTCTACTGAAAAAAGAGATCATTCACGGCATCGTCGCTTTCGGCGGCGGGATTCTTGTCGCGGCTGTCGCCTTCGCGCTCGTTCCTCACGGCATCGAAATCCTCTCCCCTTTCCCTCTCTGCTTCCTCTTCGCACTGGGCGGCCTCGCCTTCTGCCTGCTGGATATCGTAATCAGCCGTTCCGGCAGTTCCAAAGCCCAGTTCATGGCCATGCTCACCGACTTCATCCCCGAGGCCATCGCGCTGGGCTCTGTCTTCGCACACGACCCGAAACTCGGTCTGCTGCTCGCGCTGTTCATTGCCGCGCAGAATCTGCCCGAAGGCTTCAATGCATTTCGGGAACTGCGGGAAAATACCGGGCGCAGCGCGCTGATCTTCTGTCAGATGTTTTTCATCAGCTTCCTCGGTCCGGCCGCCGCACTCACTGGATTCTTTCTCCTGCAGCCCTATCCCGGAATCACGGCGGGCATCATGGTCTTTGCCGCCGGCGGAATTCTCTACCTCGTCTTTCAGGACATCGCGCCGCAGGCAAAACTGCGTCGCCACTGGCTGCCGCCACTCGGGGCCGTCTTCGGCTTTATTGTCGGCATGCTCGGTCAGAAACTCATCGGCTGATTTTTTCCGGACAGTGGAAAAATTTCAGTCCAACGTTCCAAATATCGGAAAAAACGCCTAAGCTTCACCGGCATGAGCAAAAAGTTATTCCTACTCGACGGCATGGCGCTGGTCTACCGCGCCTACTTTGTCTTTATCCGCAACCCGATGATCAACTCGAAGGGCCGCAATGTTTCGGCCGTCTTCGGCTTTCTCAACACGCTGCTCGAACTGCTCGACAAGCAGAACCCGACGCATATCGCCGTCGCGTTCGACGTCTCCGGCCCCACCTTCCGCCACGAAGAATTTCCCGCATACAAAGCCCAGCGCGAAGAGACGCCCGAGGAAATCCGCGCCGCCGTTCCCGTTATCCGCGAATTTCTCGACGCGTTCAGAATTCCGGTACTCACCGCGCAGGGCTTTGAGGCCGACGACCTGATCGGCACCCTCGCCCGCCGCGCCGAGAAGGAAGGCTATGACACCTACATGGTCACCCCGGACAAGGACTTCGCCCAGCTCGTCGATGAACACACCTTCATGTACAAACCCTCCAAAAGCGGGGCCCCGCCCGAAGTCATGGGCGTTCCCGAAGTGCTCAAACACTGGGAAATCGAACGCATCGAACAGGTCACCGACATCCTCGGCCTCGCGGGCGACACCGCCGACAACATTCCCGGCGTGCCGGGCATCGGCATCAAAACCGCGAAGAAACTCATCGCACAGTACGGCTCCATCGAAAACCTGCTCGACCGCACCGCTGAACTCAAAGGCAAACAGAAGGAAAATGTGGAGGCCAATAAAGAACGCGCCCTGCTCTGCAAGCGGCTCGTCACCATCATGACCGACGCCCCGGTCGACTATGATCCCGACGGCCTGATCCGCGGCGAGGTTGACGAGGAAAAACTCAACGCACTCTTCGCCGAGTTTGAATTCACCGCCTTCTCCAAACGGCTCTTCGGCAAGGCCCCCGCTCCGACCCCCGGCACGGGCTGCGCGCCGGCCGCGCCCAAAGGCGGACAGGGCGATCTCTTCGACTTCGCCGCACAGAGTGCTCCCCCTGACGCCCCGGCAAAGGAACCGCCTCTTTATAAAACCATCAACGACGTCAAACACAGCTATCACCTCGTCCAGACCCTGGGAGAACGCAAGGCGCTGGCGTCCGAACTTCGGAAGGTGAAATCCTTCACTTTCGACACCGAGACCACCGGGCTTGATCCGCGCAGCGATAAACTGATCGGTCTGTCGTTCGCCCTCCAGCCGCATGAAGCGTGGTACATCACCCTGCCTCCCGACGAGGAGGAAATTCGAAAAGCGCTCGAACCCTTCGCGCCGCTCTTCGTTGATGAGTCGATTGAAAAAACCGGACACAACCTCAAGTTCGACATCGCCATGCTGCGCGAAGCAGGCATCGGCGTGCGCGGTCCGCTCTTCGACACCATGCTCGCCCACTACCTGATCGATCCCGACCAAAGGCACGGACTCGATAAGCTGGCCGGTACACACCTCGGCTACGCCCCGGTTCCGATCACCGCACTCATCGGCGAAAAGAAAAGTCAGCAACTCAGCATGACCGATGTGCCGCTCGATAAACTCCGCGACTACGCCTGCGAAGACGCCGACGTCACCCTGCAGCTGCGCGCCGTTTTTGAACCGCAGCTCGACAACATCGGACTGAAGAACGTTTTTGAAACCATCGAGTGTCCGCTCATTCCGGTGCTGGTCGAAATGGAAGCCAACGGGATCGCGCTCGACACCGCCGCACTGCAGGAAATTTCAGAGCGGCTCGCGGAAGAAATTTCCGGCTACGAAAAACGGGTCTATGAACTGGCCGGGCACGAATTCAACCTCAACTCGCCCAAACAGCTCGGCGAAGTGCTTTTCGACGAAATGAAGCTGGCCGACAACCCAAAGAAAACCAAAACCGGTCAGTACACCACCAACGAAGAGGTGCTCGGCTCTCTTGCGGCCGACCACGACATCGCACGCGTCCTGCTCGACTACCGCGCCGCCACTAAGCTCAAAAGCACCTACGTCGACGCCCTGCCGGGCTTTATTTCCCCGAAAACCGGTCGAATCCACACCTCGTTTAATCAGGCCGTCACCACCACCGGACGGCTCGCCTCCAGTGACCCGAACATCCAGAACATCCCCGTGCGCACGGAACAGGGGCAGGAAATCCGCCGCGCCTTCGTCGCCCGCTCGCCCGACTTCACGCTGTTGGCCGCCGACTACTCACAGATCGAGCTGCGCATCATGGCGCACCTCAGCGGCGATAAGTACCTGCGGCAGGCCTTCATCGACGGTGAAGACATTCACACCGCCACCGCCGCGCGCGTTTTCGGCGTCGCGCCTGCCGACGTCACCAAAGAACAGCGCCGCCGCGCCAAAATGGTCAACTTCGGCATCATCTACGGCATCTCCGCCTTCGGCCTCGCCCAGCGGCTGCGCATCCCGCGCAAAGAAGCGGCGGAAATTATCGATACCTACTTCGTGCAATATCCGGCGGTTAAATCCTGCATGGACAACATCATCGAAGCCGCGAAAAAGAACGGCTATGTTGAAACCATCGCCGGACGGCGCCGCCGCATCCGCGACATCAACGCCAAAAACGGAACCGTTCGCGCCGCCGCCGAACGCTACGCCATCAACGCGCCCATCCAGGGCTCCGCCGCCGACATGATTAAAATCGCCATGATCCGCATTCAGAAAATGCTCGAAGAAAAACAGGCCAAAACAAAGTTACTGCTTCAGGTCCACGACGAACTCGTCTTCGACCTCCACAAAGACGAACACGCCCTCATCGAAGAAATTCGCAGTTTAATGAGCGAAGCGCTGCCCCTCTCCGTCCCCGTCCTCGTCGATTGCGGTGTGGGAAAGAACTGGCTCGAAGCACATTAGAAAAAAGCTCAGATCGTGTCGTCACAAGATTTGCAGTCCGATCGCAATGCAGCGGATTGCCTCAATCCGCCGGGTAACCTGCGTACAGGCGGTACCCTCCGTAACAACCATTCGAAACGCGTACCCCCGCATCACTGCCCGCGATAACAGGAAGAAATTCATGTCCGAACAGGCACCTCTTCAAATCTCCTTTTCTGCCGGTCGCAAATCTGTTATATTATGTCGTGATCGTTTATTTTGAGGAAAGTGATGTATGAAAACATTATTTGATCCGATTCAGCTGGGGGAATTATCCCTGCCTAATCGTATAATTATGTCGCCGCTAACCCGCTGCCGCGCCACAGGAGACCGGATACCGAACGCTCTGATGACGGAGTATTACACTCAGCGGGCGACGGCCGGCCTGATCATCAGCGAAGCCACATCAGTTATACCGATGGGTGTGGGTTATCCCGATACTCCCGGCATCTGGTCAGAAGAGCAGGTCGGGGGCTGGAAACGGGTAACGGAAGCCGTGCATAAAGCCGGCGGCCGCATGGTGCTGCAGCTGTGGCATGTGGGCCGCATCTCCGATCCCTGCTATTTGGACGGGAAAATCCCGGTAGCGCCCAGCGCCATTGCCGCCCGGGGACACGTCAGTCTGATTCGTCCGGAAAAGGCCTATGTAGTGCCCCGGGCACTGGAAACCGATGAAATTCCGGTAATCATCGCGGCTTATCGCCGGGGCGCGGAAAATGCCCTGCAGGCCGGCTTTGACGGCGTGGAGGTGCACGGAGCCAACGGATATCTGCTGGACCAGTTTCTGCAGAGTTCCACCAACCGTCGGACAGACAAATACGGAGGCAGCATAGAAAACCGCGCCCGTCTGATGCTCGAAGTGA
>JASKKX010000096.1 GCA_030153935.1 Verrucomicrobiota bacterium | reverse complement strand
ATGCCGATGGTCCTCTCTTTTGTTTTCGCTGAATGAAGAAAGGTTCATTCCGGCAGGGAGCCCAATCATCCCAACGTGGGCATTTAAATTTACAGTCTATCAATCAGGTTGAATCACATTTAATACTTTAAAGTTTTAGCGTTTGGTATTTTAAGAAAAAATGTATTCTTGTCGGCAGAAAAAAAATCTCCTGTCTTTACTGTACCCCTCACAAAAAAGCTGAAAAAGTTTGCTCGCGCTAAGCATCCCGGCAATCTGTAGCGCGAGCTTCATTTAACAGAAATAATCATATAAGAATTTTCAGCGGAGCTTCGATTAACTGTGCCAAATCGTTCAGAAAAACAGCACCTTGAGCTCCATCTATCACCCGGTGATCTATTGTAAGGCTCAAAGTCATTACCTTTTTGCTCCTCACCTCACCATTATCCAGATAAAGTTCATCCTCTGCGGCGTTGACGCCAAGGATTGCGCTTTGTGGCAGATTGATGATGGGGGTGAAAGAGGAGATACCGAACATGCCCAGATTGGTGACTGTAAACGAACCGCCTTGAAGTTCATCAGGCTCCAGTTTTCGTTCCCGGGCACGCCGGGCCAGATCCTTACTCCTGTCCGACAGTTCTGAAAGAGTCATTGTATCCACCTTTTTTACCACGGGTACAAGGAGTCCTTCTTCCAGAGCCACCGCTATGCCGATATTGATCTCCTGATTTTCCACCAGCTCATTACCGTCGATGGCGGTACGCATATACGGTGCCATTTTAAGAATTTTTGCTACTGCCTTGACGATGAAGTCGTTGACTGAAATGCGAGGTTGCATCTCCTCATTGAGATTTTTCCGCAAATCGAAAAGGGCCGAAGCATTAACTTTTCGATTCAGTGTAACCGCCGGGATAGTCTGATGGGACAAACTCATGCGCTCAGCAATAACCTTCCGCATGCCTCGCAGCGGCGATCGTCTCACCTGCTCATTAGGTTGAGTTGCCGGACCGGGAGCTGAAGTAGTCTGCCTTCCCTGCTGCTCCACATCCTGTTTGAGCACACGACCGCCAATTCCACTGCCTTCTATCGTTGTCAGATCAATGTTATCCCGTTCCGCAAGATCCTTTGCGATGGGAGAAATCGAAATACGCTGACCAGAAGCAGGGATTTTTACAGAGCCGCCCGCCTCAATGAACCGCTCCACATCACGCAGACGCACTTCGTTCCAATGCCCCGTCGCTTCGATTTCATCGATAGATATCGCAAGCTCTCCAGCCCTCCTTCGCGCCGCCGGCGTCGCGGCGGTTCTTCTTTCGGGCACCGATTGTTGTTTCGCGGCAGCCGGCGAGGGTAAAGCCCCGCTCTCATCCCTGTCCGTTGTGGTGATGCCAGAACCGGATGAGTTTTCGATAGAGGATTGAGAAGAAACTGTTTCTCCGCTCTCCGGAAGCATTTCGTCTTTTTCTCCAATATAGCCAATCGGTTTGACGACTTCAACCTCATCTCCTGCATCATGAATAATCTTCAGCAGATAGCCGGAAACCTCCGCCTCCACCTCCATCGCCACTTTATCCGTCTCAATCTCCAGTAGCGCCTCTCCAGCTTCAACGTATTCACCAGGTTTTTTAAACCACTGAATGATGGTGCCGGTTTCCATAGACATACCGGCCTTGGGCATGATTATTTCCGTTGCCATACTGTCTCCTTACTGCAAAAGCTCTCTGATGTTCGCTTCAATTCTCTCCGGGGTAGGCACCGCGTTGCGCTCCAACTCCGGGTTGTAGGGGATCGGCACATCAAACCCGCCTACCCGTCGGATCGGCGCATCCAAATGGAAAAAGGCTTCTGAATCGGCAATGACCGCAGCGATCTCCCCTCCATAACCGCCAGTAAGAACAGCCTCGTGGACAATCATTGCCTTCCCGGTTTTCTTGACGGAATCTATAATAATCTGCTTGTCCAGGGGCATAAGGGTCCGGGGATCAATAACTTCTATTTCACATTTTTTTTCCTTCGCGAGCTTTTCGGCAACTTCCAGAACCATAGGCACCATTCGGCCCCAGCTGATTATGGAAAGATCGGTCCCCTCACGTTTGATTTCCCCCTTGCATAGGGGAATGGTGTACTCCTCATCCGGGACCAGGCCTTTTTTTCGGTAAAGGAGTTTCTGCTCGAGGAAGACCACGGGATTGTTATCCCGGATCGCCGATTTCAGAAGTCCCTTGGCATCATAAGGAGTCGAGGGGGTTACAACTTTCAATCCCGGTATATGACAGTACCATGCCTCCTGGCTTTGAGAATGCTGGGCTGCTGCGCCGGTTCCGGATCCTATCGGAGCACGGACCACCATCGGCACCTGGGCACGACCACCGAACATGTACCGCATTTTTGCCGCCTGGTTTCCCAGTTGATCTATACCGATACTGATAAAGTCGCTGAACTGAATTTCAGCTATAGGGCGGGACCCTGTTGCTGCGGCCCCTGCAGCGGCACCAATGATGGCGGCCTCACTGATGGGCGTATCCCGGACGCGGGTTTCACCGAACTCCTCAATCATACCCACGGAAACGCCGAAGGCGCCGCCATAGATACCAATGTCCTCTCCCATGAAAAAAATTTCTTTATCGCGACGCATTTCTTCACTCATCGCCTCATTTATCGCTTTCGCGTAAGTTATCTCTCTTTGGCTCATGCTGTAGCTCCTTTTTAGTCGGCATAGACATCAGTGAGAAGATCCGCAGGATCAGGATCAGGACTGTTTTTGGCGTACTCCACGGCGTTTTCTATATCCTGCTTTGCCTTGGTTTCCATTCCGTCCAGTTCTTCCGGTGTGAATATCTTATTCTCTTCAAGATAGATCCGCATTCGTGGAATCGGATCTTTCGTTTTCCATTCGTTGATTTCTTCTTTGGTCCGATAGCGATTGGCATCACTCTTGGAATGTCCCAAATAACGATAGGTCTCTGCTACAATGAGATAAGGGCCGTTCTTTTTGACGTATTCCTTCGCCTCTCGGACCGTTTCGTATACTTCGAAAATGTCGTTGCCATCGATCCGTTTCCCGGGAATGCCATAGGCTTGAGCTCTCACAGACAGGTCATCAATGTTGGTGGCCTTCTTCTGACTTGTCGACATACCGTACTGGTTGTTTTCGCAAAGGTAGATCACCGGCAGTTTCCATGCGGAAGCCATGTTGACGGATTCATGGAAAGTTCCTTCATTAATGGCCCCGTCTCCGAAAAAGCAAATCACAACTTTGTCTTCCCCCCTGAGTTTAACGGTAAGAGCGGCACCGGTTGCGATGGGAATCCCCCCCCCAACTATGCCATTGGCACCAAGGTGTCCCAAGGTAATGTCGGAGATGTGCATAGACCCTCCTTTTCCTTTGCAGTAGCCGGTCTCCTTACCGAGAAGCTCTGCCATCATGCGGTTAAGGTCAAGTCCCTTGGCAATGGTATGTCCATGTCCCCGATGAGTACTTGTAATCCAATCGTCAGCCCGCAGGTTCGCAATAGCACCAACCGCTGTCGCTTCCTCACCTACATAGAGGTGAGTAGTTCCATGAACCATCCCTCGGGAAAAAAAGTATGCCACTTTTTCTTCAAAAGCACGGGTATGAAGCATTTTCATGTACATATCCTGCAATTTTTCCTTAGATAGGTTCGACTTCCTTTTACCGTTCTTTCCAGTATTTTTTTCCATTCTCCCCCCTGAAAGTAAGTAATTTTAAATAATTACTCGACCGTTCAATATGTTTGTGTAATATATTTCATAGTGCGTAACTTATTTCTTACACACAGTACGTTCAGGAGTAATCTGATGTCAAGTGAACAGCATAAAAAAAAACAACGTCCTTACGAGCGGCCGGAGCGACAAGGTTATCTTGCCAAGGTGGCGCGACTCCACTATCTCGAAGAAATGAGTCAACTGGATATTGCGAAAAAAATGAATATCAGTACTGCCAGTGTCTCGCGTGCCATCGCCCAGGCCAGGAAACTCGATATTGTCAGGATTTCTATCAGCGAGAAACTGGACCGTCTGGGTGAAAAAGAAATTGTCATGGAACGGAAGTGGGGGCTCGATGAATGCCTTCTGGTGCCTCACTTCGATACTCTGGCAAACACCTATCGGGAAATGGCGAAAAGGGTCACTGAATTACTCTCCCGCATTCTCAGACGAGGAGATACTCTGGGGGTCAGCTGGGGAGAGACATTAAAAACCATCAGTGAGAATCTCGGAAGAATTGGCCTTAACGAGGTAGGTGTGGTTCCCATTATTGGCGCCATGGGAACCGTCGAAACCGGTATTTATCCAAACAGTATTGCCCGGGGATTTGCCGAATGTATCGATGGAAAAGCATATCTTATGAATACACCTGCTGTGGTCGACAATAAAGAAATACGTGATTTTCTTACCAGAGACAGCAATTTTCAAATGGTAAGACATATATGGAAAAAACTCAAGGTAGCGCTTCTGAGCGTATCAGCTCTTGATGAAGACACCTCCGTTTTTAAAGGGGGTATTTTCTCCGCAGAAGAACTCAGGACTTTCCGGGAATCAGGTGGAGTCTGCGCGACAAACTTCACAATTCTTGACCGGCTGGGGAAAAAGATAGAAACCCCGATAGCTCAGCGTATAGTGAATCTTCCTTTCGAAGAGCTTCTACAGGTGCAGCACGTCGTGCTTGTCGCCGCAGGAAAACATAAAATCGAACCGTTACGGGCTGCTCTGGAAGGAGGCGTCCCTACCGTGCTCATAACTGATCTGGAGTGCGCAGAGGCACTCATAGGATGAACGAAAGACATCTTAAAATTGACTCTTTGTTGCAGATCTGAACATTGCAGATTGGACTGTCTCTGTAGCATTGTCATTCGCTGTAAAAGAAAAAAGCAGCAGTACGCATCATACTGCTGCTTCCTTTAATACATGATTGACACATCCTCATGACAGCTTAGAAAGCCCGGCCATTTCTTCAAATACTTTGACGACTGCAGAGGCATTCTCTTCACCATATCCTTTATTCAATCCAATTTTGTTAATTTCATGAACTATATTTGATAACAAAACCGGAACCTGTATAGATTCAGAGAAATTCCGTATGAGTTCTGTGTCTTTGACCATAGTGCGCAAATGAAAAGAAACATCAAAATTGCGAGAGATAATGGAATTTCCTATACCATCAACAACTGGAGAACGAAAATCTGACTCCAGCCACACCTTTAACACTTCTTTTGGATCGAGATCGGCTTTAACCGCTAACACCATAGATTCACAGAGAGCAGCCACAATAGTAGAAACCAAGTGGTTCCCACAGAGTTTGGTTGAAAATCCTTTTCCACAAGATCCCATATAATGGTGCGTTTCTCCTATAATATCAAATATGGGGACCATGCGCCTATATACAGATTCTTTGCCGCCGACCATTATCCAAAGACCGCCAGAACTCGCTTCCCCTTTTGATCCATGTACCGGCGCATCCAAAAAGTCTGCACCTCGATGCTCAAATTCCTGTGCCTCCCATTTTGCGGTTTCCGGCAACTGAGTGCTCATATCGATAAAGACCTGACCAGCAACAGAATGAATAAACAGACCGTTGTCGCCTGATACGACAGAATCAAGAGCAGACTTATTCCATAACATTAATATAACAACCTCCGCACCGAATATAGCCTGCGCCGGAGTATCTGCATAACTGGCTCCAGCTTCTATCAATTGTGCGGCGTGCTCTTTCGTTCTGTTATAGCAAGAAACTGTATATCCATGCTTTATTAAGGTTTTTCCTATCCCGGTTCCCATAACACCAGTTCCTATTATAGCTGCATTTTTATTCATTTTTCTTTCCTTTCGTAAAATTTGAAAAACCAAAATAGTTTGTGAACTTGGCTCAGCTAGTGTTCTGTTTCGTAAACGGGTTTATTTAACTTTGTTCTTGCCCGGTTGATTTTTTCCAAAATGCTTTTCCCTTCCGCCACCCAGCGATAGGGCTTCGGATTTGCATTGCGCTCCTCAATGTAA
>JASKKX010000095.1 GCA_030153935.1 Verrucomicrobiota bacterium | reverse complement strand
GAGCGAGCCGCGCTGGCGGGAGTCGGCGCTGACGACCTGATGCAGCGCCCAGTGGAACAGGTGGGTTGCCGTGTGGTGGCGCTGGATGTCGGCGCGGCGAGAGCCGTCCACATCGACCAGCACGGCGTCGCCCGGCTCCGGCGCGCGGCCGGAAACGAGTTTGGCGCGATGGACGATCAGCTCCCCCTGTTTCTGCGTGTCGAGAATCTTCATTTCCCCAATGACGTTTTCGTCTTCGATCAAACGAAGCCGTCCGGTGTCGCCGACCTGTCCGCCCATTTCGGCGTAGCAGGGGGTTTTGTCGAGAACGATGCTGAATTGATCCTCCGTCTGTGTAACGGCCTCAACAACGGCTTCGGTTTCAAGATGGTCGTAGCCGATAAATTCAGTCGGTTTGACATCGAGTCCTTCGTTTTCGACGCGAACGACCGATTTCTTTTTGACGTGGTCTTCGCGGGCGCGGTTGCGCTGCTCTTCCATGAGGTTTTCAAATCCGGCAATGTCCACGGAGAAGCCGCGTTCGCGGGCCATCAATTCAGTGAGGTCGAGCGGGAAGCCGTAGGTGTCGTAGAGCCTGAAAGCTTCTTCCGCAGGGAAGGTTTTTTCGTCGAGTCCGGAGGCGACTTCTTCGAAAAGGGCAATGCCGCGGTCGAGGGTGCGGTTGAAGGATTCTTCTTCGGCTTTGAGCGTTATCACGATGCGTTCGTGATTTCTGCGCAGTTCGGGAAAGGCGTCGCCGAAACTGTCGGCGACGGTGTCGGCGAGTTTGTAGAAGAAGGGCTCGCGGAAGCCGAGGGTCCGGCCGTAACGGACGGCGCGGCGCAGGATGCGGCGCAGGACGTAGCCGCGGCCTTCGTTGGAGGGAATGATCCCGTCGGCGATGGAAAAGGCCAGGCAGCGGATGTGGTCGGCGATGACGCGAAACGCCACGTCGGTGGCGATTTCAGATTTCAAATGAGGGTTTTCAGATCGGTGCGCCGGAAGGGTGGAGTGGTATTTGATTCCGCTCATTTTTTCCAAGGTTTGGAAAATCGGGGTGAAAACGTCGGTTTCATAGTTGGAGATGATACCGGAAAAGTCGGTGAAGTTTTTGGTACACTGGATGATGGAACAGGCGCGTTCGAAGCCCATTCCGGTATCGACGTGTTTCGCCGGCAGAGGGCTGAAGGAGCCGTCGGGATCGGCATTGAACTGGATGAATACGAGATTCCAGATTTCGATGCACTGCGGGCTGTCCGTGTTGACCATTTCCGCGCCGCAGCGGCCTTCGGGAGTGAGATCCATGTGCAGTTCACTGCACGGACCGCAGGGACCGGTGTCGCCCATCATCCAGAAGTTGTCTTTGCGGTTGCCGGGAACAATGTGGTCGGCAGGCAGGTACTGGAGCCAGAAGTTCTGCGCGTCGGTGTCGGCGGGGGTTTTGTCGTCGCCGCCGAAGTAAGTGGCATAGAGGCGCTCTTCGGGAAAGCCCCAGCGTTCGGTGAGCAGTTCCCAGGCCCAGGCGATGGCTTCCTTTTTGAAATAGTCGCCGAAACTCCAGTTGCCGAGCATTTCAAAGAAGGTGTGGTGGTAGGTGTCGAGACCGACATCTTCGAGGTCGTTGTGCTTGCCGCCGGCGCGAATGCACTTCTGGGTGTCGGCTACCCGGCCGGGGGAGTACGGACAGTTGGACTGGCCGAGAAAGATCGGGACGAACTGGTTCATGCCTGCGTTGGTGAACAGCAGATTCGGAGCATCAGGCAGCAGACTGCCCGACGGTACAATGGTGTGCTGTTTCCCGCGGAAAAAATCGAGAAACGACTGGCGGATTTCAGGAGCTGTCATCATAGATAAATTTCCTTCATTAAAGCCCCGAAATGTACCATGAACACCCCTGATTTCACGGATTTTTTATATTTTTCCAGACATTGAAAATTTTCCGGGTCTTTTTCCGGTTCTCCGGAGCGTGACCGGCTCGGTCTGTTGCTGGATGAAATATGCACAGACTCATGCCTGTTTTTATGACGGAAGAGTCTAAGCGTTTGTTTACCAACCGGAAAGATTTTAACAGATCGCCAACAGGTTTCTAGGGGGATTAACAAATACTCCTGATCCGTTTGAAACAGAAAGTTTCTACTCTGTCCCCATCAATTCACAGGCAGCTTAAGCTCCAAACAACAGGAAATAAAAAAGGAGTAAAATGAAAAAAAGATACATAGGACTGATTCTATGCTGCATGGCAGCCGGAATCGCCCAGGCCGATATCGTCGGACCGGGATGGGAAATCACGGACGAAGGAGCAGTTCATGTCGAATGGACGGACTGGCAATCTTTCTCTGCGGGGTATGTCTACGGTCCGGACGAATATTCGGCCTATGATCAGAACGGAGAGGAAAACGACCCGGCATCTGTCGCCAGTGATGGGATGGCCGATGCCTACAGTAAAGGATCGACCCATTCACTGGGTGTCGACGGAATTCAGATTGAAGCCAACTGGGATTTCAGTATCTGGGTGCCGACTTATGCCGGGCTGGATGTTCAGGACATCTACCTGCAGATCACCTACTGGGATGATCCGAATGATGCAGATTGGCGTCAGGGCTGGGATTTGGGCGTGGAAGCTTACGGAGACGGTTCCACCGTACAGGGCGCTCCACTGTTCCAGGGTGAAGAATACGATACTGATACCGGACTCATTACAGAAGCGTACAGTTTCACAATCGCCAGTAGTGCCGAAGGGTTCTTCGTGGACTTCAACGGCGATCCCGAACTGAGCGTCTCCAATCCGGCTCAGATTTATTCAATTACCGCAGACAGTATTTCCTATGCGGCTGTGCCGGAACCGGCTTCGGTTGCACTGCTGCTGCTGGGCGGGGTGATGTGCCGGGGAATTAAGCGTTTCAGAAAGAGTTGATGACCAAATAAAAGGAGTATAAATGATGAAAAAGAATAAAATGTGTATGTTGCTGGCGGCGGCCTGTGCGATGGCCGCCCTGTCCGGAATAAACGCCGACGCGCGTCCGACGCGTGCCACGAACGGAGCCAAATATGTCTTCTTCTTTCTGGGGGACGGCATGGCCAGTGTGGAAATCCAGGCCGCTGAAGCGTATCTGACCAATCTGAACGGCGGCAGCGAAGACAGCGCCACCGATCTGATGAATCCGGACAATATGCTGAACATGAACAAACTGCCGGTAATGGGAATGTGCACAACCTTTTCCGATACCCGGTTTATTACGGATTCAGCCGCTGCCGCCACGGCGTTTGCCTGCGGTGTTAAAACAGAATCCGGGGTGATCGGCCGCAATACGGCAAAAGACACCTCTTATAAAAGCATTGCCGAGCTGGGACAGGAACAGGGACGTAAGATCGGGATCATTTCCAGTGTTTCACTGCCGCATGCGACGCCGGCCGGTTACTATGCCAACGTGAACAGCCGTAATAACTACAATGAAATCGGATATCAGGCCGCGCAAAGCGGATTCGATTTCTTCGGCGGCGGTCGTTTCCGTTATTTGAACAGCAGCGACAACGCGGGCGGTGTGGTGCTCAGCCAGGCCTTTGCAGATGCCGGATACACCATCATCACCAATAAAGATGAGATCATGGCGCTGTCCGATACCAATAAAGTGATCTGTTCGGTGGCGACTTCCTATGACAGCGACGCCATGCCGTATGCCATGGACAACCCGGAAGAAAATATTTCGCTGGCGGATGTGACCCAGGCGGCGATTAACTGCCTGCAGGACGACCCGGAAGGGTTTTTTATTATGGTTGAAGGCGGAAAGATCGACTGGGCCGGTCATGCCAACGACGCGGTGGCGGACATCACCGACACACTGGCATTTGACGAAGCGATCGGCAAAGCGATTGAGTTCTATAACGCGCATCCGAACGATACGCTGATCGTTGTTACCGGCGACCATGAAACCGGTGGGATGACTCTCGGATTTGTCGGCACGCAGTACGAGACCGCCTTTGATGTGCTCGCCGGTCAGACCAAGTCCTATCAGCAGTTCATCAACGAAGACCTCTTGGCCTACCAAACCAACCTCGGCGTAGACGCTGCGGATTGGGACGCAGAGTCGATGAATATTGATGATACGATGAAAACCCTCATCGCAGACCGTTTCGGTCTGGTCTGGGACAACCTGTCCGCTTACCAGCAGGGAGAACTTGAAGCCGCCTATGACCGCACGATGAGCGGACAGAAAGCGGATTCCTCTCCATCCGGTTATGACCTCGAAAGCGACACGGATGTCGATTATATAACCTATGGGGGCTATGATGCTCTTACGGTTACGCTGACACATATCCTTGACCGCGAAGCCGGACTGGCCTGGACCTCTTCCAGCCACACCGGCGTGCCGGTGCCGGTCATGGCCCTCGGCTTTGATTCATGGCGCTTCGACGGGTTCTATGACAATACGGATATCGCCAAGAAACTCGGCCAGGCAATGCGGACCCCCGCACTGCCGGTTGAAGACACTTCCAGGGCCGGTGCCCTGAATTACTAACCGAAATCTGACCTGAAAAGGGTTTCTTCAGCAGGGTGCTTTCGGGCACCCTGTTGCTGTTTTTATCCCGTTGTTTAAATTTACCGGAACAATCCTTATGAGCAGATCTGTTTCTTTACGTTCGTTTTTTTCAAAAGACCGGACAATGATCCTGTTTTTTGCGGTCCTCTGCATCATCCTGACGCAGGTTCACACCGGATTTGAATATACGTTAAGAGGACACGAGGTTTTTCGGCATCGCGCCCGCATCACGGCGGTGGATAACCGTGACATGGATACGTTCGGCATCACGCATACCGGCAGTCAGCGTATGCAGGCCGTACTGCTCAGCGGGCCCTGTAAAGGCATGACCGTTCGTGTTGACAACCAGCTGTTAGGCAAACTTGAGCTCGACGAGATTTACGCCTCCGGAGAAGATGTTCTGGTGCAGTATTCAGTCAGGGACGGGAAACCGAATGCCGGAGTTGCGCGCGGTCATTACCGGGTTCATTATGAAATCGATCTGCTGGTCCTGTTCGCGCTCCTGTTGCTGGTAGTAGCCGGCTGGACAGGGCTGAAGGCCCTTCTTTCCTTCATATTTTCAGCGTTGATGATCTGGAAAGTGCTGATTCCTCTTTTTCTTAAAGGCTGGAGTCCTGTCCCGACAGGGCTCGCTATTGCTGCGATTCTCACTGCGACGATCAGCTTTCTGGTCGGCGGACTGACCCGCAAGGGGCTGATCACCTTCCTCGGGGCATTTCTCGGGCTGGTGCTGACTGCCGGCATGGCGGTTCTTTTCAGCCAATGGTTCCGCATTCACGGAGCGGTTCGTCCGTATGCGGAAACACTGCTCTATTCCGGCTTTTATTATCTCAAACTGACTCCGATTTTCATTGCCTGCATTTTCATTGCCTCCTCCGGCGCGGTCATGGATCTGGCGATGGATATTTCCGCCGCCATGGATGAAATTAAAGCCAAGCATCCGCAGATCCATTACTGGGAGCATGTGCGTTCCGGGATGCGTGTCGGGCGCTCCGTGATCGGCACCATGACCACCACACTGCTGCTGGCCTATTCGAGCAGTTACATCTTTATGCTCATGCTTTTTGTCAGTAAAAATATTCCGCTCCTTCAGGTATTCAATCTCAACTATGTCGCCGCGGAAGTGCTCAATACACTGGTCGGCAGCTTCGGGCTGGTGACGGTGGCTCCTTTTACCGCGCTGGTCGGCGGTTTGGTCTACAAAGGCAGAAAGGACAGTGCGATTAAATCCGGTGAATAAAGCGTCCCACCCCTTGGAAAAAATCTTTCCAAAGGGTGGAAAATCATTTTTCGGGTGACGATTTGGAGCGCTGAAGCAATTCAGAAACTTCCTTGGGAAGATTGACGAAGCGCCACTGCGGATTGTCGAGCGATCCTTCCAGCCTGAACTCGAAAAGGCGGAAGAGCGGTGACAGCCCCTCCTTGAGCACATCGGCAACCCAGCGATGAATCTGATACCACGCCTTGTCTTCATGCGTTTGACGCAGCGGTTCGGCCCGTACAAGAAAGTCAAGGCCGTTCTGCGGCGACCAGTGCCCGCGTCCGCGGGCACTGAACAGAGTGCCGCCAAGCTGCGCATTATCACTCCAGACCGCTCCGTCGTGCAACT
>JASKKX010000030.1 GCA_030153935.1 Verrucomicrobiota bacterium | reverse complement strand
TTAGTTCGCCTGTGTTTCCTTGTGTTGTTTGTCGTACGCTTTTTCCATCGCTTCGAGCAGCGGCAGCTTCCTCCCCGAAAGAAAGCGGACCATCGCCCCACGGCCATTTTTGCCTACAACGATCTCGTTGCTCTGGGGTGTTACAGGGCCATCACGGAATGCGGGCTGACGATTCCTACCGATATTTCAGTTGTAGGATTCGACGATTCCATAAAATTCAGAATCCTCCGTTTGCCGAACAGAAAAAACTCGTACTGAAACCTCTTTTGGCTGTTCGCAGCAGTACGTCGATCTGTCCCAGAAAATAGTTTTATTTCAAGACACTCAAACGGCATGTAATCAGTTGAGCCTGATGTTAAAAAGCGCTCAGATTGACGATCTCTTTTCTATCCGTAATCAAATGCCCGAAAGATCGGCTTTACTGTTTATCCGGATTCCGTACTGATTTAAGCATGAGTGCGCCGAGCGGCGGCAGATCAAGCTGAACAGAAAAACCTTTATCATGCCACGGCAGGTGATGTGCATCGAAAATGCGACCTTCTTCAGGGCCCGCATTGCTTCCGCCGTAGGTTTCAGCATCGGTGTTGAGAATCACTGCCCACTTGTCAGGCTGCGGGAGGCCGATACGGTACCCGTTGCGCGGAGTGGGTGTCAGATTGAGTATGCAGACTATGATTTCCCGGGAATCACGTCCCTTGCGCAGGAAAGAAATAACCGAGTTTTCCGCATCCTGAAAGTCGATCCAGTCAAACCCTTCCCAGGAGGATTCAATGTCATAAAGCGCCGCTTGGCCCGTGTAAAGTTCATTGAGCTTCGCTACGAGTATTTTAAGTTTCTGATGCGGCTCGAAGTCGAGCAGGTTCCAGTCGAGACTTGTCGCCGCGTCCCATTCGCGCCACTGGCCGATCTCACAGCCCATGAAGAGCAGCTTTTTGCCGGGATGGGCGAACATGTAGGCAAAGAGCAGTCGCATGTTGGCAAACTTCTGCCAGAAGTCTCCGGGCATTTTGTCGAGCAGTGAAGCTTTGCCGTGAACCACCTCATCGTGAGAAAACGGCAGGATAAAGTTTTCGGTAAAGGCGTAGATCATCGAAAAAGTGAGGTCGCCCTGATGGTATTTTCGATGGATCGGATCTTTGCTGAAATATTTCAGCGTGTCGTTCATCCAACCCATATTCCATTTAAAATCAAAACCGAGGCCCCCGTTTTCCACCGGATGCGAGACCTGCGGAAATGCGGTGGATTCCTCGGCAAACGTCAGAATACCGGGAAATTCACGATGCAGAATGCTGTTGAAATGCTTTAAAAACTCAATGGCTTCAAGATTTTCACGCCCGCCGTACCGGTTGGGGATCCATTGGCCCGCTTCGCGGGAATAGTCTAGATACAGCATGCTGGCCACCGCATCCACACGCATGCCGTCGAGATGATATTCACGAGCCCAGAAAGCGGCGTTGGAAAGCAGAAAACCGCTCACTTCGTTGCGTCCGTAATTAAAAATGAGCGTTCCCCAGTCCCTGTGTTCACCCTGCCGCGGGTCGGAATGCTCATAAAGATGCGTACCGTCGAAGTAACCGAGACCATGCGCGTCTTTCGGAAAGTGAGCCGGCACCCAGTCGAGAATAACCCCCAAACCGTTCTGATGACAGCGGTCCACTAAATAACGGAAATCGTCGGGAGTGCCGAAACGAGAAGTCGGCGCATAGTAACCGCTTGTCTGATAGCCCCACGAACCGTCAAACGGATGTTCGGCAATCGGCATCAGTTCGATGTGCGTGTAACCCATTTCCGTGGCATACGGAACAAGCTGTTCAGCCAGTTCGCGATACGTCAGCCAGCGCAGACCGTCCCCGCGTTTCCAGGAACCGAGATGAACTTCATACACACTGATCGGTTTCTCATGCCACTTTGCCTGGGGGCGCTGCGCCATCCAATCCGCATCGTTCCATTGATAGCGGGAAAGATCATAAACAATGGACGCCGTCCGCGGGCGTATTTCGGCGTAAAATGCGTATGGATCAGACTTTTGCCCCCAGAAACCGTCCGGCCCTTTAATCTCAAATTTATACTGGTCGCCTTCTTTGACGCCGGGAATGAACAGTTCCCAGATCCCCGATCCATTAATCGGATGCATCTGATGAATCCAGGCTTCCCAGTTATTGAACGAACCAATCACGCTGACGGTTTCGGCATTCGGAGCCCAGACCGCAAAATAAGCCCCTGATTCTCCGTTTTCCTCCAGCAGATGTGCACCGAGTTTTTCATAGGCACGGTAATGCGTTCCTTTGCCGTACAGGAACAGGTCGAAGTCTGTCAGTTTTGGTCTCGTTTCCATATTTCCCCGCTTTCTATCCGATTTCACTCGATCGCTGAATCCCTTATATCACAAAGTGCCGGAGATGCAGATATTTTTCCACAGAATATAACGTTTTTGTTGTTTTTGATCAAAAGCCCTGCAATTAAAAATGTATATAAAGAGGCTTTTTTCTAAGAGAGCGGTTCCGCAGATTAAATGTCTCTTCAGGCATTAAAATTTTTTGCCCGGATCTTCCCGAGCGTGGAACCGAGCGGATACTTTTCCAACCGGTGAAATCCTGATCCGCAGGGTGCGATCTTCGCTTTTGAGCAAAGATTTCCCTTTGTTTTCGTGTTGCGGGGGTACGGGGGTCCCCGTATAGTTCGTGGCTCATTTCCAGGGAGTTGAACCCGTAAACCTAAGGAGTATGCAGATGTCAAAAATTACAGATGTCATCGCCCGCGAGATTCTTGACTCGCGCGGCAACCCGACCATTGAAGTCGATGTGATCCTCGAATCCGGCGTGATGGGCCGTGCGGCAGTGCCGTCAGGTGCTTCGACCGGTGAAAACGAAGCGCTCGAACTGCGCGACGGCGACAAAAGCCGCTACCTCGGGAAAGGCGTTTTAAAAGCCGTTGCCAATGTAAATGAAAAAATTGCACCGGCTGTGATCGGTATGGATACGCTTGACCAGGTAGGCATCGACCGTTTCATGATCGATCTCGACGGCACGAAAACCAAAAGCGGTCTCGGCGCCAATGCCATACTGGGAGTTTCCCTGGCTGTTGCCCACGCCGCTTCCGCCTTCCTTAACATTCCTCTTTTCCGCTACATCGGCGGAACAAACGCCAAGGTTCTTCCGGTCCCGATGATGAATATCATCAACGGCGGGTCTCATTCCGACGCTCCGATCGCCTTCCAGGAATTTATGATCCGTCCGGTGGGTGCAGACTCCTTCAAAGAAGGCTTGCGGTGCGGTGCGGAAGTGTTCCATGCCTTGAAAGCGATTATTAAGGGCAAGGGCCTGAGCACTGCCGTCGGCGACGAAGGCGGTTTTGCTCCGAACTTCTCCGGCGGAACAGAAGAAGCGCTCGACAGCATCATGCAAGCGATCAAAGATGCAGGTTATGAGCCGGGTAAGGATGTAATGATAGGCCTCGACTGCGCCGCATCCGAATTCTTCGAAGACGGCGTCTACAACTATGCCAAATTCGAAGGCGAAAACGGTGCGAAACGTTCCTCCGCAGAGCAAACCGACTATCTCGCTGAACTCAGCAGCAAATATCCGATCGATTCAATTGAAGACGGCATGGATGAAGGCGACTGGGACGGCTGGAAAATCCTGACCGACAAACTCGGCAGCAAATGTCAGCTCGTCGGGGACGACCTGTTCGTCACCAATGTGGAATATCTCTCTAAAGGGATCGAAACCGGTTGCGCCAACTCGATTCTGATCAAAGTCAACCAGATCGGCACACTCACCGAAACGCTTGACGCCATTGAAATGGCCCACAAAGCCAGTTACACCGCGGTGATTTCCCACCGTTCCGGCGAAACCTCGGACAACACGATTGCCGACATCTCCGTAGCTACGAATGCCGGACAGATCAAAACCGGTTCGCTCAGCCGCTCGGATCGCATCAGCAAGTACAACCAGCTGCTGCGCATCGAAGAAATGCTGGGTCGTGAAGCCCGCTACGGCGCATAAACGCGTTTCCGGCAGGGAACAGAAAACGCTCCGGATAAACTCCGGAGCGTTTTTCTTTTCCGGCATTTATCCTTCATCCTTTATCCTTCATCCCTCTATACTGTACCCCGTGAGTCTGCAAAAATACTGGAACAGAATTTACCGCATTGCCGTGCTTGCCGTATTCGGTCTTGCGCTGACCGGTGTGATTTTTGCGTTCCTCCCAAAGGTCACTCAGTTCCGAAATTATCAGGAAACTAAAACAGCCCTCGAAGAGGATATTCGTTCCAAGAATGAATCCATTAAAGAGCTGCGCATGAAACAGGAACGGTTCAATACCGATAAATATTTTGTGCAGCAGCTGGCGCACGAAATCGGTTACGCCCACGAAGGCGAGACGATTTATCAGTTTAACGAAAGAAATGCCAGTAACATGCCCCCGGAGACCGTTCATGAATAAACCCATCGTCTGGACTGTGGCGGGATCCGATTCCGGCGGCGGTGCCGGAGTGCAGGCTGACATCAAAGTAATCAATCTGCTCGGCGCGCACGCCTGTTCAATCATCACTGCGCTGACTGCTCAGAACACCATCGGTACAGGACGGCTTGACCATGTCGCCCCCGAGATGATCACTGCCCAGTTCGAAGCGTTGGCAGCCGATCTGCCGCCGCTCGCCGTTAAGCTCGGCATGCTCGGCACCCGGGAGACAGTTGACATTGCCGCCGGATTCCTGAAACAGATCAAAGCGCCCTTTACGGTCTGCGATCCGGTTCTGATTTCCTCAAGCGGCACATTTCTGCTCGAAATCGAAGCCTGGGCGGCACTCACAGATCGGCTCTTCCCAGTTATCGATCTGATTACACCGAATATCCCGGAAGCAGAGCATCTGCTCGGTATGGAAATCACGACGCCTTCCGATATAGAGGCTGCAGCCAAAAAAGCGTTTGTGCTCGGCGTGAAGGAAGTGCTGATCAAAGGGGGACACGGTCAGCATGATGTCGAATTCTCCAGTGACTATTGGAGCGACGGTTCCCGCCATGTGTGGCTCTCCAGTCCACGGCTCAATACGCGGCATTCGCATGGAACGGGCTGCATGCTCTCTTCGGCTGTCGCCACGGCTCGTGCACGGGGGTACGCACCGCTCGACAGCATTGTTGTTGCCAAAGCTTATCTTAATCAGGGACTGCGCCAGGCACCGGAACTCGGCAGCGGCTACGGCCCCCTCGCTTTCAATCCGTGGGAAAAGGCAGAGCAGGATCTGCCGTCCATCTCGCAGAAAGCCAATGACCCCGGCATCAGGGCAACACTTCCCCTCCCGAAAAAACAGGTCTGATCCTTACTTTTTTGATCAAGTGTTTGTTTGAGCTTTAATGTTTGAGTATCGTGAGTGCATGGAAACGCACTCTTTTCCCGAACATTTCCGTGAGACAACGGCTGAATATGCCGATCGGCCTGCCGCCATCGATCTGCGCCGGACCTTTTCCCACTCTGAACTCGACGCACTTTATCTTGGCATCCAGAAGGCGGGAACCTCGGTGGGGGTGCCGATCAACCTCCTGCTCAATCCCGAGGAAGTGCAGTACATCCTGACGGATGCAGAGGACAAAACACGGGTCTGTTGCGACCACTTTGCATCGACAGTTACAACCGCACGTGCGTGCCTCCCGGACATTGAAACGTTTATCTGCGTTGGAAAAAAACCGTCTAACCCTGCAGATCTTGTATTCAAAGAACTTTTCCAGTCTGAAATCGCTAATCGGAAATCGGAAATTGATCCCTCTGCCATCGCAGTGATCATCGATATTTCCAGAACCATCGGTGAAATCTGTGTGCGCGAAGTCGCAGGGATCGGTCAACCGCATAAGCAGCACGGAGAAATTCCGGTGGGCTATCTCACAATTAAAGAAAACCACCCGTGTTCGGAACGCGACATTCGCGCCTTTTGCCTGCAAGCATCCGGGACGGCATGGGGTTCCCGAAAAAATGGTTTTTACGAAAGAACTCCCGAAAAAAATGCGGCAGGTAAGATTGTGAAACGGAAATTGACCTATGGAATACAGCATTGACGAAAATAGTGCCGTGCAGAATCTGATGGATCTGCTGGCGGCAGACGGACCGAGCGGCGGCGAAGGGCCGGTTGCAGACGTCGTGAAACAAAAACTGCTGGCAGCAGGCTGCCAATCGAAATGGATTCGTGAAAATGCCGGACTCCGGCGGCTTCCGAAAGACTTTACTATCGGAAATCTGATTGTCAAAATTCCCGGAACGGCAAGAGCCCCGCGCATTATGTTTTCCGCCCATCTGGACACCGTGCCGATCTGTCGCGGAGCGATCCCGATTCGCAAAGGCGACCGGATTCTGCCGAAAGGCAGAACCGGACTCGGAGGCGACAACCGCGCTTCGGTGGCCGCCGTGGTGACGATGGCACAGACCATCCTGCAGAATAACCTGCCCCATCCCCCGCTGACCCTGCTTTTCACAGTCGGCGAGGAAAACGGACTGCACGGATCCAAAGCATTCAGACCTTCTGAGGGAGGACATCCGGTGATGTGTTTTAATCTCGACGGAAGCGGTGAACGCGGCGGAGTAATCGGCGCTCTCGGCGCCGTGCGCTGGATTGCTGAAATCCACGGGAAAAGCGTTCACGCCGCGATAAATCCCGAAGGCGGCGTGTCTGCCGCGGTGATTGCGGCAAATGCGATTGCATCGCTCAAGGCGGACGGCTGGTTCGGCCGTATCGACAAAATGTCCTGCAAAGGCACCGCCAATGTCGGAACAATGGTCGGCGGCGAAGTCGACAATCAGGTGATGGACCGGATGACAGTAACCGGCGAATGCCGCAGTCACAGTTCGGCGGCGCTCAAGAAGATTTCCAATGTCTGGAAAAAGACGTTCGAAAAAGCGGCGCGCGAACTGAAGAACAACCAGGGAGAATGCGGATCCGTGGAGTTTTTCACCGCCAGTGATTACCGCAGTTTCCGGTTGAAAAAGAGTGAGCCGGTTGTGAAGCGTTTTCTGCGTGCCGCGCCGCAGGCAGGCCGTAAAGCGGACACGGAGGTGATCAGCGCAGGACTCGACGCAAACAGTCTGAACGAAAAAGGAATTCCGACCGTTACGTTCGATGCCGGCAATTGTCATGCACACGATCTGAATGAGTATGTAGAAATCCCGCGTTATCTCGAAGCCTGTAATCTGACAACTGTTCTCGCCACGGAGATATGATGAAAAGAATTTTACTGTTGTTGTTCTGCCTGCTGACACTGCACGTCAGGGGCACTGATTTTGCATTCAAGCTCTATAATCAGCTGAAGACAACAGAGGGAAATCTTTTTTTCTCACCGGCCGGGATTGAACTTGTGCTGGCTATGGTGCGTGAGGGAGCTGCCGGGAACACATTGCGGCAAATGGGCCTGCTGCTGCCGGAAACAACAGATTTTCCAAAGGTCGGAAACTCCGTAACGCTGGAAAACGTCAATGCGTTCTGGGTCGACCAGGCGTTTCCGATTCTTGAGACGTTCCAAACAGCAGTAACGGAAAAATACGAAGCGAAAATCGGCGCAGTTGACTTTGCCGGCCAGCCGGATGTGGAGCGTGAAACGATCAATCAATGGGTAGAAAGACAAACTCATGATAAAATCAAAAACATACTGACACCGGGATCGGTAACGCCGGCAACACGCCTGGTTCTCATCAACGCAATCTATTTTAAAGGGAACTGGCTGCATGCGTTTGAAAAGGAAAAAACCAAAGAGGAATCGTTTTGGATTTCTCCGGAAGTGAGCACAAATGCACAGGTGATGACCCTGCAGCCCGAACTGTTCCAATATATGGAAAACGAGAGTTTCCAATGCATAGAGCTTCCCTATCAGGGGGACGAAATCTCGATGCTGATTGTTCTTCCGAAAGGACGGAACGGTCTGAAACGGATTGAAGAAGGATTCTCCGCCGATGCCGTCCGCGACTGGAGCGCCGCACTGCAAAGCAAGCAAGTCGAAGTTTATCTGCCGAAATTCAAAATTGAATCGCAGCTTGGTAATCTTATCGAAACATTGACTGCATTGGGAATCACCGATGCCTTCAATCCGACACTGGCTGATTTTTCAGGAATCAGCACAAAACCGCTGTGTATCTCGGCGGCAATCCATAAGGCTTTTTTACAGGTGGATGAAAAAGGAACCGAAGCGGCGGCGGCCACCGGAGTCAGTCTGCGTACCGCGGCCCTGTCCCCGCCGCCGCAGCCGAAAGTATTCCGCGTGGATCATCCGTTTCTTTTTCTGATTCGCGAAAAAAGCTCTGGAAACATTCTGTTCGTCGGAAGAGTCTTTGATCCGTCTAAATAGGGACTTGTTTTTGAAATCCCGATCTCTATATTCGTCACATTATTCTTCCGGAGAGATGGCAGAGTGGTTTAACGCGCCGGTCTTGAAAACCGGAGAACCGCAAGGTTCCGGGGGTTCGAATCCCTCTCTCTCCGCCACTGACATCGTTACCGCGTTTACAGGATTGCGCCGCGCGATACTTTATTTGAACGTGCGCAGGGGAGGAGCACCTTTACAAAACGAATTCTCAGTCTGAGATGTCTTTTTTGAGACCGTTTTTTCTTTCTTAAAAATCTTCTCCTGCGGATTGACACACCCTGATGAATTCTATACTTTCCTGCATCACTTTTCGGGCGATTAGCTCAGTTGGTTAGAGCGCTTGCTTGACATGCAAGAGGTCACAGATTCGAGTTCTGTATCGCCCACCATTATTTCGGGCTCTTCTTACGTGCGGAGAAGTCGGCTTGTGCTCCGTCTGTAGCTTGATCTTCGGCGTTTCTTTCAGCACAGGTGCCGCAGCCACATTTAAATTAAATATTTTGTTCAATACAGGATATTTTTTGTTATATTTGTCTTATGAAAAACGACCCACAGTTCGATTTCTGGTACGCGGTAAACAACACCGAGGTGATTTCGGTGCCCGAACACCGGCTGGAGACCTTCGGAACGACGATGGTAAATTATCATCTGGTAACCGAGTTGATGGACTCCGTCGACAAGGTGCGGGTTCGCGAAGGCAAGCTGAAAGCGTTTCGTCCTGAAATTATCACGCCGCCCTCTTTCGACGACACGATGCTGGAAGGGTTCGGTGCAGAAGCTCGCGATTATGCCGATTGGCTGCATAAGAATGCACAGGACATGCAGATTCTGAAATACGGGTTCAAGGTGCAGAAAGAGGAAATTAACGATTACATCCTGAGTGATCCTCTTGCCGCGGTTATTGAACGTGTTAAGGAGGATGTCGGCAATCGAGGAGACCCTCTGGATGCCGTATTGGTCGGGGTTGACCGCCCGTGGGAGGTTTGTTTGCTGAAGCTGATGGTCGAACTCGTCCAGAAATCGGCCAGTGGCAACATACAGGATATTCAGCAGAAACAGCGTGACCAGAATGCGCAGTTACACCTGCAGATTGAACAGGCATTTCTGGCGGCATCACGGGACGCATCCCGTATACCGGAACTGGCCGACATGCTGAAAAGTCATGGACTTTTCAAACGGTATGAAGATCGCTTTTTCGCCACCGTGCGCGCTGCGAAATAAAAAACCATCGGCTCCCCGGCACCGGCGCAGATGATCTTTAACGGTATGTTGAAGTTTCGCGGGGATTATACCTCTTTTCCGGCTTCCCGCCGGAAGAGTCTCCAATAAAACCATAGAAAACCGCTTGTCAGAGCGGGTTTCTATGCGTATAACCGTCTTCCTTAATGGTTCGCGCATGTGTGCGGCCGAAGCGAGCGCTTTTCCGGTACCCCCGGAAAGCCAAAGCGGATTGTTCAAAATGAACTATAAAAAGGGGTGTATTATGTCCGAAGGAACAGTGACAATTCAGGATCTGCTGGATGCAGGTCTGCATTTTGGCCATCAAACCAAACGTTGGAATCCAAAAATGAAGCGCTTTATTCACGGCGCTAAGGGCGGAATTTATATCATTGATCTCCAGAAAACGCTGGTTCATCTCAAAATGGCTCAGGAATTTCTGCAGGATACCGTCATGAACGGGCGCAAGGTTCTCTTTGTCGGCACAAAAAAACAGGCCCGCTTTGTTTTCCAGGAAGCGGCTGAAAAAGGCGGGCAGCCGTACGTGGTCTATCGCTGGCTCGGCGGAATGCTCACCAACAACCAGACCGTCCGCCAAAGCGTCAAGCGCATGGAAGAGCTTCAGGCGCTCTTCGGCGACGAAAACGAACTTAAAGCCTACCCGAAAAAAGAACAGTCCGCCCTGCGCCGCGAATTAACTAAACTGGAGCGCAACCTGACCGGGATTAAAGATATGACCTCCCTGCCCGGGGCGCTGCTCGTGGTTGACATCAACCGTGAAAAACTGGCGATTGCCGAAGCACGGCGCCTGAATATTCCGGTTGTTGCACTCGTCGATACCAATACAGACCCGGATCTTGTCAACTATCCGATTCCGGGTAATGACGACTCCATCCGCTCTCTCTCCCTGATTGCCGACGTCATTGGCGGAACGATCTCTGAAGCGCACGATGCCTATACCAAGGCCAAAGCGGCAGAAGACAAACGGCGCAAAGAAAAAGAAGATACCGAACGCAAGGCCGCCGAAGCTGCCCGGGCCGAACGTAAAGCCAAAGAAGACGAAGAGAGAAAGAAACGCGCCAAGGTGCTCGAAAAGCTGAAAAAAGAAAAAGCTTTAGCCGAGAAGGCCAAAAAAGACGCCGCGAAAAGCGCAGAAACAAAAGCTGCGGCATCCGTTGAAAAAGAAGCCCCCGCAGCGGGAACCGCTTCAGTCGAAAAGGTCCCTGCTGCTGAAGAAGCGGCTCCGTCTGAAGAACCGAAGGCTGAATAATTTAATAAAGAGAGGACAGACTGATGGCAGAAATCACTGCAAGCATGGTTAAAGAACTTCGCGACGCCACTAACGTCAGCATGATGGAGTGCAAACGCGCACTTCAAGAAGCTGAAGGGAATAAGGAACAAGCCTTCAAACTGCTGCGCGAGCGCGGCATGGCGGTCGCTGCGAAAAAAGCGGATCGTGTTGCCAAAGACGGAAAAATATCCGCCAAAGTGTCCGACGACGGAAAAACCGGCGTGATGATCGAAGTCAATTGCGAAACCGACTTCGTAACCCGCAATGAAATTTTCCAGGCTTTTGTCACTGAACTCACGGATAAGGCAATGGCGGTCGACGGGGATCCTGCTGAAGCGTTCAAAGCGGAAATCACTGCAAAAGTGGCGGAAATCGGTGAAAATATCGTCCTGCGCAAAAGCGAAAAATACACCGTTGACGGTACCGGTGCCGTGGCCAGTTACATTCATATGGGCGGCAAAGTCGGCGTATTAACGGAATTCGGCTTCGAAAAAGAGGAAACCGCAGGCAACAGTGTTTTCAAAGAACTCGCACTGGATATCTGCCTTCATATCGCAGCGGCCAATCCGGTGGCGCTCGATCGTGACGGCATTCCGGCAAGCCTGGTTGAAGACGAAAAAGCCCTTTTTGTGAAACAGGTTGAAGGCAAACCGGCCAACATTATCGAAGGCATCCTTAAAGGAAAGCTGAATAAATTCTATTCACAGACCTGCCTGCTCGAGCAGGGTTTCGTCAAAGAAGACAAAACCAGCATTACTCAACTGCTCGAAGCGAAAAGCAAAGAGATCGGCGACACGGTAACTATCAAACGCTACACCCGCTGGCAGCTCGGCGAAGCGTAAATCCACCCGGAGGATACATGAAAAAAAGCCGCTCTGTGAAGAGCGGTTTTTTTCGTGCCCGCCGCAGATAAAAAGTCAGATGACACCAAAACGGCTCTGCACTGTTTCCGCCCCCACAGCAAAGGCTACCGCTGGCATCGAGGGCAGAAAACGGTTGTGCGCTGCACGATCTTTTTTCTATGCAGCGGCTGTCCGCAAACCGCACAGGGCTGCCCGGCGCGGCCGTAAACTTTCACTTTTTCGCGGTGACCGCCCGCCTCACCGTTGAGGTCGGTATAGTTGCCCTGCCCGTCACCGAGCGATGTCCCCTTGTTGCGCACGCCGGTGCGGATAACGCGGCGCACCGCCCTCCAAAGCGCCTGCTTTTCGCTGCCATCCAATGACCCGGACTTCCGGCGCGGATCAAGCCGCGCTTCAAACAGGGCTTCATCCGCATAGATATTGCCTATCCCGGCGACAAAGGACTGATCGAGCAGCAGGGCTTTAAGTGTTTTATTCCGTTTTTCCAATCCCTGAAAAAACTGTTTCTGCGTCACCGTCAGCGCGTCGGGCCCCAGTCCTTCCGGTGCAGCGGACAGTTTCCAGCGTCCGAATTTGCGCGGATCGCGGAAATGCAGATTCAGTCCACCGCTCAATTGAAGAATCGCGCGATCATATGGACCTTTTTTCAATGTGCCCTGTGTCAGATAAAAGCCGCCGGTCATACGCAGATGAACCAGCAGGTTTTCCTTTTCGTCCAGACCAAAAATCAACCATTTTCCATGCCGGTAGACGTTCCCCAGCCGCCGGCCTTCCAGCCGCTTGCAGAAATTGTCGGAAGTAAACGGCTCAACCGTGCGCGGCCATTCGATATGCACTGCGTCAATCAGCCGCCCTTCCACACCGGCATCACAGAGCTGACGGCGAATCGTTTCGACTTCCGGGAGTTCAGGCATTTTCCCCGGTCAGGCTGAGCGGACGGTTGGGGTCTCCTGCCAGATAAAGTGTCTGGGTCGGGAAAGCAAACTCAATCCCTTCTTCGTTAAAGCGTCGGAGCAGTGCTAGATTAAAGGACTGACTGAACTCGAGAAAATCCCAGTATGCCGGCGGAGCGAACCAATAGATCACCAGAATATTCAAAGACGCGGCATTGAAATCATTGAAATAAATGCGCGAAGGAAAATCCGGATGCATCTTCTCGTTGGCCCGATCCAGCTCCTCTTTGATAATCTCTATGGCGCGTTCCACTTTTTCGGGAGGGGTATCATAGGTGAGCGTAATATTGGCGACACGTTTGATATAAGGCCGTTTGCTGATGTTGCGAATCGTCATATTGGCCAGTTCGCCGTTGGGAATCGTCACGACATGGCCGTCGAGTGTACGGATGCGGGTCGAGCGCATCCCGACTTCTTCAACCGTACCGTCCTCGCTGTCCACTACAATGCGATCACCCAGTTGAAACGGATGGTCGGCAAAAATCACCAGCGATCCGAAAAAGTTTTTAATCGTGTCCTGCGCCGCCAGGGCAACCGCCAGGCCACCGACGCCGAGTCCGGCGAGAATCGATGTAATCGGCTTATCGCTCAGCTGCTGGGCAATCTGCACGGAACCGAGCAGTATCGTGACAACACGCAGTGTCTTGCGCACCAGCGGCACCATCATATCATCGAGTGTCGTACTCGTTTTTGATGTAAAGTGACGCATCCAGAAATCGAGCAGTTCCACCATCTGATAAATCACGTAGGTCACCGCAACCGTGATCAGCACAGCGGTTACATCATTGCGCAGATTGATCAGATCCGCCGGAACCGCAAGGATCTTCAGTGCCAGGCAGACTCCGATCACTCCGATCGGAAACATCACCGTTCGCGCGGCCAGTTCGAGCGCCGTGCTGTGAAACGGACGTCGGTTCCGTGTTGTACTCTTCAGAGTTTTCTCAAACAGATATTTCAAAAAACGCCCGGCGATAAACCCGACCAGAATCACAATCAGAATGAGAAGATAATCCCAGCCGCTGTTGGTTTTTACGGTCTGTATCTGCTGCACAGTTGTCACAACTGTATTGGTGTCCATTATCGGCTCCTATCTTCCGGCGGCGGCAGTTGCTGTTCGCAGCCATTCAACGATTTCTGTGGATATCATATCTTCGGAAAAGCGCCAGCTCCAATTCCCGCCCACGTTGCCCGGTCGGTTCATGCGTTCCCCGGCACCGAGCACATCCTGCAGCGGCAGGATCGCCCATTTGGCCGGAGCGTGCAGCGCCAGATTCACCAGATCGCGATGGATCTGTGTTCCATCGCAGTGCAGATAGGTGCGGACGCGGTGCCGCTCTTCCTCGTCCATATGTTCAAACCAGCTCTTCGTCGTATCATTATCATGCGTGCCGGTGTAAACCACCCAATTCACTTCGGTGCCTTCGGGGCGGTACCCCTCCCTCTGCATGTCTTTTTCGCTGAAACGGAACTGAAGCACCCACATGCCGGGGAAACCGCAGGCTTCGCGCAATTCATCCACCTCATCCGTAATGATACCGAGATTTTCAGCAATCACATGATCCGCCAAACAAAAGTTCTTTCCAAACATTGGAAACTGCCGGAGATTTTTTTCCAAGATCCGGAAAAACTCCAGTCCCGGCCCTTTCACCCAGCGGCCTTTTATGGCGGTCGGCTCGTCAGCGGGAATCTCCCAGTAGTCTTCGAACCCGCGGAAGTGGTCGATACGTACAATGTCGCTCATATCCAGCAATCGGCGCATGCGCTGCGTCCACCAGGCATAATCTGTTTTGCGGTGAGCAGCCCAGTCGTAAAGCGGATTGCCCCATCGCTGACCGGTCTCCGAAAAATAGTCCGGCGGAACGCCCGACACCACCGACGGCGTACCGTCAGCGTTCAGAAAAAACAGCTCGCGGTTCGCCCAGACATCCGAAGAATCCCCGGCGACAAAAACCGGAAGGTCGCTGATAATTGAAATATTCAGAGCTCGGAAAAATTCCGCCGTTTTTTTCCAGTGCCGGGAAAAAAGATACTGGAGCACCGCATGGCGGCGGACCCGTTTAAAGAGTCTTTCCCGTGTTTTTTCCAACGCATGGGAATCACGGTCGCGCAGTACCGCAGGCCATTCCGTCCACGCGCGCTTCGCCTGCGTTTCGCGGATTGCCATAAACAGCGTGTAATCGTCAAGCCAGCCCGCTTCGCGTTTACAAAATGCTTCAAACTCTGCGTCCGGCACAAATCGGTCGGCGACGCGAAACAGAATTTTTTCACGTGCGGCGATCACGGCCGGAAAGTCAATCTGATGCGGATCGAACTGCGGAAAATTCACAAGGTTCCTTTTCGTCAGCAATCCTTCCTCAATCAGTTCATCAAAGCTGATCAGCAGATGGTTACCGGCAAAAGCCGAAGGGGACGAATAGGGAGAAGCTCCGTAATCAATCGGTCCGGTAGGAAGAATCTGCCAAAGTTTCTGCCCGGCTGCGGCAAGAAACTCGCCGAAGGCGCGCGCCTGCGGGCCGAGCTCGCCCATGCCCCACGGACCGGGAAGCGATGTAATGTGCAGCAGCACTCCGCTTTTGCGTTCAAATTTCATCGTCGCAGGATACGGAGAACTTTCCATGAGTCAACTCATGAAACATGATTTTTCGAATTTTGGAACCCGATTCAATCCGATCCTGCTGTTCGTTTCAATATTTGGAAACCGCCTTGCCGATTGACTGCAGGTGGCCTATCTTTCTGTTTTTAATAAAAAAGAGGGTTTACGGTGAACGATCTGCTTTATAAGGGATATTTCAAGGGGCTGGAGATTGCTTTTACCTATGCGGTGACGACCAGGACGATAAATGAAATTGTTGTTCAGCACAACTGCGACCCGTCTGCCGCACACATCCTGGGTCGGGCTGTCACCGGAGCATTGATGCGTGCAGCAACTCTGCCTGCCGGACAGCGCATGAATGTCTGCTGGAAATATCAGGGAATCCTGCGCACTGTGATTGTCGACGCCGGACAGGACGGTACCGTGCGCGGGCTTATTTCTCCGGTACAACTCAATTTAACCGAAGATAATCCGGATGCTCTCTACGGAGATCTAGGTGATCTGCAGGTGGTCACTTCGCAGGGAGGAAAGGTCATTAATTCCGGGACAACCCCGGTTCCGCTGCACGATGTCGATAAAGATCTTGCCTATTATTGCTGCATCAGCGATCAGGTTGAAACCGGGCTCAACGTGATGATCGGTTTTAATGCCGATCCGGAAAATCCGGTTCGTCTCTGCCAGGGATGGATGATTCAGGCGCTGCCGGGCACTGATCTGGAACGGTTTGACCGCATACGCCACCGGATGGAAGAACCGGTTTTCCGCAAACGACTCAGTCGCGACAGTCAAAGCGACAGCTATTTTGAAACGATCACCGAGTCCCTGATGACCGGTGAGCCGGACTATCAGGGTATCCATCTGGAAGAGTCGCCCTCCCCCCGCTTTGCCTGTTCCTGCAACCGGGAAAAAATGGCGGCAGTTGTCCGTACGCTGTCGATTCCCGAACGAATGGAACTGGTGCAGAAAAAAGAAACGGTGCGGATTCAGTGCAGGTTCTGCAGTAAGCGCTATGAACTGACCGTTGATGAGTGCATTGACGCATGGAATCGGAAGATTTAAAAATAGAGAGTTGATTGTTCCGGTGACGCTGTTATTACAAACGCAATGAAACCGGATTCCGTCCCTGAATTTACTCCAAAGCAGATCCGTACCGGCCTGCGAATCAATATTCTTGCTGCAAGCAGCGGAATGGTCTGGTTCGGTATTACCCAGGGACTGCCGCTGATCATGATGCTGGAAGCGCTCGGTGCCTCCGGCGTACTGATCGGTATGATTTCCATGCTGAATCAGGCGGCCATGCTGGTGCAGATTCCTGCTTCTCTGCTGACCGACCGCTTGACCTACCGCAAACGGTTCTGGTTTGCCACCACGTTTCCGGCCCGCTTTATCTGGTTCATTCCCGCTCTGCTGATGTTTCTGCCGAAAGAAAGTCCGAACGCCATCATTTACGGCACATTGACGGTGGTCGGGATCAGTGCACTGTTGATCCAGAGCAGTTCCGCCGCCTGGTGGAGCTGGATGGCGGATCTGATTCCGGAAGACCGGCGCAGCGGATTCTGGAACATCCGGCAGGGATTCTGCATGGCGTCCATGCTGCTGACCTTCGGAATATCCGGATGGTTTCTCGATCGGTTCCCGCCGGGATCCCGCACCGGTTTCGGCATAGTCCTGCTCGCCTGTGCGGTCTTCGGCTGTCTGGATATTCTGATTCATCGCCGGGTACCGGAGCCGGCGGGCGATCCGACCCCTCCCGGGGTCCCGTTCATAGAGCGGATATCCCGTCCTTTGAAAAACAGCAACTTCCGCTATTTCACGCTGGTGATGTGCGTCTGGTTTTTCAGCCTCGGACTGATCGGGCCGTTCACGATGGTCTATCTGAAGCAGGAGTTTCACGCGCTGTACCGCCATCTGTCTGCCATTCAGATTGCCGGACTGCTGGGTTCGATCGGAACCAGCTTTTATGCCGGCCGGCTGATTCAGCGCACCGGAATCCGTACCTTCGGGATTTTCATGATTCTGCTCGCACCGCTGTTCAATGCCGCCTGGTTTTTTATCGATGCATCGCCGGTCACCCTGAAACTGCCGATTATGGGAACCTTGACCGTTCCCTGGTTCACGCTGCTGCTTTCGTTCAGCTCGCTGCTGAGCGGCAGCGTGTTTGCAGCCATCGGTATTTATCAGCTCAATATGCTTACATCCGTTGTGCCCCGTGAGGGACGAACCACGGCCATGGCTGTGCACTGGAGTCTGGTCGGCCTCTCCTCGGCACTGGCACCGCTTGTCGCGGGAGGGATTAAAGATTTCATGACCATCCATCCGGTTCCTTTGGCGCTCTATCACGGAACCGGTTTTTCGTTTATGCACGTTCTGCTGATCCTGCATACGGGGCTGCTTTGGCTGATCGCACTTCCCCTGGCAAAACGACTGGAAAGTGTGCCGACCGATATGACTGTAGTCCGGACATTGGCACACATTTTTATCACCAACCCGCTGCGAATCGCCCGGGATATCTACGGTTTTAACGGCGTCATTGTCGCCTCAGCGGCAAAAGCAAAAACTGCGGTTCGCCAATCCGCCGGGAAAGCCAAAGGCGCAATCCATGGGATTCTGAATAACGACAAAAACGGTGACGATCCGTCTAAGTTCGAAAAAGAGGTTAAATAGAGCCTCTCCCAAAAGGCGGATTTTCGCCGGCGGCCTCGATTCGGATTTTCCCGCAGCGTCCGCAGGGCCACGGGCGAGGTGATTGGACCGGTCGGACGACGAATCATGCTTTGTATGAAAACAGGACGCCCCAGGTAAAGGTGGCGATAGAGTCGGATCTGCTACAGAAGAGGAAACGCTCTATCGAAAAGCCAAAGACGTTCGCGTCAAAGAGCGTGCTAAAACCGTTCTCCTGGCTGCGGACGGAGATCATTCATACGAGCAGATCGCCCAAGCCACTGGGCGGGCCCGCTGGAGGTCGCCGACGGCGGGCCGTTCTGCTGTCTGCCTGCAGCCCGGAGCTCAATCCAGATGAACGGCTCAATGCCGACCTGAAGCACAGAATACCGACTGCAGCGCCAGCCCGGACGAGAAAGAAACTGCTGGAGGAGCCCCTCCCGTCACATGAAAAATATCGCATCATCCGCAGGCCGGTTGATGATCTGTTTCGGAGACCCAAGCGTCAAGTATGCCGCCTGTTACAATATTTAATCGCCGGAGCAATAAGCTGCTCGAGCCGTTTCTCACAGATCAGTTTCCGGAGTCGCTTTTCTTGTTCAACAGAGAAAGGGAACGCTCTGTTTCCGGTTCTGCGTCCCCGCCGCTTCGGTTTCAGGGCAATATTCCATCTTCCCTAAGTGTCAAGGCGGTATTCACCGCGCCCCAACTCAACCCAGCAAGCGCAGCGATTTTCATCGGCCCATATCCTATTTGAGAGAGCCGGACGACTTGCTTCCGTTTTTTCATGGCTGCCTGGGTTGTTCTCGCATCGTCCTTTTTCATAAAAAAGGATGCGCCTGCTCCATTGCGAAATCTAAATATTTATCTGCCGGATCTATTAGGAATGCCGAATCACAATACGGCGAGCATAAAGGAAACGTTTACAATAGAACAGCGTATCTGAGGCAGCCTTGCTGGCGGTTCAGTCCGTCTCAATCCATGCAATTATGGTTCCAACTTCAACCTCCTCATCTTCAGGAACAACAATTTCCGCCAATGTACCAGATACAGCAGATTCCACGTTTGTTATGGCCTTGCCGGTCTCAATTTCCAACAAAAGCTCATCTTTTTCGACACGGTCCCCGACTTTCTTGTGCCATTTGACCACGGTCCCTTCCGTCATATCCAATCCCATTTTTGGCATGATGACTTCTTTCTTCATGTCGTCTCCTTATTTTTCGAATATTTCTGTATAAAATTCTTATTTTCATCCCAGATATCCCACATTGACCGCACAATCTTCTGGTAGAGTCGATATCCATCGCTGTATATTTGTTTTTCCATGGGGTGGGGGTCGAAGCTCTTTGCAACCCTCACCATGGAAGCCATACCTTCCTCAAGAGAATTGAAATAACCGATACTAGCAGCAGCTGTTATTGCTGCACCTTTCGCTCCGATTTCATCACCATATGTAACCTGAATCGGTTTCCCTACACAGTTCGCAAAAATCTGGCACCAAAAATCACATTTTGACCCGCCACCGGCAATCCTGATCATTTTCGGATCGATGGGGAAATTTGCATAACAATCTTTCATTGAGTATGCCACACCCTCACAAACTGCACGGATCAGGTGATACTTCGAGTGACGCGATTTGAGTCCAGTAAACTGCGCTGCGGCGGTTGGTTTGAAAAAAGGTGCTCTCTCTCCTCCCTCGCCGAGATAAGGATGATAGAAGATACCGTCTGAACCAGCTGGAATCCGTTCAAGTTCTTGAACCAGCTCTTTATCAGCGAGGGACGAGTTGCAGGATTGGTCAAACAGCTTAGACAAAAACCAATCGATATTTGGTGTCCCAGTCATCGTGCCAAAAGCCAGAAGCCAGCGATTCTCGGTGCCATGGCAAATCAGCGAAGGTCTGTTGCTTCCCTTTAAATCTCTGAAATGGCTGTTGTCAATTACAATCTCGTTAAACAGGGTCGTCCCAACGATGGTACAAGCAACGGAAGGGTCTATGACACCAGCACCAATTACAGAGGCTGCGATATCTATCATGCCATTAACAACGGGAATTCCCTTATTCAATCCAGTTTGTCGAGAGGCTGCTTCTGTAATGTAACCGATGATCTCTGTAGATTTCTTCATTGGAGGAAGTTTTTCAAGAATTTCTTCCATATCGAAATCTTTGAGCAACGCCCTGCTGAAGGCTCGTTTTTGCACATCGATGAGAGAGGCGTCGGAGAGATCGGTAGGATCCGTCACGATCTCACCGGTTAAGCAGTACTTGATCCAATCCTTGCAAAATAAGATGTATTGTGTTTTTTCGAGAACCTCTGGTTTATTTTCGGCGTACCACGTGGCGTAGGCCAAAGGAGACCCCGAGAATACAACTCGCCCAGAATTGCCGATGATACCCATTTCATCCCACCGGCTGATAATCGAACACGTTCTACCATCAATCCAGAGTAGGGCATCTTGTACTGGCTTGAAATTCTTATCCAAAGGCCAAAAGCCATCGCCCTGTCCAGTTACTCCGATTGCTTTGATCTCCCCTTTACCCTCGATTGACTTTACGGTATCACGGATGGTAGCAGATACTTCTCTCCACGAGACAACCATATCCTGTGAAACGGTTCCGTCAGCCCCACGATACGGATGTGTAAGTCGTGAGGAACTGCTCACTTCATTTCCGTATGTATCAAAGATACAAGATTTTATCGTCGTTGTTCCTGCGTCAATACCAAGAAAAAAAGTTTCCAACTCATCCCCCCCGATTTACATGAATCAATCTACTCTATAAATCTGCAGAATTTCCATCAATCAACCGGCGTAGATCGACGGATTATATAATCTTACTGGCTTCTTGCCACTGAATACATTTTCCAAATCCTCGACAAGCATCTGGTATGAACGCACGTAGGGATCCAAGCTGCATCCACCGATATGTGGCGTCAGTACGACATTGTTCAACTTAAGCAACGGGTGATCAGGTGGTAAAGGTTCGGAAGGATATACATCGAGTGCAGCTCCAGCAATTTGGTTATTTTGGAGCATCGTTATCAGCTGATCATAATCGAGTACAGCTGCTCGGGCAGTATTGATAAAATAGGCATTCGGCTTCATGAGTTTCAGTTTAGAGGCAGAAAGAAGACCACGAGTATCCTTTGTGACAGGAAGGTGGATTGAGATGAAATCACAATTGTTGAGAAGTCCATCCAAATCGCTCATCCTGACAAAAGATGGGACTAATTCAGGTTTTACAAAAGGATCGTATGCAATAATTTCCATGTCGAACGCCACTGCACGCTTTGCTACCTCCCTACCGATTGCTCCTAAACCGACTAATCCGAGCCTTTTTCCGGCAAGCGTCGGTCCTTTGAATTGTAGATATGCGAATTTTTCAGGAGTCTGGCCGACCCAGTTCACATCGATTGCACAAAAGCCGTTCTGATCATGGGTCTTTGTATCAGTGATGACATTGTTCATGATCTGATGATGGCCTGCTGCGATTCCACGAGCCAAAGCTATCATCAATCCAAGGGTGAAATCGGCAACTGTATCCCCATTTCGGCCCGGGCAGTACAGTATAGGAATTTTCTTCTCTGTCGCACACGCTACATCAACGTTGGCATGCGCGCCGCCACGCACCGATGCAATAACCTTGAGTGAGGGTGAAGCGTCCAGAACTTTCCTGGTCAACGGATCGAACTCGATAAGGATGACATCGATATCTTTCAACGCGGCAATCAGTTCGTCCTCAGTCAGGACCCGTCCAAGCTTCATCATACCTTCACATCTGACATGATCGAACATCTTTTCCAACTTTTTCAAGTATTCAGGAACGATGTATGTAGTAACCAACAGATTCATAATATACCCACCTTTCAGCTATTTTTCTTGGCAGAATATTCAAGACTTTCTTTGACTGCAGAGACGACTCGCTCAATCGACGGAATGTAGGCCGATTCAAGCGCAGCAGAGTACGGAACCGGTACGTTCGGAGCACCTATGCGAATAATGGGAGAAGAAAGCCGATCGAACGCCTCAGCTTGTATCTGAGCTGCTAATTCGGCTCCAAATCCGCCTTTCTTCCATGCCTCATGCAAAATAACAGCGTGACTGGTCTTCTGTATCGACGCAATGATTGTATTGATATCAAGTGGCTCCAGGACTCTCAGGTCGATTACTTCCACATCAATCCCTTCAGTAGTCAACTGATCGGCTGCGGCTAAAGCCGTATGGACCATCGCGGAATAGGTGACGATGGTAACATCCTTTCCAGGACGCTTTACTACCGCGGAATATTCGAGTTCATAAGGTTCCTCAGGCACTTCGCACTTCTTCTTATACAAAGCTTTGTGCTCAATGAAAACAACCGGGTTATTATCCCGTATGGCATGTAACAGTAATCCTTTCGCATCATAGGCATTCGAAGGCATCACCACACGTATCCCGGGGATATGGCAAAGGAGCGCCTCCAAGGACTGAGAATGCTGGGCTCCATTGCCCAATCCGGCACCGCACTGTGTCCTGATTACGAAAGGTAAATTCACCCGGCCACCGTACATGTAGCGCATCTTTGCCGCTTGGTTCAGGACTTGGTCGAAAGATGTACCCAAAAAGTCGATGTACGACAATTCCACAATCGGGCGCATTCCGATCATAGAAGCTCCATTTCCGACACCGACAATAGCCATTTCCGAAATCGGTGTATCCCTGACCCTTTCAGAGCCGAAATTGTTAAC
The DNA here is from genome assembly GCA_030153935.1 of Verrucomicrobiota bacterium. GTDB lineage: Bacteria > Verrucomicrobiota > Kiritimatiellia > Kiritimatiellales > Tichowtungiaceae > Tichowtungia. Next base: position 3,195 of record JASKKX010000030.1, on the reverse strand, counting down.
CAAATCATAGCTGCACCGCAATTGTCCGCCATATTTGGCAATATCTTCACCCACGATAAAAATCGTGTCATCACTACTGAAAGCTATATGCAAAGCCTCATTGATGGCCTGCCTCATGGTAATTTTTCTCATCTAGAATTCTCCTGATCAATTTCTTAATTTGAAATCGAGACAATCGTGTTCCTACTATCTCTCTTTATGGGTACTCACAAAGGGTTTCCATGTGATATCAGCAAATTGAGTAGCGTAGAGATCATTCATCATCTCTGATGCCTTTGGTTCTGAATCCTTTTCGGCAGTTTGGGAAGATGTAATGACCAATTCTTTCTCTTCAACCAATATGCTGCTCAATGCTTCTTGCGAGATACTGCACTGTTGTTTCAAGTATGCTTCAAACCGGGTGATTGGATCTTTTTGCCGCCACACGTTCACTTCTTCTCTTGTGCGATAATTTTCATTATCACCAAAGTAATGGCCGCTGACCCGATATGTATCCGCCTCAATCAATGTGGGACCTTCCCCTGCATGGCACCGTTCAATGGCTTCCCCGAGTGCATCATATATTTGGACGACATCATTACCATCAATCGTATGCCCTGGAATACCATAGGATTTAGCGCGATCAGAAATGTGCTCGATGTTCATAGCCTGTGAAAAGTGGGTAGAAATACCGTATTTATTATTTTCACAGATGTAGACGATAGGAAGTTTCCAGATAGAAGCCAGGTTCAAGGATTCGTGGAATGAGCCTTGGTTTGAAGCTCCATCGCCGAAGAAACAGACAACGACATTCTTGCTCTTACGGATACTTAGACCGACTGCGGCACCGGTAGCAATAGGAATACCGCCGCCGACGATTCCATTCGCACCCAGATTTCCTGTATCCAAGTCGGCGATATGCATCGACCCGCCCTTGCCCTTGCAGTATCCGGTCTCCTTCCCCATCAGCTCGGCGAACATCCTTCGCAAATCGGCACCTTTCGCGATACAGTGGCCGTGACCCCTGTGCGTTGACGTGATGTAGTCCTTATTTGACAATTGGAAGCATGCTCCGACGGCGGTTGCCTCTTGCCCCACATAGGTATGTACAACAGCCCGCGTCTTCCCCGCCTTCGCTAGTTCAATGGCCTCTTCTTCGAACAACCGAATCCGAACCATTTTCCGATACATATCCAACAGTTGCTCTTCACTAAGATTTTTCTTTTGGCCCATCAATGTTTCTCCTATTTTTTCCAGTAATCCAACGCAACTTTCAATTCCTTGTATTCCTCCGCTGCTTCTGCGAGGCCCAATCCCTTCTTCACAGAATTTATTGCCTGGAGGATGGCGGTCGCTCCACTCTCGGCACCATGTGGGTGCCCATATATACCGCCTCCGGCCATCAGCATGGTATCGTCACCTAAAAGGTTCATCAGATACGGAACGGTTCCGGGATGGACCCCGCCTGCCACGACGAGTAGCCCCTTCTTTATATGTCCCATCGGAGCAGTCGTTGCATAATATGTTTCGATTAACTGGTTCGTCGTAATACCGAACCGTCCGCTATCGGGATACACGAGAGGCATATCCATTCCGATCATGCGGGCGAGCTTTCCAAAGCACAACGCTGCTGACAAACCATTGGTGTGGGAACGATACAAACCGCCGGCCCCTGCACTATGTCCGAAAATAGGAACGGTGTCTCCCGACTCCTTCAGCTTGCCAACCAGTTCTTCCACAGCTCCCCAACCGAGAGTATGGAAATTAACCATGATCGAATTGGCTCCAGCATCAATCGCCCGACGAGCCCTGTCATAGAGGTTCGCTCCAGTTATATTAACAGAATAAAGAACCGAGTCGGCTTTTCCGATTTCCCCAAGTCCGTTCATAACCGCTTTTACACGTTCAATCATTGGAGAATAGTCAGGATCGCTTAGCAGCTCATCATCTTTTATCACTTCAGCTCCACCGGCTGCCGCAGCAACTGCTCCTGCCGCACTGACACTCGGCTCGACACCTATACACGGCTTCAATATTGCACCAAGAATCGGCCGGTCATAGACTCCCAACCACTTCCGAATGCCGTCAATTCCAAACAAAGGACCCGTAAATTTTTTCAGATGTTCTTCAGGAATTTCAACATCCATCAGCTTGATTCCGTCTTGAGCAAGAACGTTCCCGGCTACAGTACTCATAAGCATGGGCATGTTCATGGGGAAATTTGCGACTGGGAATGCAATCCGCGCCATGCAAGCATGTTCATTCGCCATCGGATAAATACCGACTATTTTTGCTCCATATTTCGCAATGACTTCTGGTGTCTCGCCTTCAACGTGGGTCCATGTTCCGGCACTCTGATCGGAAGCAACCAAGCTAGCCCACTCGTACAGATCGGAAACCGATTGACTGTTCATGTAATATGTCGCAATCAAATAATCGGAACCTACGCTCTCAGGAATCGCCATATTCTCAATTTTCATGCCCTGTCTCCTCATGTTTGTTCGAACATTCTGAATTACTTCCACCACTCACACCTAACGATCAGTCCGAATCCGAATAGTGTTTTTCAAAATGGCACAACACATAACTGTTGGCAAGTCTATTTTTTAACATTTGTCTGTTTTTTAAATTAATAATTTTATAATTAACAGAATATGCGATAGCGCATTAACATTTTCGCACATTTTAATTGGGGCTCACCCGGCTGGCAAAACCAGCCGGGTGCAAGCAAACACAAATGGAGAACCAAAGGATAAAAACCGGAAGAAGGCGGAAGAATCCGCGAAAAAGATCATCGAAATTGACGACTCTGCGGTGCGGGGACAATCTGCAGGCGCTGGGAGGCCCAGTTGAAGAAACGCTCAACGGCCTGATGGATGTTGAAGCGGATCATCTGTGCGGCACAAAACGCTGCGATTCGCGGACCGGTCACTATAAACGAGGTCTTTATACTCAAACCGACAGCGTGGAGCTGAAAATTCCAAAGTTGCGCACGATTCCATTTGAGACACAGATTATCGAACGATACCAGTGGGAGGAGAGCTCGATTGAAGAGGCCTTGGTTGATGAAATGTACTTGTCGGGCGGGTCGGTTCGCTGGGTGGAAAAAATATCAACTGTCACGTCCTGATTTAAAGTTGTCACTTTTTAGTTCTGCTTCTGTTTCAGTTAAGCTCCCGTCAGGGAGCGGTTTTTCTCAATCGGTACTCCCGGAGG
>JASKKX010000094.1 GCA_030153935.1 Verrucomicrobiota bacterium | reverse complement strand
GTAAAAGAAAACAAGCAGGAACCCGCTGTTCGAAGAGGCTAAAAATCGGGGAAACCACTCTCCGGAGTCAACCCTTTTTGTGCTTGTCAGCGTTCGGGGTTAATGGTTGATCCCGGAGCCCTTCGCAGCCCTTGCTCCAGACCGCGCGGGTCATCGTCCAGGGGCTTTGGATGTCTGTGCAGGTGATCGACCCGATAAATGATCCGCTCATAGATCCGCCGCAGAGAGCGACCGTGTCAGCTTCCAGACAGCCGGGTCATGCAGGTCTTCCCGACCCGCCCGCAGCGCCGTTTCTGAACTCGCAACTCATTGTCTTCATTCCTTTTTTTCGGGGAGTCATTTATTATGAGTCAACGAATCCGTTCTGCCTGCGCCCTGTTGGGCACTACGGTGTCTTTTAATTTGAGTCAACCCGGCAACTCGAACGGATGTAAAATAGTATTTGACATTTGTTACGACAAGGCTTAAGGTATATATTCATGTAGGTTTGAGATGAGATAAAAAATAGGAGGTAAAAGCTGATGGAGGTCAAGCAGTTCGATGTCGTCATTATCGGTGCCGGCATAGTGGGTTCAATGACGGCGCGGAAGTTGTCAAAATATAAGCTGGCCATTGCAGTTCTTGAAAAAGAAGCCGACGTTGGTATGGGCCAGAGTACCGCCAACAGTGCCATTCTACATTCCGGTTATGATCCTGATCCCGGCACAATGAAAGCACGGATGAATAAGCGCGGCAACGAGCTGTGGAAGAAGTACATTCCGCAACTGGGAATCGCCTGGCGTGGAACCGGCTCGATGGTTGTCGCCATCGGACCGGAAGAGCAGAAGAGAATCAAGCCCCTGTATGACCGGGCGCAGGAAAATAAGATCCCCGGTGTTGAGATATGGAGCAGAGAAGAGGCGCTTGAACGCGAACCCCATCTTTCACCGGCATGCACCGGGGCTTTGTGGACACCTACTGCAGGGGTGATCGACCCTTTTGATGGGGTTGTGGCGACCGCGGAGAACGCCGCAATGAATGGAGTGCAGTTCTTTTTCAATACCATGGTACAGGAGATGGTTGTTGAAAAAGACCGGCTGACCGCCGTACGAACCGCCCGGGGCGAATTCCGCGCCCGCTGGTTCATCAACGCCGCCGGCATTCATTCCGACGAAATCATGCATATGGTGAATGACCATCCGGAATTTTCAATAACTGCCCGGCGCGGTGAATATATGATCTTCGATCAATCGAAAATCAGCCTGGACAATGTGCTTTTCCCAATGCCCACGGAAAAAGGAAAGGGAATTCTGGTTGCTGCGACAGCCCACGGCAACACGCTGATCGGCCCCAATGCCCAGGCAATCGATGAAAAAGACGACACCTCGGTGACCCGGGAAGGGCTGAATGAGATTCTGACCAAGGCAATCAAAATGGTCCCTTCGATCAATTCCAGAGACGTCATCGCCACGTTCGCCGGAGTTCGCGCCACAGGTAATTACAAACCTCACGGACCCCACCCGGATTTCCTGATTGAAATATCATCCCGCGTTAAGGGACTCATCAATCTGGCAGGAATTGAATCCCCTGGCTTTGTCTCTTCGCCGGCCATTGCAGAAGAAGTGGCACGGCTCCTGAAAGAGGACGCCGGAGAACCGCTGGAGGAGCGGGACGATTTCAACCCGATCCGTCCGCCCCGGATTCGCTTTGCCAAGCTCAATCACGAGGAGCGAGCCAATTTAATCGCAAAGAATCCCAGTTACGGACGAATTGTCTGCCGTTGCGAAGAAGTTACCGAAGGGGAAATTCTCGACGCGATTCACGCCCCGATTCCGGCGGTGACATACGATGCAATCAAACGGCGGACCTGGCTAGGCACCGGTCGATGTCAGGGAAGTTTTGATTATCCCAGAACAATGGAGATACTCGCCCGGGAACTGAACATGTCGATGACAGAGGTTACCAAACGAGGCCCTGGATCGATTTTTCTTTTCCGCAAAACAAAAGAACTGGTGTAACCGGAGGTTTTTCATGGAAGCAGTGCAACAATATGATGTCATTATTATCGGCGGTGGGCCGGCCGGCATGTCGGCAGCCATCAAGGCGTATGAACAGTGCAAAGGCCGGATCCTGATCATTGAGCGCAATGATTCCCTCGGCGGAATCTTGCCGCAATGTATCCATAACGGGTTCGGGGCCGTCAATTTTGATCGCGACTATCCCGGGCCTCAATACGCTTTACTGTATGAGAAAATACTAAGGTCGTATGCGATCGACATTCTGCTGGATACGATGGTGCTGGACATCACCCCCGAGAAGAATGTGTATGCCATGAACTCGACGCAGGGCTATCTTAATTTTCAGGCGAAGGCGATCGTTTTGGCCATGGGCTGCAGAGAGAGGACCCGGGCCCAGATCAAACTGCCGGGAACCCGGGCGGCGGGAATATACACCGCCGGAACCGCACAGCGACTGGTCAATATCGAGGGTTATATGCCGGGTAATAAAATCGTGATTCTCGGTTCCGGGGATATCGGCATGATTATGGCCCGGCGGCTGACCATTGAGGGAGCACAGGTTTTCGGAGTGTACGAACTCCTGCCGTTCCTCACCGGACTGCGCCGCAACTATGTGCAATGTCTTCAGGATTACGACATCCCATTACATTTATCCACGACCGTCAACCGGATCATCGGCGAAGACCGGGTCGAGGCAGTTGAAGTAATCCGGGTCGATCCACATCTGAATCCGATCGAAGGGACGGAAGAGACTGTGGAGTGCGACACCTTGGTTCTCTCCGTGGGTCTTATCCCGGAAAATGAGCTGTCCTGCAAAGCCGGAGTCAAACTGGACCTGCACACCAACGGTCCGTTTGTCGACAGTTGCATGATGACCAATGTCCCCGGTATTTTTGCCGCCGGGAATGTTACGTTCGTGTATGACTTGGTGGACTACGTCAGCCAGGCCGGAGAAATAGCCGGGCGCAACGCCGCCCGATATGCACAGAGTGGACAGATTGATTCCCGTCCGGGAATCTGGCTTAAACCCGGTGCCAATGTCGGCAGCATTGTACCCCAGAAAATCCAGATAGACGGTGAGAATCCTGAGGACTGCCCCGTTATTCAGCTGCGGCCCAGCACCTTGCTCGAACGAACGGTCACCGTAGAGCTTAAGCATGAGAAAGAAACCGTGGTTTCCTTCCGCGAGCAATACGCGAGACCGGCAGAAATGATTATTCACAAGCTTAAAAACAAGGAAATATCGCGACTGCGAGAATTGAAAACAGGAAAACTAACGGCGGTAATATCATGAATAAAAACGTACGACAACGGATGGACATCTGTCTTCGGTGTCCTCGGGGATGTGAAATCCATACGGTTGTGGATGAACAAAATGAAATTATCAACCTTGAGGGAAACAAATGCAAACTTGGTCCGGAATACGTAAGGCAGGAAATTCGGGATCCACGCAGAATACTGCCCACCTCAGTTCGGGTACATAACGGAATTCGTCCGCTGGTACCGGTTTGGACGCCGGATCCTATTCCCAAAGGAATGCTCCTCGAACTTGCTGCTGCAAGTCGCAAGATCGAGCTGGAAGCACCGGTTCGGGTTGGTGACGTCGTCCTGAAAAACTGGAAAGGGATGGATATTGACCTCGTAGCAAGCGGTGAGGTTACGAGGGAAGAAGGCCGGTAAAATCAGCGATCGACTAAAGAACCGTCAGTAAATTCAAAGCATTCCATCTTGAACGGCTATCCTATTGTCATGACTCTTAATTAATATTGGAAAACCATGCGGGGCAGGCCAGCCTGCCCCGCACGGCAAGACTGATTGAAATCATTGAAATGGACCGCGCAACTCAGGATGAATTGCGCCGACGGGCGCGGCGCTTAAAAACATCCCGGAGAGATCCTCTCCGGGCGCGTATTGTTCTGTTGCGTTGCGAAGGGCTTCCCTGTCGGGAGGTCGACCGGCCGCTGAGTGTGAGTCAGAACTGCGTTTCAAAGTGGAGCCGCCGGCTTCATCAACAGGGCGGCATCGATGCGCTGAAGGATCAAAGCGGACGGGGGCGCAAGCCGTCCATTCCGCCGGATGCCGCCGCTCAGGTTGTTTCCGCCGCGAACTGTCCGCCGGAAGGCCGGACGCACTGGAGCATCCGCAGCATGGCCAAAGCCTCCGGAATGTCCCGCAGCAGTGTTCAGCGGCTCGGGAGTGTCCATCAGATCAAGCCGCACCGCACCAGAACCGTTAAAGTCTCCAACGATCTCTGTTTTGAAGAAACGTTTCGGGATATGATCGGGCTCGGTCTCGATCCGCCGGAAAAGGCCTCGGTGTTCTGCTGCGATGAAAAAAGCCAATGCCAGGCGCTGGGCACGGAAGACCGGCATACGCATGTGGAATGGCTGCGGTTCCTCAAACAGATCGACCGGGAAACTCCCCGGGATCTGACGTTGCATCTGATCGCGGACAACTGCTGCGCCCATAAGCAAGAAAAGGCGAAGGTCTGGCTGGAAAAGTGTCCCCGGTTTCACATGCACTTCACACCGACCTCGAGCGCGTGGCTCAATCTGGTGGAACGCTTTTTTCCGATGTCACGACGGACTGCATCCGGGATCGAGGTTTTGAGAGTGTGAGGCAGCTTAAAAAAAGCATTCTGGAGAAGATCAATCGGGCGCGAAAACAATTAAAAAACCTATTTATGAGTCATTATTATACTTGCCTCTCCGCCCTTTAAAAGGTAGCCCTTGTGGTTTTACCAGAGAGAAAGAATATGGAATCTCAAGACCGCAGTTATCAGGATACATTAAAGATAGCGACTTTATATTATTATCAGGGAATGACTACTGAGGCAATTGCCAAGGAAATGGGGTTTTCACGGCCCAAGGTCTCTCGGCTTCTCAACCATGCGCGCCGGAGCGGGATTGTTGAAATTCGCATCGTGAATGTCCAGAACACGCTGCGCCCCTCAGAACAGAAGATAAAGGAACAGTTTTCGCTAAAGGATATACACATCGTTCCAGTCTCCAAACTGCTCGATGAATCAGTCTGGCTTGAAGAAGTCGCCCGGTACACGGCCAACTACCTTAACGAAATATTGGTACCCGGGAATATCCTCGCACTTGCCTGGGGAACAACGCTCAGTGAAATCGCCATCAACCTCATTCCCAAACGGATCAGCGGCATTACGGTTGTTCAACTGAACGGGTCGGGGAACACCTATACGCCGGACAACCGGTATGCCGCCAACATTCTCCAGAAATTCGCCGAAAACTATCAGGCCAGTTTTATGCTGTTTCCGGTCCCGACCTTCTTTGATTTCAAAGAGACAAAAGAAGCGATGTGGCGGGAACGCAGCATACATAGAATCATTGAAATGCAGCAGAATGCTGATGTGCTTCTTTACAGTATTGGAGCCGTTGACGCCGGTGTGCCAAGTCATGTTTATTCCAGCGGCTACCTTGATCCGAGCGACATCCGGACCCTCGACGAGGAGGGAGTGATCGGCGATCTGGCAACAGTCTTTTTCCGTGAGGATGGCAGCTATGAAGATATTCCGATCAACCGACGTGCCAGCGGTCCTCCTCTGAAACTTTACAAAAACGTTCCAAGAGCGGTCTGTGTGGTATCCGGTCGCGCTAAAGTCTCCGGACTTTATGCCGCTTTGCGGGCGGGATACATTCAGGATCTCATCGTTGACGAGCCCACCGCCCGTCTTCTCTGGCAACGAATGGGATATTGTCTTGATGAATTCTGAGTGAAATGAGAATAAATACAAACATTTCGCTCCAGGAACCCCGGGGGAACTTTTATTAATTTCCCAACGCCTTTTTAATCAGCCCGGCGGTTTTCAGGCCAACGCCGGGCGCGGCGCACAGCTCTTCAAGGCTCGCCCGGCGCAGGCGCTCAAAAGAGCCGAAATATTTTAAAAGCAGTTCTTTTTTCTTTTTTCCGATAGTCGGAATTTCATCGAGCGCCGATTCGCGGATGCGGCGGGAACGCAGACGGCGATGGTAGGAAATGGCAAACCGGTGTGCCTCGTCGCGGAGATTGGTCATAACGCGGAGCGCGTTGGAATCGCGCGGCAGGAACAGCGACGGTTCGTCGTCGCGGACAATTTCTTCGTGCTGCTTGGCCAGGCCGACGCTTGGGATCCTTATTCCGATTTCTGCCAGAATCGCGCGGGCGGCACGCAACTGCGTGATGCCGCCGTCAACCACCAGCAGATCGGGCAGCGGGGCGGTTTCTTGTTTCAAACGGCTGTACCGACGGGAAACGGCTTCGGCCATCATCCGCGGATCATCGCTTCCCTCGACCGTTTTAATGCGGAACCGGCGGTATCGCTGCGGGGCGGGAAGACCCTCCACTGCCGACACCATGCTTGCCACCGCATACGTGCCGGAAATATTGGAAATATCAAAACACTCGATCACACGCGGCGGCTTCGCAAGCCCCAGCACCTCTCCCAGTTCCTTTACCCCTTTCCCCGCATCGTCAAAAAGCATCCGGCCGGTCTTTCGCACCAGCGCCCGCTCCTTCACCGCATGATGCAGCAGAAACATCATATCACGCAATGCAGCCGCTTCTTCGAACCGGTGTTTTGCTGCTGCGGCGGCCATCCGGGCGCGCACCTCTTTAATAAATTCCGGACGCTCGCCGCGCAGGAAGGCACAGGCAGTCTTTACACGCTCCATATACTCATCCGGCGTCACTTTGCCGATGCATGGAGCGGAGCAGTGGCGGATAAT
>JASKKX010000093.1 GCA_030153935.1 Verrucomicrobiota bacterium | reverse complement strand
GCAGGAACTGCGAGACAGAGCTCGCGTGCCTGAGTAATAATTTTTCCAGTATCGGACATGTTTTCCCTTTTCAAATATTATTTTTTTATCCCTCAGCAATCTCTCTCTGATCTAGTCAATAAAAAAACCATACACCAGAACATTCCCCTTTTTTTGAGTCGGGTTTTGCGCAAGCCGTTGATGAGTCGATAAAAACCGCTTTCAGAAAGTGAAAGGGTCTCCGAACCCGGCTTTTTGAACACCCCATTCATTAACCAGGGAGGTTGCTTCGGCAAGGCTTCCTGAAAGTGATCCGCGGCTGAAAAACAGGATGGGCGTACTTCTGCCGGCGCTCTGTTTCATCCGTGTGCCTATCAGGAGGGAGCTTTGCGATCCTGGCCGGACAGCTTATCACGGCCTCAAAGCGGATTTTGCTGCTGATTTACGTCCAGGCGGGACGATCCCGGAAATCACACCCAAAAAAGGGGGCTGTCCTGCCCGGATTTTCCTTGCATTCCACAACAGGCTGTCCTACCTTTTTCTGACAGAAAACTGAAACTTCTTTTGTATCAGTAAGCCATGGAGCAGCGAGATGAAAAGACCGTTTGGTTTCAGCATGATCATGTTCGCCTTTTTCACGGGGGCAGCCATAGCGAATGCCGCGTTACTTACCCAAGTCACTGATGGCCGATCATATTATGATTATGACCCAGGGTTCGGAATACTAACAAAAACCGCTGACCAGTTGGACGCTTCCGAACTGAAAGGTTTTTCAACAGACAGCGGCGGACGAAAACAAATTGCATGCCCGGTATTCGAGTTTCAGGTGGATAGCGGCCTGTTCGGCGCCGAAAATCTTTCCTGTACGCTCGATATTTATTTTACGCGAACGGGATCGGATTCGGACGGAGGCGGGATTGCCCTCAACTATGCTCAAGGCAACGGCATTGTCGAATATGGGGATACCGGAGGAACCCATATTATGAAGGTTGATCCCGTACAAAGCGGGTGGCAATCTATCGATGTGTCCTCTGCGGTACAGGATGCAGCAAACGGAAACTGGGATTGGTTACGGTTGAGCTTTGTGCCGGACAACTGGAGTGGCGATACGATCTGGTTGGCATCCAGCGAAAACGTTGACCACGAGCCATTCATCGCCGTCATCCCGGAACCTGGAACGATGGGTCTGGCGATAATGGGTGTTATGGCGCTGTATTTTCGCCGCCGCAGATTTTATCTTTCCCGATGAGTGAGTGATAGGGAAATCGCTTTTCAGGCGATGCCGACATTGCCACACAGATGTATCGCCGACCGCCGGAACACTCCTGCACGCGACGAAGGGGCCATTGCAGGCCTGGTTTTTGGGGCGTGTATTCAGTGACGAGCAAACGCCCGTCATATCAAGCGTCAGCAGTCCAATTTCAGCGCCAGCTTCGGTTTGACACGGTATGAAACGGCATTCCAGATGCTCCATACGCTCTGAGCGGGTATATGGTGCCCTGACCAGGATCGGATTTCGGGTCGGTTGAGATCGATGAAACACTTGTGGGGGCCGCACACAAGGCGGAAGGTCGGGGGTTCATCACAAGGAGATTGCTGCAAGGCGCCATCACAAGGGACATGCCCGGCTGACAACTACAGAGAACCGATTCCCATCTGACGATAGAGGTGGCAGGGGAGTGAGTCAACCGGATCGGCATGGATTCAATTCACTGATCGGCTTCCCTCCCCGTCATGAACTGAAGTAATCTTATCAAGGCGACTAAAAACCTCACGTTTCCTTTCTCAGATATCGATATACTCCGCCTCTGTTTTGGGATTGCGGCCGAATCGGTTTGTTTCGGGCTGACTGTCCTGCACCATGAAAAACAGCAATACGAGGGACCCCACCAGCGGAATCAGTCCAAGCAGCAGAAACCAACCGCTGTGTCCGGCATCGTGAAGCCGGCGGACAGTTACAGCCAGACCGGGAATCAGAACGGCCAGGTTGTACAGATTCATCAGAACGGCAGGACTGCCTAAAATAACTTCAACAAACCCTATCGCCACCGTGATGAGCATATTGATCAGTATAAACATCCAGTATTCAGTGCGACAGGCACGCCCTGTGAAGACAGCGTATTTTTTCAATACAGCCAGATACCAGTTCATGGCGCTCCTTCCTATGTCCGGTTCAGTTAAAAAAGATCAAGCTGCTCCGGCTGCGTTTCATACTGCGGAAATTTCATGACCGGTTGTCCGGTCAGATCAAGCAGTGCATGCACGGTTGACGGCTGCCCTGCTTTTTCCAGCGCCTCAAGAGTCCGGGCAAAGAGGAGCCCGCAGTATACGCTGTCCTCTTCCGCGCGATGAAATGTTCCGGACGGGAAGCCGAAATGCGCGACGAGGGTCCCGAGTCTATAATTGATCATCCCGGGGAAGACAATGCGGGCGAGCGCACAACTGTCAAGAACGATCCCTTTGGGAGACCGGGCGCGGTGGTCTTCCACCGCTTTAAGGATGAATTTAAAGTCGAAGGGCGCATTGTGGGCAACAAGGGGAAGGTCTTTGCAAAAATCCGCCAAATCGGAAAGAACCGTTTCGATTCCGGGTTCTCCTGCAACCATTTCATCGGTGATCCCGTTGACTGCCGAGGCCTCCGGGGGAATGGGACGCCCGGGATTGATGAGCGTGCTGAAGGTTTCGATCGGTTCGGCCCCGCTGAAGCGCACAGCTCCGATTTCAACGACGGCATCGGTTTTCGGCTGAATTCCTGTGGTCTCCAAATCGAACGCAATAAAGTCCATGGGGTCTCTTATACTGAAAGGTTCGAAGGTTGGCACGATTTTATTCAAGCGATATACTTTATAATGAAAAAGGAATTCCCTATGAAAATAACCGTAATTCCTGGACTGGCGCTGATCGGAATACTGGCCTTGGTCGGAATACTGGCCCTGACGGGGTATAATCAGGACGTCGCCGCAGCAGAAATCCCGACAGATCTCTGGCAGACAGATTACGACGCCGCACTCAAACAGGCCGGCGCGGAAAATAAATATGTTTTGGTGAGCATCAGCGGCCTGCAGTGGTGCGGCTGGTGTCAGGCGCTGGAAAAAGAAGTTTTTTCCCAGCCGGAATTTATTTCCTATGCCAAAGACCATCTGGTCTGTGTGCTGCTTGATTTTGACCGGTACGGACAGGCCACCAGTGAGAAATTTGCCCGTCAGCACGAGATGCTGCTGTCACGGTATCAGATCCAGGGATTCCCGACCGTGCTGATTCTCAATCCGCAGGGAAAGGCCATTGCAAGGGACGGGTATCAGCGTGGCGGCGCAAAAAATTATGTCCGGTTCATTACATCCGTTATTGCCGCGGATTCATCGGAATAATCTCAAGCGTTTGAAAAAGCTGATTTCCCCCTCCAAAAAAACGGAAAAAAAGCCGCCCCGAAAACGGAGCGGCTTTTGCTTCGGCGGAATGAAAAGCTATTCTTCGCCGCCGCGGACTTTGCCTTCAGCGCGGCGTTTCTTGACCACCTCTTCGGCAATCGAGAACGGCACCGCTTCGTAATGCTCAAACGTCATGCTGAAAGACGCACGCCCCTGCGTAAGGGAGCGGATCGTATTGGAATACCCGAACATTTCGCTCAGCGGAACGTGTCCCTTGACGATCTTCATGCCGCCGCGGTCATCCATGGAATCAATGCGGCCGCGGCGCTGGCAGACCGTCCCGTTGACCGGTCCCATGTATTCCTCGGGCGTGGTAATTTCAATCGACATGATCGGCTCAAGCAGCTGGGGGTTCCCTTTAAGGAAAAGCTGCTTGAAGCCCTGACGACCTGCAATCTGGAAAGCGAAGTCGCTGGAGTCCACATCGTGGTAGGAGCCGTCGACGAGGTTGACACGCATGTCCACCACCGGATAACCGGCATACGGACCGGCCGCCAAAGCCTGAATGATTCCTTTCTCGACCGACGGAATGTATTCCTGCGGAATGCGTCCGCCGACAATCTTGTTGTTAAATTCAAAACCGGAGCCGGGACCGAGCGGTTCGAGTTCCAGTACCACGTGGCCGTACTGGCCGCGTCCGCCGGACTGCTTGGCGTGCTTGTAGGACCCGCTGGATGCCGAAGTGGCCGTTTCCCGGTAGGCCACTTCAGGGCGGCCGACCTGCGCCTGTACGCCGAATTCGCGTTTCAGACGGTCAACGATAATTTCAAGATGCAGCTCGCCCATTCCGGAAATGATGGTTTCGCTGGTTTCCTGATCGAAGGCAACGGTGAACGTCGGGTCTTCATCGGCCAGTTTATGCAGCGCTTCGCTCAATTTCTCGTTGTCAGCCTGCGTCTCCGGTTTGATGGAAATACTGATCACCGGGGCCGGAAATTCCATGGCTTCGAGAAAAATTTCGTTTTCTGCTGAACAGAGGGTGTCCCCGGTCTTGGTATCGGCCAGTCCGACAACCGCCACGATGTCCCCGGCGACGGCTTTATCAATGGATTCCTGCCGGTTGGCATGCATACGCAGAATCCGGCCAACCCGCTGTTTTTTCTGCTGCGTGCTGTTCCAGATCGTCGACCCGGTTTCCAGTGTTCCGGAGTAGAGACGGATATAGGTCAGTTTCCCCATGTGCTTGTCGGACATGATTTTGAACGCCAGCGCGGACAGCACTTCGTCGTCGTCGACTTTTCGCTGGTTCTCCGGGTTTTTGGAGCAGATGATCGGCGGAATTTCGTTCGGAGCCGGCAGAATTTTGATTACGCCGTCAAGCAGCTGCTGCACCCCTTTGTTTTTGAATGCCGACCCGCAGTACACCGGCACCACTTGACGGGAACAGGTCGCCTTGCGCAGGATTTTCCAGATTTCCTCTTCGGACAGGTCCCCTGTTTCAAAGAATTTTTCCATCATCTCCTCGTCCTGTTCCGCGCATTTTTCAACCAGATTAGCGCGCCATTCCTTCGCGGAATCAAGCAGGTCAGCAGGGATTTCCGTTTCGGTCCAGTCGGCACCTTTGCTTTCTTCGTTGAAAAGCAGCGCCTTCATGGAGACCAAATCGATCACGCCCAGAAAATTGTCCGAGGCGCCGATCGGAATCACAACCGGCACGGCATTGGCGCCAAGCTGATTCTGAATGCTCCTGACCACATCGAAGAAATCCGCGCCGATGCGGTCCATTTTATTCACAAACGCGATTTTCGGGACTTCGTAGCGTTCGGATTGATGCCAGACGGTTTCAGACTGCGGCTGTACACCGCCGACTGCACAGAAGAGCGCAATGGCCCCGTCGAGCACGCGGAGAGAGCGTTCCACTTCCATGGTAAAGTCCACATGGCCGGGGGTATCGATAATGGAAATCATATGGCCTTTCCACATACAAGAGGTCGCTGCAGAGGTAATCGTGATCCCGCGTTCCTGTTCCTGCACCATCCAGTCCATGGTGGCGGCGCCGTCATGCACTTCCCCGATCTTGTGAGACCGGCCTGTATAATAAAGAATCCGTTCGGTCACGGTGGTTTTGCCTGCATCGATATGCGCCATAATTCCGATATTACGGACTTTTGACATGGGTACTGTTCTGGCCATTGTTCTGCCCTCGTTGTTGTTCTGTTCTATACCTTACATAAAAGAGCGGCGAAATATGGCGTTTCGCCCTCGTGCCTTCAAGCGTAATTATATTAAACTTTGATTTCCCGGCAGGGAAAAGACGGGAAAATGACTCTGCCGATCTTGCCCCGGATCAAACAGCCTTTGAAAAACGAGAAGATCACTGCCCCGCTTTTTTGAGCTGTTTGATGCTGACGGCACCTTCATAGAGTGCCTTGCCGACAACCGCACCGACCAGATTGCCGCAGTTCAGTGCGGCCAGACGTTTAATATCCTCCACGCCCGAAACCCCGCCGGAAGCGACAACGCCGCAGTCCACTGCGGAGCAGATTTTGCCCATTTCAAAGGCGTTGACCCCTTCAAGCATCCCGTCGCGACTCGTGTCGGTGTAAATAATTGTGCCGATACCTGCAGCGGCCGCTTTTTTTGCCAGATCAACCGCATTTACAGTCGTCGTTTCAACCCAGCCTTTTGTCTGGACCTTCCCGTTGCGCGCATCGATGCCGACGGCAATCTTTTTCCCGCCGAACTTTTCGACCAGCCGCGCCAGTTCTTCGGGATGCTCACAGGCCCGTGTGCCGAGAATCACACGGGCCGCACCGGTTGCCAGCAGAGCTTCAATATCTTCGTCTGTGCGGATTCCGCCGCCGATTTCAACCGGAATATCAATGGCGGCACAGATTTCCCGCAGGACTTCCGCATGGACCGGTCTGCCTTGGAACGCACCGTCAAGGTCAACCACGTGCAGGAATTCTCCGCCGTCTTTGGTCCACCGCCTGGCCATCTCAACCGGAGAATCTGAATACACCGTTTCATCCTCGGCTGCACCCTGCCGCAGACGTACACACCGGCCGCCCTTCAAATCGATTGCTGGAATAATTGTGATCATGAATAAAAAGAGTACCTCGCCGCCGCCGGTTTGGCAAGTCAGGCAATAACTCCGAAACTAAAAGCCCTTTGCAAAATTCCGCAGCATCTGCAGCCCCGCCGCCTGGCTTTTTTCCGGATGGAACTGTGCGGCGAACACATTATCTCTCCAGGCGGCCGAACAGTATTTTATCCCGTAGTCGGTTTCGCCGGCCACAATGCCCTCATCCTCCGGGGCAACATAGAAGGAGTGAACAAAATAAAAATAGGTGTCGTTTTCGATCTCCGCAAACGCCGGGCATTCCGGCTTCCTCTGCCGCACGGCATTCCAGCCGATCTGCGGGACTTTCAGCTCCGGATCGATCTGGAAACGCTTCACCGA
>JASKKX010000029.1 GCA_030153935.1 Verrucomicrobiota bacterium | reverse complement strand
CCCATCTGTCCGGAAGCGATAATAACTTTCCCGGATTTGATATAGGGATCCAGGACGGACATCGCTCCTTTATAGAAGAAATACGCGTTGTTGTCATCAGGAGATCCTCCGAACAACTCCATGTAAAACGGTCCGTCAGCATGCTGCAGGTCAAGGGCATCCACAAGAGTCGTCGCCTGCTGAACTCCAACGTTAAAGTTATCAAACGTCACATAATAACTGACATACGGCGAATTTCTTATAAGGCGGTCATAAGAGATAACCGGGACACCAGCATCATGTGCTTTTTCAAGAATCTTGGTCATTGATTCTCCGTCAATCGATGCGATCACAAGAACATCCACACCCCGGGTAATCATGTTTTCAAGCTGAGAAATCTGATTTTCAACCACATCTTCCGCATATTGAAGAATCACATTGTATCCAAGCTTTTCGAGCTGGATCTTCATATTTTCACCATCTGCAATCCAGCGGGATGATGACTTCGTAGGCATTGAGATACCGATTGTGGCGGCGGCGTTTTCCTTATCCTTTTTCGACCAGGACCAGCCGGCACATACAAATATCAGGGCCAAAACCGTGAACCCTGTAATGAATTTTTTCATAACTATCCTCCTTGCTGAATTTGAGCATTAATAGTACGTTATGCGTTTGTCATTAAAAGCGTTAACGTACACGTTTTATAGATGTATGTTAATTATCAGTTAATTTTTGTCAATTGTTATTTGATGAAATCAGATACTATTTCATTTTTATCATCGATGAAACCGGTTGTCTTTTTTACGCGATTTCTTCGGTATCTTTTATGCTCTTTAAGCGAGCTGCGACCGCTCTGGACTCTGAGATCCCCCTTACAAAAATCACGGTCTATCCGCCCTGGCCATAGTAGGCTTCCGGACCATGTTTTCGCTGATAGTGTTTGTTCACGATGTATTCCGGAAGAAGTTCCGCAGACGGATTAATCTGCAGCGTCAAGGCCGCCATTCGAGCGACTTCTTCAAGGACGGCGCCGTTATATACAGCTTTTGCCGCGCTTGCTCCCCAGGCAAAAGGTCCATGTCCGCCGACAAGAACCATCGTAACTTCATTTGGATTGAACGGTGCCGCCGCCGCGATATCTGATATATGGCTGTACTTCCTGAATGCCTCGGAATCCGCCATGCCGGAAACCCCTCTCCTGAACATCTCCACAATCAGTTTGCCCGTCTCCAGTTCATAATCCTGTTCAACCGCTTCGCGAGAAAGATACGGCGTGCAGGGAACTGCGGTTTGAATATGATCAGCATGCGTTGTTCCGAAAAGCGGAATCGACCGGCAGGCCTGAGCCCAGGCTACAGAATAAGTCGAATGCGTGTGAATGATTCCATGGACCTGCGCTTTATCATCTGCAGCGAATTTCCGATAAAGAACCCTGTGGGTCGGAGTATCCGAAGAGGGGTTCAACTTACCGTCGACGATTTTCCCTTCCAGATCGACGACAACCATGTCGTCCGGTTTCAGATCCGGGTACGGCACGCCGGAAGGTTTGATGGCAAAGACTCCTTCAGCGGCGTCGAAAGCCGATACATTGCCCCACGTATAAAGTGCAAGGCCGAGTGCCGGAATTTCAGAATTCGCGGCCCAGGCCTCTTCTTTTAAAGAAGAATAGTCTGACATTATTTTCTCCAGGCAGCAGCATTCCAGCGAAGCTCATTCCGGAAAGAAGCTACCGTCGTGTTCTTGTCGATTACTACACACTCGATGCCCACCATCTCGGCCCAGTCACGGATCATATCGGAGGTAACAATATTCGAAAAGGCGGTGTGATGCCCCCCGCCGGCCAGGATCCAGCTCTCCGCCGAGATACGGAGATCGGGCTCAGGTTTCCACAGTACGCGGGCCACCGGCAAATTCGGGAACGGCTGCGGAGGAACAACCGCATGGACCTCGCTGACGACACAGCGGAAACGGCTGCCGAAATCAACAACGGCGGAGCAGACTGCAGGTCCCTCTTTCCCGGTAAATACCAGGCGAGCCGGGTCCTCCCGATCGCCGATGCCGAGCTGATGCACCTCGAGCGAGGGCTTCCCGGCAGCGATCGAAGGGCAGATTTCCAGCATATGCGCACCGAGAATCATCCCGTTCCCTTTTTCAAAATGATAGGTATAATCCTCCATAAACGAATTGCCGCGACCGTTGCCGCCGAGTCCGGCGGACATCACCTTGAACGTCCGCACCATTGCCGCGGTTTTCCAGTCCCCTTCCCCGGCAAATCCGAACCCGTCCGCCATCAGGCGCTGGCAGGCCAGACCGGGAAGCTGTTTCATCCCGTACAGATCCTGAAAATTGGTTGAAAAGGCATTGGCCTTGATTTCACTGAAAAAGGCTCTCATGCCAAGCTCGATCCGGGCCTGCTCGCGAATGTGACCGAGGGCGAAATCCTTGTCGTCGCCCCACGCGATCTCATACAGCTCTTCGTACTCCCGGACCAGCTTGTCGATGGCCGCATCACTGACTTCCGACATATATGCGACAAGATCACCAATCCCATAATAGGGCACAGACCATCCGAACTGCATCATGGCCTCGACCTTGTCGCCGTCGGTAACCGCCACATCGCGCATATTATCGCCGAAACGCGCAATCCGCAGATCTTTTCCGTCGGCAACCGCACAGCCTCCCCGCATCCAGAGGGCAATCCGTTCCCGGGTTTCCGCGTCGTCCCAGTGTCCGACGACCACTTTGCGGGGAAGATTCATCCGGGCGGTCACATGGCCGAACTCCCGGTCGCCGTGCGCGGACTGATTCAGATTCATAAAATCCATATCGATCGTGTCGTACGGGATTTCACGGTTGAACTGCGTATTAAATTGAAGAAGCGGTTTTTTATAGGTCGACAGCCCTGCGATCCACATTTTCGCAGGAGAAAAGGTGTGCATCCATGCAATGACACCGGCACACGAAGGATCCGCATTCGCCTGTTCAAGTACGGCGCGGATTTCTTCTGCCGTAGTGAGTGTCGGTTTCCATACAAGTTTACAGGGCACTTTTTGATCTGCATTCAACGTGGCGACAATTTTCTTTGAATCGTCCGCCACCTGATGAAGCGCACCCTCCCCATACAAATGCTGACTGCCTGTTAAGAACCAGAATTCATACGGCTTCAGATCTATCATTTCACGGCTCCTTTAGTTTCATCTTCAATAAAATTTCCAAGTCTGCGGAATTTTTCATACAGCCGATCATAAACCGCCATACGGGCGGGATCAGGCCTGTGTACCCGGTCTGTTCCGGCGGACAGAGCTTTCTGCGCGGTAAAAATATCAGGATACAGGCCTGCAGCGGTCGCGGCGAATACGGCAGCGCCGATGGCGCAGGACTGATCCCCTGCCGTGACATAGATTTCGCGATGGGTAATATCGGCGAGGATTTGCATCCCCAACCTGCTTTTACGGGCCACTCCGCCAATAGCGATGATTTTTTCAATTTCAAGCCCGCCGGCTTCAAAGGTGTCAATAATCGAGCGAGCGCCAAAAGCTGTCGCTTCCAGCAAAGCGCGAAGGAAAGCGGGCGAATCGGTTCCAAGAGTGAGCCCGGAAATCGCAGCAGTAAGATTCTGGTTGGCAAAGGGGGTACGACGGCCATTGATCCAATCCAGAGCAACCACCGAAGATTCTGCAGGTTCAATGTCTTCAGCAGCTTCCTCCAGTCTGCGTAAAAGATTTTTTTCAATCTTCTCCACATCAAGATTCTTTACCTCAGGATCGGATGCAATCAGGTTTTCAACCGGCCACATCAGCAGATTCCGGAACCATGCAAAATAGTCTCCGTAAGCAGACTGTCCTGCTTCATATCCGATCCATCCGGCAACCACAGATCCATCCACCTGACCGCAGATTCCTTTGACCAGATTCTCTTTCTGTCCTTTATCAGGTTTCGGACCAATGAGAATGTCGCAGGTGGATGTCCCGATGCTTTTCACCATGGTTCCCGGCGCGATATCTCCGCCAACTGCTCCGATATGCGCATCATACGCCCCGACGCAGACAATCACTGATTCAGGCAGCCCCAGCATTTCAGCCCACTCGGGAGTAAGCGTTCCGGCGGAAACATCGGTCGTCCAGGTGTCCTTGCCGAGAGTATCCCGGATATCAGACAGCTTCGGATCCAGTCTGTCCCAGAATTCACGCGGCGGATATCCGCCCCATTCAGCGTGCCACATGACTTTGTGTCCGGCTGCGCAACGGCTTCTTTTGATCACTGTCGGATCGGTCGTGCCGGTCATCACCGCGGTCATCCAGTCACAGTGCTCAAGCGCGGTATATGCTCTTTTTGCAACCTTTGGATTCTTCCGGATCGTGTGCAGCAGTTTGGACCAGAACCATTCTGAGGAATAAGTCCCGCCCATAAATTTGGTGAAATCCGTTCCTCCCCATGAATGCGCCGTTTCGTTGATTTCATCGGCCTCCCGAACCGCCGTGTGATCTTTCCAGAGAATAAACATCGCATCGGGATCTTCAGAAAATTCGGGCAGAAGAGCCAGCGGAGTCCCGTTCCGGTCCGCGAGTGACGGGGTGGAGCCGGTCGTATCAATTGACATGGCGCAGATTTTATCCACGATGGAATCCTGACCGGCGGCCGACCGCACACGTTCTGCCTCACGAACTGCACCGGTCACTGCATCAACCAGGCTCTCCGTGTAATCCAGCGGATGCTGCCGGAATTGATTTTCCTTCGGATTGCAATAAAGCCCCTGTTTCCAGCGGGGATAATAAGCCACCTGCGAACCGGCAATGTGACCATCCGCGGCATCAAGAATTACCACCCGGACAGAATCAGAACCGAAATCAGCTCCGACAACAAAATACTCATCCTTTTTAATCATATAAGATTCTCCTTAAAAAAAATATCCAGCGGCATATTGAACTGGGGATTGGGCTCTTCTTCCAGTACAATTTTTTTGTATAGCTGATATAACACTTGCCGTCCCTGTTCTTCGGGACGTTGTGAGATCAGACAATCAATTTTCCCTTCCTTCAGACATTGAACATTTTCTGTAACCAAATCGTATCCGATAATTGATATGTCTTTTTTCCAGCCCTGTTCATAAATAAAATTCGCAATTTGATGCCCCATGGAAGCTACGATAAAAATTCCTTTAAGATCTGGATATTTTTGGTGCGCAGCATGAAGAAGCGCAGGCATTTCATTCAAATGCCTCTCGGGGCAAACGACGTCCAGGAGAACCACATCCTTCTGCAAAGCAAACCAGGCATTAAAACCTCGGGCACGCTCATTCAGATTGAAGGCTTCAGTATACGGACGCACAACTGCATAGGGCCCGTTCGAGCGCGAAATCAGCTCCAGCATTTTCCCGGCAAGATATCCGCCGCGGAAAGGATCCTGTGCAACCGTTGTGATGGGGCGGGTGCCGGGCAGCGGAGAATCGATGAAGGTATATGTAAGCTGGGATTTTTCGCCCTCAAGCAGTGCGCGGGTTTCTTCCTCCATGATCGGCGCAATGATATACGCACAACAGCCGGAACCCATCATTTTTTTAAAAGCAGCGGTCAGGGAGGCACGTTCCGGACGAATAAATTCGAATAATTCGATTTTGAATGAAAAGGCGGACAATTCTTCTGAAGCTCTCAGGATCCCATTATAGATCAATTCCCAATATCCGCTTTCCTTCTTCAGCTCGGGAATCAAAACGCCTATTCGGTAGTCCCTATTGCGCTTCAACTGCCGGGCAAGAGCGTTGGGATGATAGCCCTCTGTATTTACAATATCCTGTATCCGTTTTCTTGTTTTAGGAGAAACCCTTCCGCGATTATGCAATACCCGATCAACAGTCCCGATGGAAACACCGGCGCGTTTGGCTATTTCAGCGACTGTCACGTTTCTCCCTCCCCCTCTCTCTATGCGTGTACGTTAACATTTAACGCGAAAAAATCTTTTGTCAAGAAAACTATCTTTTTTTGAGAAAATGATATTCTCCCGAATATTCTCGGGACAAGTCGTCTTTTTAACCCGTTCTTTTTCCCCAGACGATCTTACCCAGGGAATATTCCGCATCCCTTTACACCCTTTGACTGACAGGGTATATTCATCTCTGCGAAACCCTATCACAGGGTATCTTGAGCACAGGTCCAACACACATTTTCGGAACAGTTTAACCTCCATCGGGTTATGAATATAATACAAGATGTTGTGGTTTAATTTGACAGCTACACATTATTTAGTTAATTTTGCCCTGTTGCTCAGTAGAAAAATTCATGAAAAAAATAGTTGTCAACAGGTTGTCAACAGGGAGAATGCGCTATGGCGGAACCGATTACAGAAAAAGAAACTTTATTTGACGGATTCAGGAAACGCTCCGGACTGGTGGTCCCTTTCAGTCCAAAAAAAATCGAGATGGCCATCCATCGCGCCATAGAGGAAGTTTCCCGCAAACAGAATCTGCCGCGGAACGAAGGGCTTGCCCCTAAGATCACGGCTCAGGTGATCGAGCAGCTCAATACTCCGCAGTCCGAATTTTATGTGCACCCTGAAGACGGTAAGCGAATTCCCCGAATCGAAGATGTCCAGGACCTCGTTGAAATTCTCCTGTCCGAAAACGGCGAAACGATCGTTGTCGCCGCCTACAAACGCTATCGTAAACAGCGCGAAATCGCCCGCAACAGCATTCGTGTACGGGATGGAAATATCCAGAAAGGAAAAGTGGATGTCACGGACGCCAGCCTGCTGCTGGTTGAATCTCATTCCGCTGAAGTCACCCTCCCCTGGGACCGCAAACGGATAGTGAAACAAATCCTGGATAAAACCGATCTGGCCGTGGATACCGCCATCAGCATCGCCAAATCGGTTGAGAACCGGATCATCTCAAGCCGGATGAATACCGTCAACACCACGCTGATTCGTGAAATGGTCAATAATGAAATGACGGAACGAGGCTATCAGACGCAGTTGCGTGACCTGTCTCTTTACGGAATTCCGCGCGACTATGTTGAAAGGCTGATGTTCACCAAATCCACAGAAAACAGCAATATCGTCAACAACAACCCCGAAGCCGTCAATCTCGGCATCGCTGAACTGGTTCTTAAACAGTGGGCGCTTGATACGATTTTTGATCCGGAGATCAAACGTGCGCACGACACCGGCGCGATCCATCTGCACGACCTCGGCTATCCGCACCGTGTTTACTGCTCCAGCCACTCCATTGAATATGTCAAAAAATACGGTCTCAAAGGGTTGATCAACCTCAATACCGAATCGAAACCGGCCAAATCAGCCTCTGTGCTGACCGGTCACCTCAACACCTTTCTCGCCTCCATGCAGGCCAACTATGCCGGAGCACTCGGGATTGCCTACATCAATATTCTCTACGCGCCGCTGCTCGAAGGCATGAACGCCCGCGAACTCAAGCAGATCGCTCAGGAACTCATCTTCAACGGTTCGCAGAATGCGTTCAGCCGCGGCGGACAGACGCTCTTCCTCGACTTCAACGTTCACTCCGGCGTACCGAACTATATGAAAACCGTCCCGGCCATCGGCCCCGGCGGCAAATACATGCTTCGTCTTAAAGACGGCCGTAAAGTCGGTGTCGAAGAAGTTCTGCGCGATGAACGCGATGCCAGCGGCTATCGGCTGATGGATCTCTACCTCGAAGAAGAAGACGGTTCCAAACGCCTGGTCCTGCGTGAAATTAAAGGAAAAGACGGGGTCGAATCCGATCCGAAGATTTCTGCCGAGATCGAATCCCGCGGCGAAAAAATTGTCACCTACGGCGATTACACCAAAGAAGCGCAGGACTTCTGCCGGGCGCTGCTCGAAGTCTGGGGCGAGGGCGACAGCAACGGACGCATCTTCGAATTCCCGAAGTGTGACTTTCATCTCAGTGAAGAAACATTCACGGATATGGAACAGTACAAAATTTATCAGGCCGCCTGCGACCTGGCCGCCAAAAACGGATCGACCTACTTCATCTTCGACCGCGACGAAGTCACCCTGTCGGCCTGCTGCCGTCTGCGCACCACCATCAGCGACAACCGCATGCTGCGCCACCCCGAAAATATGCGCTTCTGCGGCTTCCAGAACGTCACCGTCAATATTCCGCAGGCTTCTTTCCGCGCGGCGCGCAAAGGCGGCGACATCCTGCAGAATTTCTACGGCGAGCTGGACAAAATGATGGAACTCGTCGCACAGGCGCATCTGCAGAAAAAGGCTAAAATTGCGGAAATGATGAGCGGAAACGGTCATCCGCTGTGGCAGATCGGCAAAGAATCATGCGACGGCAAACCTTACATCAATCTGGACACCTGCACGTACATCATTGGACTCATCGGCGTCAACGACGCCGTGAAATTCCTGATCGGGCAGGAACTGCATGAAAGTGAAGAAGCACAGCAGCTCGGCCTGCGGATTGTAGCGCACATGTATACCCGCACGAAAAAACTGACCAAGAAATACAACCTCAAATTCACCCTTGAGGAATCACCGGCCGAAAGCGCCGCCCGCCGTCTCGCCAAGAGTGACCTCATCTATTTCCACGATGAGGCCAAAGGGGTTGTCAAAGGCGGAAGCGAAGATGTCTGCTACTACACCAACTCGGTGCACCTGACAGCCGATGCTCCGGTCGGACTGGTCGAGCGCATTGTCGAACAGGGAAAATATCACAGTTTGATCGAGTCCGGTGCCATCACGCACGCATTCACCGGAGAGGAACAGCCTTCGTCCGCCTCCATTGAAAAACTCATCACAGAAACCTTCTTCCGCACACAGTCGGCACAGGTCACCATCTCGCCGGAGTTTACCTTCTGTAACAACTGTCACCACCAGGTGCGCGGACTGGTTGAAAAATGTCCGTCCTGCGAATCCTCCGACGTTATCGGCGAAACCCGTGTGGTCGGCTATTTCAGTAAAATTCAGAACTGGAACAAGTCCAAGCGGTTCGGAGAGCTCAAAGCCCGCCAGGAAGGCCGTTACAATGTGGAAACCGCCGATGCCGGTGCTGGACAGAAGCTGGTGACAGTCAAAGATTAACCGACTTAAGTTTCAGGAGAACCCATTTATGGAAAAAACATATAAAATCAAAGTCTTCGGCAAACCGGGCTGTGCCAAATGCAAAGCCCTTAACCAGCGTCTCGATAAACTGCTTGCAGAAGAAGAGTGGTCTGATTTTGAAAAAGAGTATTGCGATGTCGAAACGGTCGAAGGTCTCGTCGCTTTCGCCTCGGCCGAATGCATCAACCCCCAGCGGATTCCCGCCATGCTGGTCACCCGCAGACAGGAAGAAACCGGCCGTTATATTCCGGTTCCGAGCCGTGATCCCAAACCGCATTGCGAAATCTGCGGGAAATCCCGGCTTTACCAGTACGTCGGCCTGCAGACCGACTATACCGACGAGGGCAAAGGAATCATCTCTCCCAAAATGATTTCCGCAGTGCTTGAAGAGGTTCGTGAATCATGTCTGCCGAAATGACAGCCTCTCGTAAGCAGGAGATTCGCCCGGCAGACGAATCTCCTGTTTACGCTTTTTTAGAGAAGCCTTCGCTCATTGACTATCCCGGAAGTCTGTGCGCCGTCTTCTTCACCAGCGGTTGCAATTTTTCCTGCGGGTACTGCCACAACGCCTCGCTCATGGGGGGAAAAAAGACCGGTCTGCTGTGGAGCCGCCTGGAGGAGGTCTGCCGTAAATTCAAAAAGGAATGGACCGATGCGGTCTGCATTACCGGAGGTGAACCGACACTGGCTTCCGGCCTGATGGAACTGATTGAATTTTTCCGCGGCTTCGGCTTCAAAATCAAAATCGACTCCAATGGTTCGCGTCCGGAAATCCTCAAAGAATGCCTGCCGCGAATCGATTCGATCGCCATGGACATCAAAGCCGATTTCTCCGGCTATTCGCAGCTTACCGGATTCACTCATACGGAAAAAATAGCCGAATCGGTCCATCTCATCATGAGCAGCGATGTTGACTATGAATTTCGCACCACCCTCATCGAATCCTTCCATACCGATGAACAGATGCGCGGGATCGGCGAACTCATCCAAGGAGCCCGCCGCTACTGCATCCAGCCGTTCATCCCGCAGGATACCCTGCCCGACCCGCGCATGCGCCAACTCAAACGCACCACGCCCCAACGCCTGCGAGAAGTCGAAAAACTCATGAAACCCTTCGTCCGGGAAGTCATGGTCCGCGGGGCCTGAATCTGCTGTTTTCCGCTGCCGCGAAAACCGGCCTCGGCGCCGTCGCTTTCATCCGTGTTACTTCCCGGCGGCTTTCGAAGGGCGGCGTCCATCCAGTGTGTCGAGCAGGTAATAAATATCGTGACTGTCCTCGGAGATCGAACAGATCAGCAGGCCTTCCGTGATGGCAAAGCGGACACGCGCCCAGACCGGGAGCTCCGGCTCATCGAGCTGCCAGACCGGCCAGGCGCCGTACGAACCGACCGAATGAATATTTTCAGGCGGAAACAGCGTCAGCCGCCAGCGCAGCAGCAGGGCGTGCGGACCGGCGGCACTGACGGCAATCCAGGTATTGCGCCGCTCGCGCCCGCCAAGCGGAGCCACCGCCACAGCTAACGGACATTTTTTCAGACTTTGGAATTGTTTTTTCCAGACCCTTGGAAGGTCACTGCCGTTTTCCCCGAGCATGGGGAAAAAAGAGAAAAACCAGTCCGGCGTCGCACTCCTGTAAACCACCTGGGCATACGCAGGGATCGGGCGGAGCGGATTCAGTGCGCGCTGCGGAATATATAAAATCCAGCCGAACACGACAAGTGCAAGCAGGGCGGTCAGCAGTCCGGGAGTCCAGCGGCGCATCATGTCAGGACCGTTCCCCGAAGCTGCTCAACCGAATCGAATCCTCGGATGGACATCCACCGCTCCATGCCTTCGATCACCCGGATAACGGTGGAAGGGTCCGAAAAATTCGCCGTGCCGACTGCGACCGCGGTCGCGCCGGCAATGATAAATTCCAGCGCATCTTCCGGACTGCTGATCCCGCCCATTCCGATAATCGGAATTTGAACGGCCTGAGCAGCCTCCCAGACCAGTTTGACAGCAATCGGCTTAATGGCCGGCCCGGACAGTCCGCCGGTCCGGTTGGCGAGCTGCGGACGAAGCGTTTCAATGTTGATGGCCATCGCCGGATAGGAGTTCATGACGGAGACCGCATCGGCACCGCACTCCTCGGCCGCGCGGGCAAACACCCTGATGTCGGAAACGTTAGGCGCCAATTTAACAATGAGTGGTTTGACGGTTTTTGCGCGAACCTGGTCGACCACCGTACGGAAAAGATCGCAATCGGTTCCGTAGAGCGCCCCTCCCTCTTTGACGTTGGGACAGGACACATTGACTTCCAGCGCATGAACGCCCTCCTCAGCATCCATGGTTTCCGCAACACGGCCGTAGTCCTCTGCGGTTTTCCCCCAGATGTTGACGATGACCGGCACATCGAACCGTTTGAGAAACGGAATGTATTTTTCGATAAATCCCTGGGCCCCGGGACCGGGCAGGCCGATGGCGTTGAGCATGCCGCTGGCGGTTTCGAAGGTGCGCGGGGTGGCGTTTCCGATATGCGGTTCGCAGCAGATTCCTTTCACGGTGATTGCCCCGAGACGGTTCAAATCCACCAGATCGGCATACTCCGGACCGTAGCCGAATGTGCCGGATGCCACAGTCACCGGATTCTTCATTTCCAGCGAACCGATTTTTATGCGCAGATCAGTTTTTTTCATTTTTAACCACAGAATACACTGAAAACACGGAAACTAATTTGCAATACGTTCAATTTGAATTTGCGGATAATGTCCGAAATTAACGGGGAGAGCCAGTTTATAGCCGGTAGCCTTTAAGTAGTTTTGAACCTGAGCCCGATGCTCATCTGTCAGGTCTTTCGTTGCTTTAATTTCCACAATGACTTTTTCTTCCATAATAAAGTCGGGAATAAACTTCTGTTTCAGAGGACGGCCTTTAACGGGATATTGAGCAATAAATGGAATGTCCTGCATCTCCAGTTCCATTTCCAGGCACTCCTGATAGACTCCTTCAACAAAACCGCATCCCTTATCCTTATCGACGTCGAACAAGGCTCCGCGGACTTTATAGGTCATTTCTTCATAGACCAGATTGCTCATCTTACCAGTTCCGTGTTTTCAGTGTATTCCGTGGTTCAATCTTCCCAGAGAATCTCCCCGGCGCTGAAAACAGGGCCGTCTTTGCAGCAGCGTGCCCATTCCCAGCCGTCAGCGGTCCTGCGCCTGATGACGCAGGTGAGGCAGGCACCGACTCCGCAGGCCATGTTGCGGTCCATTGAGAGCCAGGCGGTGATGCCGCGATCAACGGCGCGGTCGCCGACCGCCTTGAGCATGGCATTGGGTCCGCAGGCAAACAGTTCCATTGTCCGGAACTGTTCTTTCCGCCGGTCAAGCCATGGATCAATTGCCGCCGTAATCAGACCGCTTTCTCCCAGTGATCCATCGTCGGTGGTGATGTGCACTTCCCAGCCGAGTTTTTCAAATTCATCAACACAGAGAATGTCTCCGGCGGTGCGGCCGCCGAAGAAGGCGACCCCCTTAACGGGCAGCGCGGCGGCCTGCAGATACAGGGCCGCGTTGCCGTATCCGCCGGCGATCAGAACAGGCAGTGTCTTATCTTTTCCAAGGGCTGGAAAACCGGTGCCGAGCGGTCCGAGCAGGTTGATCTCTTCTCCTTCAACAACAAAACACAGGGCCTCTGTGCCTTTGCCAACCGATTTATACAGCACGGAAAGGCTGTCGGCATTGGCTTTGAATACACTGAAAGGACGGCGCAGGACAGCGTGTTCCAAACGGGGAATCCGGATGTGGACAAACTGGCCGGGTCGGACCTGTGGGCCGACGAGAGGTGCGGACAGTTTGAGCAGACGATAATCGCCATGAAAAATACGGTGTTCAAGTACGGTGGTTTTTTCCTGTATCATCGGGCCGGGATTGTGCTGGCTTTCAAATGCCAGGTCAAACGCATTTCACCCGGGAAAGCAGACAGGCCTCTTTGGCGCAGCACCGTCCCGAGAAAGTGCGCAGAAACGCTCGAACCGGTTTGAAAAACAGCCAACAACCTATACGCTGCGGTTCAGACCCCACTGCACTGCCAGTTGTACCAGTTCAGAAGAATTACTGATGTTGAGTTTGTTTTTGATGCGCGCGCGATAGGTTTCAACCGTTTTTATACTCAGACTC
Source organism: Verrucomicrobiota bacterium (assembly GCA_030153935.1). GTDB lineage: Bacteria > Verrucomicrobiota > Kiritimatiellia > Kiritimatiellales > Tichowtungiaceae > Tichowtungia. Next base: position 13,505 of record JASKKX010000029.1, on the reverse strand, counting down.
ATTACTTCTGCGATTTCCGCCGTGCTCTGTCCGCCGCCGATTCGCTCGAAAACCGCCAGCTCCCGGTCGCTGAGTCGTTCTACCGGACTCTCGGCGGCCTTTACATGGGAACGAACCGCCTGCATAATTTTCTGTTTCACAGATTCACTGGCATAAATCCCGCCTTCAAAGACACAGTGAAGGGCGTCAATTAAACGGGCAGGCGGAGCATCTTTGCCGACATAACCGGAAGCTCCTGCACGCAATGCCCGTTCAGCATAGAGCATTTCATCCCGCATCGAAAGAGCCAGCGTTTTCATTCCCGGAAACTGTGCCGCAATATCTTTCAGCAGATCCAGCCCGGAATCCCGGCCCAATGAAATATCCACCAGAACCAGATCCGGACTGACCTGGGAACAAAGCCGCAAGGACTGAACCCGGCTGGCCGCTTCCCCGCACACCGTGAATTCCGGTTCGCGCTCAATATAATCGCGCAGTCCCTGACGGACAAAGGCATGGTCATCCACAATCAGAATTTTTTTCTTTCTTTTCAGGGAATCTGAATTATTTACGGGCATCATGATGTCGAATTCCTGAAATACTTGTAAGCTCCGACCCGGTTCTGGACTGATTTTCGTCCGCCTTTACCGCCATCCAAACCGCTTCCAGCTCATCGATTGAACAGCTTTCGGGATCGCGCTTTTCAGCCTGCAGGCGGGTTTCCACTGCCTGGAAACGGCGCATGAATTTACCGATGTTTTCGTTGAGCAGTTCTTCAGATTCATGCCCGAGATAGCGGTTGAGATTGACTGTTGAAAACAGCAAATCACCCAGCTCTTCGCGAATGGCGGCGACATCCTGATCGGCCATCGCCTTCTTGACTTCGGCCAGTTCTTCTTCGAGTTTGGCAATCACTCCGCCGATTTCATCCCACTCGAATCCGATGCGGGCAACCCGCTTCTGTACAAGATGCGCTTTAGCCAGTGCGGGCAGATGACGCGGAATTCCATCGACCAGGGACCGCGGGGTCCCTCCGCCTTTTTCAGTCTTTTTTATTTTCTCCCAGTTTCGTATCACGTCATCAGACGTGTCGGCTTCTGTATCGGCAAATACATGTGGATGGCGGCGAACCAGCTTGTCGGCAATCCCCTGCGCTACGTCATCGAAAGTAAATGAGCCTTCCTCAGCACAGATCTGAGCCTGAAAGACGACTTGAAGCAGCAGATCCCCCAGTTCTTCGCACAGGTCTTCACGATTCCCGCTCTCCATGGCATCAACGACTTCATAGGTTTCTTCAATCAAACTGGATTTCAGGGACTCAATCGTCTGCTCCCGATCCCACGGGCACCCCTCCGGCCCGCGCAGTTTGCGCATGATCTCAAGCAAGTGATCTATAGACTGATTTTTCATAGTTATTTTTTTATACAGAAAAGGCTGAACTGCACAGTTCAGCCTTTCATACACATCAGCAGAAATGCGTCTGTTATTGACGGCTGACCAAATCCAGGATTTCTTTTACAGGCACCTCGCCAAGGGATTCCAACACCAGTTTTGCGCCGGAAAAATCTTCATAGTTGGTATAAGCATCCGGAACAGCCACACAGGTGGCTCCGGCGGTCAGGGCCCCCTTGCAGGCCGTCTGTGAACTGACAATCGCAATCAGCGGAATCGTTTCCTGTCCGCGATTCTTGAGCATCCGCAGCCAGTGGTCGGCGCGCGGGAATACGGGATCATTGCTGTCGAAAGCTTCCAGTTCTACGCCGAGTCCATCCAGACCGAGCTTTTGCATCAAGGCTTTTGCCGTTTCTTCGGACCAGGCAGAGATCGCCACCACTTGGATGTTCTTTTCCCGGGCCGCCTTGATTAAGGCGAGCATCTCTTTATTGGGCACCGCCTTTTCTTCAAAAAACTTCTTCAGTTCGCTTTCCGCCTGAACGGCGAGCTGGTCGGCAGTTGTCAGATTTTTTCCGGAAGCCTGAATCAGGGACTGAATCACCTGCGCGGGACGGGGAGCCGTCCCGAAGCGGGAAAAGGAGGCGGGAGTTACTTCAACATGCTTTGCCGCCAGCACTTGTTTTACGGCGTCAAACATGGCTTGACGGCCTTCTGTAGCAATATATTCCAGTTCGAAAAAAAGGACTTCTCTCGGCATGATTTTTTTCGCGGCTGGTTTTGTTTCGGCTTCACTCATTCAGTCTGCTCCTTAATTGCGCCTGTTCTCTAAAAAGAGGAAACAGTGTATGCATCGATGCCGATACAGTCAAGCTCCTGAAAATATACCTCATCAGAGACCGAAAAAGGATTGCAAGGCATCGCTTTCGTTGTGAGAATATTCAGAATTTTGGCGAAATCAAGAGACTTCCAGCGGACTCAAACATGAAAAAAGCGATTATTGCACTTGAAGACGGAACCTGTTTCACAGGCCGGGCCTTCGCCGGTTCCGGCGAATTCTACGGGGAACTGGTCTTTAACACCTCCATGACCGGTTATCAGGAAATCCTCACCGACCCTTCCTATAACGGTCAGATTATCACCATGACCTATCCGCTCATCGGTAATTACGGGATAACGCCGGAAGATATCGAATCACGCGCCATCTTCGCCAAGGGACTGGTGGTCGGTGAATGCAGCCGGATCGCCAGCAACTGGCGCTCGGTCATGACGCTCCCGGACTACCTCGAAAAGGCGGGGGTCGTCGGCATCGACCAGGTCGATACGCGGGCGGTCACCATTCATATCCGCGACAAAGGCGCCATGAAGTGCGTTATCTCCACCACAGACCTTAATGCGGAAAGCCTTGTTGCCAAAGCCAAAGCCTCGGAAGGACTGGTCGGGCGGGATCTTTCCTCTGAGACCAGTACCAAAAAACCCTACATCTACCCTGAGGGCGGCAAAAAAGATGCCGAATATCGCGTTGCAGTCATCGATTGCGGCATTAAACTTAACCAGTTGCGGATTCTTGATCAGCTCGGTTGCGAATGCCATGTTTTTCCGAACAACGCAACCGCCGAAGAAATTCTCGCCAGCAGACCGGACGGGTTATTCCTTTCCAACGGTCCCGGCGACCCGGCCGGCGTCCCGCAGATCGTTGCAACCGTCAAAAATCTGGTGGAATCAAAACTCCCGACCTTTGGAATCTGTTTCGGCCATCAGATGCTCGGGCAGGCGCTCGGCGCAAAAACCTACAAGCTGAAATTCGGCCACCGCGGCGGCAACCAGCCCATCCAGGACCTGCGCACCGGTAAAGTGGAAATCGCTTCGCACAACCACGGATTCTGCGTAGACCCCGATTCGATCGATCCGGCCGTTGCTGAAATCAGCCACATGAACCTCAACGACCATACCGTTGCGGGACTCCGGCACAAAACGCTGCCGATGTTCTGCGTGCAGTATCATCCCGAAGCCTCTCCCGGCCCGCATGATCCATTCTATCTTTTCGAAGAATTCATCGCTTTAATGCGCGAAAACAAAAAGGTCTTCTGATGAAAAATATGAAATTCATCCTGTGTCTGACGTTCGGCATCCTGCTGCTGATCCTCCTGTTTCAGAATATCGCCGCGGTTTCATTCCAGTTTTTTTTCTGGAAAGTACGAATCTCGCCGGTGGTTCTGTTCCTGTGCATGCTGCTGATTGGATTGGCCGCAGGTTTTCTCATTGCACGCAGGACGCGGAGTTAAAATGAAGCATCATGAATGGATTGCCATCCTGGATTACGGCTCACAGGTTACCCAGCTGATCGCCCGCCGCATTCGCGAGCAGAAAGTCTATTGCGAAATTATCCGTTTTGATACCAAAGCCGAAGAACTCGCCGGGCGTGCTCCCCGGGGAATCATTCTCTCCGGCGGCCCCGCCGGCGTCGCCGATGCCGGTTCCCCGCTCTGCGATCCCGCTCTTTTTGAACTTGGGATTCCAATCCTTGGCATCTGCTACGGCATGCAGCTCACCGCCCAGACGCTCGGCGGCAAAGTGCATCCCGGCCTTAAGCGCGAGTACGGCAAAGCCATGATGCAGGTCACCAAAGACTGTCCGCTTTTCCAGGGCCTGGAAAAAGAGCTGCAGGTCTGGATGAGCCACGGGGACAAAGTCGAAGCCATGCCCGCCGGATTTGAAGCCGTCGCCGAATCAGACAACTGTCCTTACGCCGCCATGCAAAACCCTGCAAAAAAGATCTACGGCGTGCAGTTTCATCCCGAAGTCGTCCACACTCCGCAGGGCGCAAAAATGCTCGGCAACTTTGCATTCAACGTCTGCGGCTGTTCCGGCGACTGGGAAATGAGCAAATTCATCGAGGACAACATTCAGGCCATTCGCGCCAAAGTCGGCAGCGACCATGTCCTGCTGGGATTGAGCGGCGGAGTCGATTCCTCTGTGGTGGCCGCTCTGCTCCATAAGGCCATCGGCCCGCAGCTGCATTGTGTCTTCGTCGACAACGGTCTGCTGCGCTATAACGAGGCACAGGAAGTTGAAGAGCTTTTCGGCAAGGCGTTCGGGATCGACCTGCATACCGCCCATGCACAAGACACGTTTCTCGACAAACTCGCCGGGATCACCGATCCGGAACAGAAACGCAAAATTATCGGCAAAACCTTCATTGACGTCTTTGTTGAAAAGGCTCGCAGGGTCGGTAACGTCAAATATCTGGCCCAAGGCACCCTCTACCCCGACGTCATTGAAAGCATCTCGCCCATCGGCGGGCCGTCGGCCACCATCAAAAGCCATCACAACGTCGGCGGTCTGCCCGACGACTTGAATTTCGAGTTGATTGAACCGCTTCGCGAACTCTTTAAAGACGAAGTGCGCGCCGTCGGCCGGGAACTCGGTCTGCCGGGCTATATCGTTGACCGTCAGCCCTTCCCCGGCCCCGGCCTTGCGGTGCGCATTCTCGGCGACATTACTCAGGACCGGGTGGCTCTGCTGCAGCTCGCCGACCTGCGCGTCCGGGAGGAGATTCTGAAAATGGAAAATCATCTCGATGTCTGGCAGTATTTCGCGGTTCTGCTTCCCATCCAGACGGTCGGGGTCATGGGCGACGACCGCACCTACGAAAACGTCGTCGCCGTACGCGCGGTAGAGAGCCTCGACGGGATGACCGCCGATTGGTATAAACTGCCCTACGAGGTCATGGACCGGATTTCAAACCGCATTATTAATGAGGTCAAAGGGGTTAACCGTGTCGTCTACGACATTTCATCCAAACCGCCGTCCACCATCGAATGGGAATAGTTTTTGAAATGTGAAACCTGAAAAAGAACACAGAATGGACCGTGGGTCTGACCGATGAGATTCAGAGTTTGTCCCCGGGAAGCCGACGAAACCATCCTGTGGCTGGAAATTTTAGAGAAGGACCGCAATTTAAATACAGAAACAATCGAAGCTCTGAAAAAGGAGGCCGACGAACTGATCGCGATTTTTGTCACCCTGTCAAAAAACAACAACGGCTGATCGCATCATTTCAGGTTTCAGGTTTCAGGTTTCAAGTTCGAGAGACACCATGCCAAAAAGAACGGATATCCACCACATTCTGATCATCGGGTCCGGGCCGATTGTAATCGGCCAGGCCTGCGAATTCGATTACTCCGGAACACAGGCCTGTAAAGCGCTGCGCGAAGAGGGCTTCAAGGTTTCACTGATCAACTCCAACCCGGCCACCATCATGACCGATCCGGCCACGGCGGACCGCACCTATATTGAACCGATCACCCCCGAAGCCGTCGAAAAAATCATTATCAGAGAACGGCCCGATGCCATCCTGCCGACCCTCGGCGGACAGACCGCGCTGAACACCGCAATGCAGCTGGTTAAAAGCGGTGTGCTCGAAAAATACGGGGTCGAAATGATCGGCGCAACGCCCGATGCCATCCTGCGCGGCGAAGAGCGTGATCTGTTCAAAGCGGCCATGGCCGAAGCAGGCATCGAAACCCTCAAGAGCTTTGAGGTGCACAACCTCGAAGAAGCCCGGCACATCGCCGAAAGCGAGCTCGGCTTTCCAATTATCGTTCGTCCGTCCTTTACGCTCGGCGGAACCGGCGGCGGCATTGCCGAAGACATGGATGAATTGATGAAGATCACCGAAGGCGGTCTTAAAGCCAGCCTCACCAACGAAGTCCTGCTCGAAGAATCGGTCTTCGGCTGGAAAGAGTTCGAGATGGAGGTCATGCGCGACAAAAAAGACAACGCGGTCATTATCTGCGCCATTGAAAACATGGACCCGATGGGCATCCACACCGGGGACAGCATCACCGTCGCCCCGACTCAGACACTGACCGATAAAGAATATCAAGCCATGCGCGATGCCTCGCTGAAAGTCCTGCGCGTCATCGGCGTCGAAACCGGCGGCTCCAACGTACAGTTCTGCATCCATCCTGAAACCGGCCGCATGGCGATCATTGAAATGAATCCGCGCGTATCGCGGTCTTCCGCGCTTGCCTCCAAAGCCACCGGTTTCCCGATCGCCAAACTCGCCGCCAAACTGGCGGTCGGCTATACGCTCGATGAACTGCCCAACGACATCACCAAAAAAACGCCCGCCTGTTTCGAACCCTCCATCGATTATGTCGTCACCAAACTGCCGCGCTTCACCTTTGAAAAGTTCCCGTCCGCCGATCCGAAACTGGGGGTCAGCATGAAATCCGTCGGGGAAACCATGGCGATCGGCCGCAACTTCAAGGAGTCGCTCCAGAAAGCGTTCCGCTCACTGGAAATCGGCGTTGACGGACTTGACCTCAAGGCGGAAGCCAAACTCGACCCGGACAAACTGGACCGATATCTCACCACCACCTGCACCGAGCGGACGATTGCCATTAAAGCGGCGCTTAAAAAAGGATATTCGATCCGGAAAATCAAAGAAATGACCCATCTCGATCCGTGGTTCATCGACAATATCCTGCAGATTGTTGAAATCGAAAAAGAGATCCTTGACGCCGGCGAGCTGGACTTTGACCTGCTGAAAAAGGCCAAGAAAAACGGTTTTTCGGATGACCAGATTGCTGTCCTGCGCAAATGCAAAGGGGATGATATCCGCACCCTCCGCAAGCAGCTGGGCATTCTTCCGGTCTACAGCCTCGTCGACACCTGTGCCGGAGAATTCGAAGCCTCAACCCCCTACTTTTATTCCTGCTATGCCGAACTCGACGAAACGCGCAGAACGGATAAACCGAGCGTGATGGTCCTCGGCTCCGGTCCCAACCGGATCGGTCAGGGGATTGAATTCGATTACTCATGTGTTCATACCGTCAAGGCCCTGCGCGAAATGGGCTACGAAGCCATTATGGTCAACTCTAATCCCGAAACCGTTTCGACCGACTATGACACCTCGGACAAACTCTATTTCGAGCCGCTCACCTTCGAAGATGTCATGAATATCTACGAAGTCGAAAAGCCGCTCGGCATGATTGTCCAGATGGGTGGGCAGACTCCGCTTAATCTCGCCGACCGCCTGCTGGAAGCCGGCGTTCCAATCCTTGGAACCTCGCCGAAAAACATTGCTGCCGCCGAAGATCGCGAGCTCTTCCGCCAACTGCTCGACAAGCTGAATCTAAAACAGCCGCAGAGCGCCACCGCACGCACGATGGCTCAGGCCAAAGCCGTTGCCGCTGAAATCGGCCTGCCGGTTATGATCCGTCCCTCTTTTGTCCTCGGCGGCCGCGCGATGATAGTTGCTTACGAAGAAAAGGAGTTCGAACCGTTCGTAACAGCCGCTTTTGCAGCCAGCCCGGAGCATCCGGTGCTGATCGACCGCTTCCTCGAACACGCCATCGAAGTGGATGTCGACCTGGTCTGTGACGGTACAGACGTCTACATCGGCGGGGTTATGGAACATGTTGAAGAAGCCGGGATTCACTCCGGCGACAGTGCCTGTTCCATTCCGCCCTACTCGCTCAGCGGCGAGATGGTCGAACGGATCAAAACCGCCTGTACACAAATGGCGCTCGAGCTGGAAGTCAAAGGCCTGATGAACACCCAGCTCGCTGTCAAGGAGGGGGATTTCTACATCATCGAAGTCAATCCGCGCGCCTCGCGTACCGTTCCGTATGTCTCCAAGGCCACCAACGTTCCGCTGGCTAAAATCGCCACGCAGGTCGCCATGGGCAAAACGCTCAAGGAACTCGGCATGGTCGGCTTTAAGCCGAAAATTGAATGGTATGCTGTCAAAGAGGCGGTCTTCCCCTTCAACCGTTTTGCCGGCGTCGATCCGATCCTCGGCCCGGAAATGAAATCCACCGGAGAGGTGATGGGGATCGATAAAACGTTCGAACTTGCTTTCTGGAAAGCCGAGCTCGCCGCCGGGCAGGTATTGCCGACCGAAGGCACCGTTTTCATCAGCACCAAAGATCGCGACAAAGACTGGATTGCCGGCACAGCCGGAGAGCTGGTTGAGATGGGCTTCAAACTCGTCGCCACCGAGGGCACCGCCAAGGTACTGAAAGCCGACGGACTCGAAGTCACCGTTACCCACAAACTGTCCGACAAGAGCGGAAAGAATGTCATCGACCTGATGAAAGAAAACGGCGTACAGCTGCTTATCAACACGCCCAGCGGTCCGGTTTCACGCGTGGATGAAATCAAAATCCGTTCCGAAGCCATTTTGCGCGGGCTGCCGATCGTCACCACCCGTTCCGGTGTCGAAGCGACGGTGCGCGCGATTCGCTACATCCGTAAAAACGACTGGGATGTCAAACCGATTCAGGACTATCACACCTAAGCCGGCTCACTCTGTAACTTTTTCAACCCCAGCCGGTAACGGGGAGTTTTTCTGCAGTCGTCCGGCGGCTTCTGCGCCCGCCGACGGCCTGCTCGCGCCTTCGTTGAAGGCGGTTATCCCTGTAATGAGGAGCTCTCCACCCCCTTCACACCCGTTTTCACCCGGGCCGGGCGCTGCGTTTTACAAGGTCTGAAGAACCGGTTTTATACTTCGGCAGAACCGGCATCAATCCGAACCCGCCGTGCCAAAAATCTGCAGACAAAAAAATTCTCCGGATAAACCAGAAAAAAGAAGAAGACCGATTCTTCTCCAGACCGTATGCTGAGAGCAATTGATATCATTCGGAGTCAAAACAGAATCGGGGTCGGACAAATGACAACTGCGGGGAGCGGAAGAAGTATTATTATAATGGGGATTTCCGGTTGCGGAAAGTCTTCGGTCGGAGAAGCGCTTGCCCGCGTCATCGGGGCAAAGTTTATTGACGGGGATGACCTGCACCCCAAAGCAAACATCATCAAAATGGCCGCTGGCAATCCGTTAAATGATGCAGATCGTGCTCCCTGGCTGGAACGCATCCGTGACGCAGCGTTCAGCATCGAACAAAAAAATGAAACCGGCGTCATCGTCTGCTCGGCACTGAAAAAAAGATATCGCGACATCATTCGCGAAGGAAACAATCATCTTTTATTCCTTCACCTCTGCGGCTCATTCGAGCTGGTGCTGGAACGTATGAAAGCGCGTAAAACTCATTTTATGCCGGTTGAACTGCTGCAGAGTCAATTCGATGCACTGGAAGAACCCCTGGCATCAGAAACCGACATCAAGAAAATTGACATTGACGGAACACTGGAGGAAGTTCTCGAGCGTTGCGTTGCTGCCGTTCGCTGACTCTTTGGCACACACAGATCTTTTTTTTCCGCACTTTACCTGCCGACATCTCTGTGCCGCGCAGCCCGTCCTCCATCAAACCGCTTCGATCATTTCGTTCAATCCCTTTATAAATCCGGCTGCATCCCCGACGTTTCTCGCCGCCAGCAGCTCGCCAAGCGTTTTAGGAAAGGCGCCGGCACAGGAAAACGGACTCACCTTATTCTTGATGAAATAGGCAACCGTCTGCGGGTATTTCTCCATGATCTCTTCCACTTGAGTCTCGGCGGTAATCAATGTCCGGCCTCTTTCCACTGTTTCAACACAACCGCTCCCGCGTCCGGAACCACAGGGTTCCGGACGCACTTCACCGTGACCGAACGGATCAATACATTCCGGTTTTTGCTTCATTCATGCTGATATAGATATTCTTGGTCTGAGTATAGTGATCCAGCATCATCTTATGCGTCTCGCGCCCGATCCCGGATTTCTTGTATCCGCCGAACGGCGCATGGGCGGGAAGTTCGTTGTAGGTGTTAATCCACATCCGACCGGTCTGAACGGCTCTGGCAACCCGCAGGGCCCGGTTGATATCCCTGGTCCAGACGGCACCGCCGAGACCGTATTCACTGTCGTTGGCCATTTGGATCACGTCCTGTTCGTCTTTAAACTTCATGACGCAGACGACGGGGCCGAAGATTTCCTCCTGCGCGATTCGCATTTTATTGTCAACGTCGGCAAAAAGGGTCGGTTCCATGAACCAGCCTGTACTGAGCTTGCTGTCTGCGGTTATTCTCTTTCCGCCGGTCACCAGCCGGGCCCCTTCTTCCCTGCCTACGTCGACATAGGCCAGTATTTTATTCAGCTGCACTTCATCGATCTGGCTGCCCATCATGGTGTCTTCTTCCCACGGCAGTCCCACTTTGACCTTTTTGAAGCTCTCCGCCATGTCCGCCACAAACCGGTCGTAGATCTCTTCCTGCACAAACACCCGGGAGCCCGCACAGCAGACCTGTCCCTGATTGAACAGAATGCCCATCTGCGTGCCTTCAATGGCCCGATCCCATTGACAGTCGGAAAAATAGATGTTGGCGGATTTCCCGCCCAGCTCAAGGGTCGCCGGAATCAGTTTTTTAGCGGCGGCATCGGCGACGCTGTAGCCGACCTCCGTCGAACCGGTAAAGGCCAGCTTGGAAAACCGCGGATGTTCCAGCAGGTAATTGCCCGTCGTCGATCCCTTGCCGGTTACCACATTGACCGTTCCGGGAGGCAGAACCTGATCCAGCAGTTTGGCAAATTCCAGCAGGCTCAGCGACGTCGTCGCGGAAGGTTTAATGACAACGGTATCCCCTGCCGCCAAAGCAGGTGCGATTTTCCATGCCGCCATCAGAAACGGGAAATTCCAGGGAATAATCTGTCCGATAACTCCGATCGGCTCGCGCAGGATCAGGCTCATGGTGTTTTTATCGATCATGACCGCCTGCCCCTCCTGCGTCCGGACCGCTCCGGCAAAATAACGGAAATGATCACTGGCCAGAGGAACGTCAATATTCCGGGTTTCCCGAATCGGTTTGCCGTTATCCAACGTTTCAATCTGCGCCAGTTTCTCCGCGTTTTCATCGATCAAATCCGCGATTTTCAACAGATACGATGCCCGCTCCTGAGGGCTGACATCCTTCCAGGTCTCAAATGCCTTCCAGGCTGCAGTTACCGCTGCATCGACATCTTCTTTACCTGCACTGACACAGGATGCGAGCAGATCGCCGTTCGCCGGGCAGTAGGCGTTGAATGTCTTTCCTTCTTTGCCGTCCACCCAGTTCCCGCCGATATAGAGTTTATAACTCTGATCAATCGGTCGATTCATTTTATGCTCCTTTCGCTTCTCGCTTCGTTAAGGCCGCTGAAGCGGTTAAACAGTTTGATCGCAGCAGAGACTTACTTCAAGTAAAAAACAGCTATTCAACCGTTCATTCTCATAATCAGGGGCGGTGGAACAACGGTGGAATACGACTGAAACGATGTAAGACAAATGCGTTATGAATGAATCATTCTGTGTTCCGGCTGCCGGAGACCGGAAAGAAACGATCCGGTCTGCTCTTAGAAGCTGAAGAGGTCATCAAGGGGTGCAACACGGTTCTCAAAGGCCGTATCGGCGGGCAGCTCTTTCCCCTGCGAAGCGGCTACCGCCAGTTCGTCGCAGCGTTCATTTTCGGGGTGCTCATTGTGCCCCTTCACCCACTGAAAGCTGACGCGGTGCTCTTCGCACAAATCGAGAAGCCGTTTCCAAAGGTCGGAATTTTTCGCCGGTTTGGATGGCGAAAGTCTCCAGCCATTCGACCGCCAGCGTTTGGCCCAGCCTTGCTCCATTGCATTCACCACATATTTCGAATCACTGGTCAGCACCACCGTACAGGACCGCATCAGCGAACGCAGCCCCTCAATGCAGGCCAGCAGTTCCATCCGGTTATTCGTGGTTTTGCGGAACCCGCCGGAAAGCTCTTTTCGCATCGAACCGCACAGCAGGATCACGCCGTAGCCGCCCGGACCGGGATTGCCCCTGCACGCGCCGTCAGTGTAAATTTTAATCGTCCCGTCCATATTTTTCCTAAAATTCAGAACACACCGTAGCTGATTTCCAAACGGTTTGAAACCGGCGACAACGGATTTCATAAAAGGCAGGCGTTCCCGGCATTTTCGTCCAGAACCTGAAACGGCAGGCACAAATGCAAGGAATCATACTATCCGTCATTCGCCTGCATAAAGGCACGGACAATGCGGATGTCGGCGTAGGTCACGGTGTGGTTGGACGCGTCGATCATCGCCTTCATGGAGTCCGCCGAGGTACGGCGGAAGAGTTCTTCAATCCGGATTCGCCGGGCGGGATCGAGCAGCGTATCCACGTCCAGCCCGTCTCCCCGTCCGTCTTCGAGCAGTTTTTCGATATGCCGGCTGACGGTTTCGTCGGAAAGACCGCGCATTCGGGCAATGGATTCGATTGAAAGTCCCCGGCGCGCCAGCTTCAACGTCTCCTGAACGGTATTTCCGGCTCTCTTTTTGCGGCTTTTACTGATGGTGACCGGCACCTGCAGAATCGAACGCTGCTGTGCTTCTTCGGGATGCGTGAATTTATACATCTCAATAATCGTCATAAAATTATCGCCGTACTTTTCCAGTTTGGCCTCGCCGACACCGGAAATGCCTGCCATTTTTTCGGGCGTATCCGGAAAATAGGTCGCCATTTCGCGCAGCGTGCTGTCGGAGAAAATAACGAACGGCGGAACACCTTCAGCCTTCGCCAGCCGCTGCCGTTCGGTCCGCAGCTGCATAAAGAGTTTGAGCGAATAATCACCGGTAAAACCGGCAAAATCGGCCCGCTGCACCTCTTTCTTCCGGATCACTTCAAATGACTTCTTCCCGAGCAGAACCTGCTGCCCTTTAGGCGTCAGTTCCAGCGCGGAATAATTGTCCGGATTCTGCCGGATGCAGTCCTGTGCGAGCAGATCATCAATCACCCGCCGCCAGTATTTTTTATCGGCGTCTCTGCCGGCACCGTACGTCCGGAGCTGATCGTGACCGAACCGGCGGATTTTCTCCGTCCCGGCTCCGACGACGATATCGACGATATGCACGGCACCGAACTTCTGGCCGGAGCGATAGATGGCCGACATGATTTTCTGCGCCGAAATCGTCGCATCCACCCGATCCACATCACCCATGCAGACATCGCAGGTGCGACAGTTCTCTTTTTCATAGGATTCGCCGAAGTAGCCCAGCAGGCTTTTCCGGCGGCAGACATTGATTTCCGCGTAGCGAACCATTTCAGACAGCTGCCGCTCCGCGACCTTCCGTTCGCGCGGATCGTCCATCTGCTCAATGAAATAGCGGAGGCGAACCATATCGCTGCGATTGAAAAAAAGACGGCAATGCGCCGGCTCGCCGTCGCGCCCGGCGCGGCCGG
>JASKKX010000092.1 GCA_030153935.1 Verrucomicrobiota bacterium | reverse complement strand
CGAACTGGTTCGCATCATTGATTTGAACCACCCGCTGGTTCGCCTGGGCACAGAAGTGAACCGTAAGCGTTTCCGCCAAGTACCTCTATCAGCGAGATCGTAGATGTCGTAGGAGGTCCGCTGCGATGTTTACGATGCGAGTTTCATAGATCGATGCAGCTCTTCGGCCTAGGCTTTGGGGGTGAGTTGCCTGATCTGCCCTCTGTTCAGGTTCGGCAGGCGCTCGAGGACGTCTTTGAGGTAGGCGTAAGGATTGATTCCGTGCCGCTGACAGCTCCGGACGATGGTGTAGATGACTGCGCTGCGCCACCCGGCTTCTTTATCTCCGATGAACAACCCGTTTTTGCGCCCAAGGGTGATGGGCCGAATGGCGTTCTCGATTAGATTGTTGTCGATCTCGACTTCGCCGTGGTCCAGATACACTTTCAGTCCGGTTTCGATCCCCAGTGCATATGCCAACGCTTTGCCGGTGAGCGACCGGGGTTTGGTAGAGCCGTTGGTGAGCATTCGCCTCCAAAGCCTGAACAGTCGGGTGATGACCGGACGGCTTTCGCTTTGGCGAATCGCTTCCCGCAGGTCCAGCCCTGCCTTCCCGGCACGCAGTCGTTTTTCGATTTGGCAGAGCAGGCCGATCTGATGCACGATCCAGCTGTTCCGGCGCGCCGGTTCGCCCTGTTTAAGTGCGTCAAAGAACTTGCGGCTCAAGTGTGCCCGGCATCGGGCATGCGCCGGAAGTTTTAATTCGTTGTTCAGTTTGCTGTAACAGCTGTATTCATCGCTTTGGATCAGGTCGAAGTCGGAAGGCAGCCATTCTTTTAAATGTTCATATCCCCGGCCCGGCGCCCAGTGATAAACGGTATTGTCCTGCGGAACATTCATCGCCCGGAAGTATCCGTTGCAGACCCGCCCGTTGCCGGGCCGGAGATATTCAACCGGGGTTTCGTCCAGCTGAACAGATCCGTTCCACTGCGGCCGACTGAAGCAGCCCTGCTCAAGCCGTTTGGCCGCCACCCACAGCCCCGTGCCGTCCCCAAGCGGATTTTAATCCGATTGCGCCGCCTGTTGGCAAACAGATAGAGCGCGTCCTGATATGGATCATTCTGCAGATGCTGTTCGACCACCGCAGAGAGCCCGTTGAAACTCTTGCGCATATCCTGCGGCTCCAGAGCTGCGTACACCTTTAAAGCTCCGGTAAAACTCAGCATACGTGCTCCAGGTATTTGAGCAGAGCCGCCGCAAGAGGGAACTGATCGGCCCGGTCAAGAGTAAGGCTGGCGCCGCCGGGCAGAGCGAGGTGCAACCCGACCTCCGTACTGCCGGAACCGGGAAACGTCACCTTTTCGAAGAAAGGAGGCATCCGGTCGTAATCCGGTTGCGGGACATCTCGGCATTTGCGCACCCTTCGCCAATGGGCAAAGGTTGAATACCTGATTCCATGAAGCCGGGTAAAAGCCGCCCCGCTCATCGAACTCTTTTCAAAGGCATCCATCAGAGCTTCGCGTTGCTCGGCCGGAGTCTGAACCCGGCCTCTCGAATCGGTCTTCAAAACCGCCAACCGTGTTATAGAGATTATATCTGTCATAAATCAAAGCCTGCGACATCTATAATCCTGATGAATAGAGGGGCTTGGCGAAACGCTTACGAAAGAAGGAACTGAATGAGCGATAGAACAGAAGATAATCCGATCAACGACGCAATGGAAATCCTAATCGAACACGGCTTTGGCGACATGGATCAGGCGATGGCCATTCTCGTCAATGAGGCCATGAAAATCGAACGAGCCAACGCCTTTGGAGCCCGGCCCTGCGAACGCTCCGATGAACGAGTCGGCCATGCCAACGGATACATGCCGAAGAATGTGAAGAGCCGGCTGGGCAATCTGGCGCTGCAAATCCCCCAGGTGTGTGGCGATGTTGAATTTTATCCCTCGGCCCTTGAAAAGGGCGAGCGCTCTGAACCGGCGCTGAAGCTGAATGGCGCAGATGTACATCGAGGGTGTGACCCCACCCGCAAGGTTTCCTCCTGGAGTCCATGTGCGGACTGAGCTTCATCTCCAGCGATGTGAGCCGGGCGACGGCTCTGCTGGACGATGAACTTGAAAAGTGGCGTACCTGCCCGCCGGGCAAAGTGGAATATCTCATTCTCGACGCCCGTTACGAAAAGGTGCGCATGAACGGTTCCGTGGTCTCCTGTGCCGTCCTGATCGCCACCGGCGTGCCGGTCAACGACAGGCGTTCGGTTCCGGGGGCAAGCGTATCAATGAGCAACTGGTGTGAGTTTATGCTCTCCTTGAAAAAACGGGGCATGCACGGCGTAAAACTGGTCACCGGCGACGAACATGCGGGCTTGCAGAGTGCCCTTCAAAGCGCTCTCCCGGGAATTCCCGTGCAGCGTTGCCAGGTTCCACCTCCAGCGCAATGCTCAGTCATATATCCCGAAGGCCGACATGCGGGAAGGTGTTGCTGCGGACATCCGCACCATCTTCAACGCCCCCAACCGGGAGGAGGCGGGACACCCTGCTGGACAAGACCCTTGAAAAATACCGGGACAAAGCATCGCCGCCGCTTGCGAACGACCAACATGGCCGAGCGCCGGAACCGGGAAATCCGCCGAGGACACGGGTGTAGGACTCTTCCCCAACGAGGCGTCACTGCTGAGGCTGGTCAGCGCCGTTTTGATGGAGGTAAGCGAAGAATGGGAATCTGCCGATAAGGCGTACTTGAAAATGAAGGCTGACTGAGACGGCTATGCGAAATTACAGAAAGAATGTTACTCTATCATCGCAAGCACATCGAACGCATTGAGCCGAGTCATGGCAAGAATCCCGTAAATCCCCCGGCCGATGAGTCTTTTATCCCGACGATTATACTGCGTCGTGTCTTTGCGTACCTGTTCGAGGGACTTGAACAGGCTTGGCGTTCTTTGCGGTCAGGAAATCTCCTCGCAGATCGACTGCGGACAAATTATAGCTCTCGCTTAAAAGCGGGGTTTTGCAAGAGCAATTAATGCCTAACCTTTTCTATCATGTTTAAGAACTTCCTAACATTATAAATTGACAAGAATTAATATATGTTATAAAATATAAAACGTTAATAAATAGGGGGTTATATATGAAAAGTCTGTTCATTTCATTTTTAATTGCTGCCGCCTTTCTGGAGAGGCCTCTATTGGCTGATGATAACGGCGGCTATCCTGTCTATACGGGGAAACCGGTTGAACTTACCATGTGGGCCTGGACCAGTAATGAAAACTATTCGATCGATCTGTTTGAAAAGGCCTATCCGAATATCAAAATAAAATGGTCGAATATCGGAAGCGGAAGTACACAATATTCCAAGGTTCTTACCGCGACCTCGGCAGGGAAAGGTCTGCCGGATATTATTATGAGCGAGTATACATATGCTCCTCAATTAATGGAATACGGAAGCTTTCAACCCATCAATAAATGGATTTCAGAAGCGACCTATCTCAAATATTTTCCTGCTGTTACACTTAAATGGACTGCCATGAACGGGGAAATCTACGGGACGCCCCAGGACAGCGGCGCATGCATTATGGTGTATCGCAAGGATGTCTTTGATGAATACGGATTAACCGTTCCTGAAACCTGGGATGAATTCGCAGTACAGGCAGCCAGACTTCATGATGCAAATCCCCGAATTACGATGTCGTCATTTCCGCAGAACTGGATTCTCGGTCCGATCGGACTTGTCTGGCAGGCCGGCGGCAAGATGTTCGATTATGTCGACGGCAACTGGTACATTGATTTTACAAATCCGACGGCAGTTAAAGTATTCAATTACTGGGGAGACCTGATTAAAAAAAATTATGTGAATGCCGATATGTGGTGGAGTGCAGACTGGTACAAGGAATTGGATGACGGCGGAACGGCGACCGTGATCTGCGGAGGATGGTTCCCGGAGTGGCTGCAGTTGAACAGTACGGCCTCCGCCGGGAAATGGAGAGTCGCTCTCATGCCTCAGTGGGATGCATCGAATCCTCAGAACGGAGAAATGGGAGGATCCGGATTCTATGTAAGCAGTCAATGTGAGCACCCTGAAGCGGCCGCCGTTTTTGTGCTCTGGCTCAACTCGCATAAGGATTCACTCCTCCAGCTTCATGACAAGAGTCAGCTGGTCATTCTCTGGTCAAAGGTGTTTACCGATGAAGTTGCCCCGGGACTGCAGCGCAATAATCCCTATTTCGGGGGCCAGAATATCACACCGCTCGGTGTCGAGTCGCTCGCGCAGGTCAAAACAGCGTTCACGGCCCTGCCGGTTATGGACTACATTGCATCCAGTCAGGAGACCGAGCTGAAAAAGTTTCTGGACGGACGTCAGGATATGAACCGGTTTCTGTTGCCTATAATGCAGTGATTACAGTGACTGGCGGAGTTAATCCGGGGGATATTGCAATTGTCTGTGGCGGGGGGGCTATTGGTTTGGCTGCCTGTGCAATCCTGAAACGGGCTGGCTCTTCCTTGGTCATTCTTTCCGAACCTTCGAATGAAAGGGCGCAGATCGGACTGAAATTGGGAGCGGATGTTGTCATTGATCCCAATCATGAGAGTTTTACAGAAAAGATTCTGGAACTCACAGGCGGGCGGGGTGGGAATATTTATCTAGAAGCGTCCGGTTTACAAGCAACGGTCTGGCCGCAGATCGAAACCTGTATCTGGAAAGGGAAAACGATCGGGGCCAAAGTCTGTATTGTGTCGCGATCGGATGAAAAGCTTTCGGTTTCAGCAGAGGTCTTACAAGTGAAAAGGGCATCGATCATCGGCGCCTATGGACATGCGGGACACAATAATTTTTACAATGCAATCCAATGTGTGGCCGGGGGGATGAATGTGCTTCCGTTGATAACCAAGACCGTCTTGTTGGAAGAAGTGCCGGCATATTTGCTCAGCATGCAGAAGGATAAAACAAATTGTAAAGTTAGCGTGGTCATGAAATAAGAGGCTGCATTGAAGGAGAAGCGCTATGCCGACGTGTTTACCCCAAAAGTAAACGACACAAGAAGGTGTCGTGAATTTGATTCTCAGGGATCTTTTGGCTGAAAGAGTGTCAGGTTTGAAAAATATTCGGAAGTCCCGGGGGTGGCAGCTCCCCGGCTTTATTGTTGTGACCTTGCTGGTGACGAGTTTTGTATTTACGTTTCAGATATTTTCCACTCAATATTGGGCCCCACTCGTTCCGGGGGCATACGGGCATGCCGCACGTTTTGGCGCAGCGACTTCCAATACGGACTTTGCCCTTGAGCTGGAGTGAGGATTTGAAGAAATGAATGTACACAATCGAACACATTGAGTTCGTCAGTCGTATGGTAGGATTGATGTCGCTGTCCGGCCTTGATATTATATCTTGAACGCCTTTAAACTACCGTTATGCACTTTCCGGCACATTTTTTCTTCATCTCTTCTGGCGGGGTAGTATCTTTATAAGTTAATGGACTGTTTTGTCCGTGTCTGGCCGACAAATTCCTTTTTGGGATAACCGGCCATTTTATGAGGTGCTGTCGCTACTTTACAATATAAAGTAAAATTTGCTATTTTAGAAAAAGAGAAGAGGGGGAGGAGTCAGATCTGTCCAAAGATATTGGAACAATAAATGCGGCCGATCGGGATCAGAAGTGTAAATATAGGATGACCCAACAATCGGGGTGACGGATACATTTCAGATAAGTATTCTGAAATTGGTTGGAATATTATGCGGCATTGTCGGTATAAAATGTAAATAGTGACATACTGCACAAGTTACTGGGATCAGAAAGATTAACTGGGTAAACACGGATTATGAGTGGAATACAGAAAGAGCTGAAAAGTCAGCTTGTTTACGATCAGCTGAAAGAGCGGATTCTAACACACGAAATAGAACAGGGTGCTCCGTTATCGGAACGAATGATCAGCGAATGGTTTGATGCGAGCCGGACTCCCGTACGTGAAGCTCTGCGAAGATTACAGAAGGAGCATTTTGTCGATTTAACTCCGGAATATGGCGCATTTGTGTCGCGAGTCACTTATGAAACAATACTGGAAGTATATGAAATACGAGAGGTTTTAGAGGGGCTGTCAGCCAGATTGTGTGCCATGTGTTTACAACCGTCGGAACGAAAGGATCTCGTGGTGATTTACAGGGAACTGCGTGACGCTTTAATCAATAAGCAATATGAAAATTCAGTTCCGTTGGATGTTGAATTCCACGGGTTTATTATTGCACATAGTAGAAGTACCATGCTGCAGGCAATATTACAAATGATTGTCGACCACACCAAGAGGATTACCCGGTTGATTCAATATGATGATGAATGGTCCCAAAAGGTGCAGCGGAACCATTATAATATAACCTCTTCTATTATTACGGGAAAGTGTGATGCGGCCGAGAAATCCATGCGGGAACATATCCGTTCTTCCCGTGAAAAACAATTGGCACAGATTGCCCGCTGAATAACCATTTCTGTGCACCTGACTGTACGCCCGATGAGGATCAGTACAGAAATCAAATTCGATTATTCATCGGCTGTCGGTCAATATGCTCTTTCGAGCGGGCCCGGGGCATTCATTTTGGACAGGGATGAACTGCTAAACCGCGCTTTCACGAGTCAGCCCAGTGTCGGATAGTCCGTATATCCCTTGGGACCGGATGCATACAGCGTTTCCATGTCCAGTTCATTGAGCGGGGCGTTTTGCCGGAAACGGGCGGGCAGATCCGGATTGGCAATATACGCCCTGCCGAAGGCCGCCGCATCCGCTGTTCCTCCGTTGATCAGGTTTGTCGCGCTTTCTTTCGTGAGCTGTTCGTTGGTGATCAACGGCCCGCCAAAGGTTTTTTTGAGTACCGGGGTCAATGCGGGGGCGTTAAAATGCTCTCGCGTGAAAAGAAAGGCGATTTTCCGTCGACCAAG
>JASKKX010000028.1 GCA_030153935.1 Verrucomicrobiota bacterium | reverse complement strand
AGCCTGTCCTATGGCTACAAATTCTAGGAGTAACAACTATGCCCAAAGATCGCCTGCTCGTAATTGACGATGAACTCGGCCCGCGCGAAAGCCTGCGCTTTCTGTTCAAAGACACCTACGATGTCACCTGTGTGGACTCGGTAAACAAGGGAATAGAAGAACTTAAAAAAGTACAGCCGGACTGCATCATCACCGATATTAAAATGCCCGGGAAAACCGGCATTCAGGGCCTGAAGGAAATTCGTGCTCTTGATCCGCACGTCTCCGTCATTATGCTCACCGGCTTCGGGTCGCTCGATACCGCACAGGAAGCGATCCGGCACGGGGCCACCGATTATCTGAAAAAACCGTTTGATACGGATGAAATCCGCGAAGTAATTGCCGACCACGTTAAACGGACAAAAATAAACCGCAAGCGGCTTGCCGCCACCGAGCATCTTAAAATCCTCACGACCCAACTTCAGGAACAACTGAGTACAAAAGCGCAGCTGGCCTCTCTGGGGGAAGAGTCCTCTGAGCTTGTCCACGATCTCGGCAACCCTTTGAGCGTCATTAACGGCTATGTTCAGATCCTGATCAAAGACATTCAGGAGAAGCGATTCGACGGTAAAGAGCTCAACGTAACCTATCTGGAGCAGATCGAAAAAAGTGTGGCACGCTGCCGTGATATGCTCACGTTGTGGCGGGAGCGATCCCGACGTGTAGATTCCTCAACCAAACGTATCGTGCTTGGCGATCTGGTGAGTGAAATCGCAACCAATGCGCAAACTCTGGCCAGAGAAAAAAACGCCCGGGTTCTGCTCAATACCGGCCCGGAAGATTGCATCATTGAAGGCGATAATATGCAGATATTCCGCGCCATTCAGAACGTTGTCGGCAATGCACTCGAGGCCCTGCCTCCCGAAAACGGCTGTGTCCGCATCCGCTGGCGAAAAGACGGATCCCGAATACTCGTCGAAGTGGAGGACAACGGCACGGGATTTCCTCCTGAAAAAATTGCCGACCTTCAAACCAAATACTACACCACCAAAGGACAATCCGGCGGCATGGGGCTCGGGCTTTTCATCACGAAAAATATCGTGGAAGCCCATGGGGGATCGCTGATCCTTGCCAATAATGCCTCTGGGACCGGCGCCTGCGTTACCCTCACTTTCCCGCGCCTCAGCTGAACTTCCAAAGGCTGGAAAAACCCCGACCAGACAACGGGTTCTGGAGGGACAGCGTCCCCGCTGTCCAGCCGCCGGGGACGGCGGCCCTCCGCCTGAAGGAACAGCGTCCCCGCTTTCCCTGGCCGCCGGGAACGGCGGCCCTCTCACCACACAAGATGATGAACAACGCCCTGAAACGGCCAATCATCCGCACAGCGCACGAGCCCGGCACGAACCGGATTGTTGCCAACATAATTCCATTTTTCATGATAGCTGTCATTGGGACGAAGCTGCGTGTCCCAGCAATCGCGCTGCCATAACGGCTGCAGTTCCGTACACAGCTGGCTCACCCGTCGTTTCCAATAAGCCGTCCACTTGCTGACACTGGCAGCATCGTGCCGGGCAGGCGAACAGAACAGGTGGATATGATCCGGCATGATCACATAACGCCCGACGTGCCAATGGTCCGCTTCGTTCCATGCCTGCAGCAATGCGGCCCGCACCTCTTCACTGGCCATAATTCTGCGGCGCTGATAAGCGCAAACCGTCACAAACAAAATGACAGAGCGGTTTTGATACTCAACCGGCGGATAATGCGCCGGTCTTTTTCTGGATTGATCAGACATGGGAACAGACTACCAGACGTGTCAAAGGCCAAACCAATACTGGTTCTGGAGGGACAGCGTCCCCGCTGTCCCCTGGCCGCCGGGGACGGCGGTCCTCCACCTGGAGGGACAGCGTCCCCGCTGTCCCTGGCCGCCGGGGACGGCGGCCCTCCATCTTTCCAATCCTTGTAAAAAATCTGCGTGCGTCTATGCAACAGCCCTAAAAAAACGCTCCGGAAATCCGGAGCGTTTTTCGCTTTTCAGCAGTCAAGCCGGTTCAGCCAAGACGGGTTTCCAGCGCTTCGAGCTGTTCCGTCATACGGGCGGGCAGCTTATCGCCGAATTTCGCCAGATATTCTTTGGCATCTGCAACCGTCTTCTTGAAAAGATCGGTATCGACCTTCATCAGTTCAGCCCAGTCTTCAGCCGGAATATCGAGACCTTCGAGAGTCAGGTCGCCGTCAATCGGCATCAGGCCGATCGGAGTTTCCCGGGCTTCGACTTTGCCTTCTACGCGGTCGCACATCCATTTGAGGACGCGGGAGTTTTCCCCGAAGCCGGGCCACAGCCATTTGCCGTCGTCGTTCTTGCGGAACCAGTTGACATAGAAGCAGCGCGGCGCTTTGTCGCCCAGCATATCGCCCATATCGAACCAGTGCTGAATGTAATCGCCGGCATGGTAGCCGATGAACGGAGTCATGGCAAAGGGGTCGAAGCGGAGCTTCTGAGCCACGTCGAGAGCCGCAGCGGTCGGCTCGGAAGCTGCAGTTGCGCCCATGTAAACACCGTGGTTGAAATCAAAGGCCTCGTGTACGAGCGGCATCGTGGTTGAACGACGGCCGCCGAAGACAAAGATATCGATCGGAACACCGGCCGGATTTTCCCAGTCTTCACAGATCACCGGGCAAAGCTCGGCATGCGCGGTGAAGCGGCTGTTCGGATGGGCCCCTTTGATGACATTGCCTTTTTCGTCTTTCATGCCCGGTTTCCACGGACGGTTCAGCCAGTCGGTTCCGCCGGTACACTCAACGTCCATGCCTTCCCACCAGACATCGCCGTCGTCGGTGACAACCACGTTTGTGAAGATGGCGTCTTTGCGGCAGCTGGCCAGAGCCATCGGGTTGGACTGTTTGCTGGTTCCCGGAGCAACGCCGAAGAATCCGGCTTCCGGATTGATCGCGTAGAGGCGTCCATCTTCACCGGGTTTCATCCAGGCGATGTCATCCCCGATGGTTTCGACCTTCCATCCCGGTACAGTGGACTGCAGCATGGCCAGGTTGGTTTTTCCGCAGGCCGACGGGAACGCCGCCGCGATATGGAATTTTTTCCCTTCCGGACTGGTGAAGCGCAGGATGAGCATGTGTTCGGCCATCCAGCCTTCGTGGCGGGCTATGTTGGAGGCGATGCGCAGGGCCAGACATTTTTTTCCGAGCAGCGCGTTTCCGCCGTAACCGGAACCGAAGGACCAGATAAGGTTTTCTTCAGGGAAGTGGGCGATGTATTTCTTTTCGATCGGAGCGCAGGGCCAGCGAACATCTTTCTGACCGGGCTCAAGCGGAGCGCCGACCGAGTGCAGGCAGGGGATGAAGTCGTCGTTCTTTTCGATCAGACGAAGAACTTCGGTGCTGACGCGCGTCATGATGTGCATGTTGACCACAACGTAGGGGCTGTCGGTGATTTCAACCGCGTTTTTCGCGATGTCAGAACCAATCGGACCCATTGAGAACGGGATGACGTACATCGTGCGGCCCTTCATGCAGCCGGTGTAGAGTTCCGTCATGGTTTTTTTCAGTTCAACCGGATCAATCCAGTTGTTGGTCGGACCGGCATCCTCTTCCTTGACGGAAGCAATATAGGTGCGGTTTTCAACGCGCGCCACATCGGAAGGATCGGAGTTGAACGCATAGCTGTTCGGGCGTTTTTCTTCGTTCAGTTTGATCGCCATGCCGCTGGCGACCATTTCAGTCATCAGGCGGTCATACTCTTCGGTCGATCCGTCACACCAAACCACTTGGTCCGGCGTGCACATCTTTGCGACTCCAGCCACCCAGTCGAGCAGCTTTCTGTTTGTTGTCGGTGCGCTCATCGCGTCCTCCTTCTTAAGTTAACGGTTACTTACTGAAATCCGGTTAAAATTCCGCATAAGGTGCAGGAATCAGTCCTCCAAGTCAAACATCGATCCGGTAATTTTTGATTAGTCCGGCAGCATTTTTGTAGATTACAGATCACTGTGCGACATTTGGAGCGTTTGATGCTGGAGAAATGGTGGGCGGTGAGGGACTCGAACCCCCGACCCTCTCGGTGTAAACGAGATGCTCTAAACCAACTGAGCTAACCGCCCGAAGAGCGGAGAAGAATAGCGGGATTCAAAACAGAGTCAACCTGTAAAACAGTTCTTTCCGCCAGCTGGATCAGGTTGGAGCAGGAGAACGCCGGCAAATGCGCCTCCACGGAGAGTTGCAAAAATTCAGAATGTTTTTTCCATGCATTTAAACGTTTTAAGGTAGTCATAAGCGGTCAGATCGAAATGAATCGGCGTAAGGGAAACATACCCGTCGCGTACCGCGTGAATATCGATATCATCGCCTTCATCATGCACTTCAAGAGAACCGTCGAGCCAGTAATAGGTGCGGCCGCGCGGGTCGAGTCGTTTGTAAAATTTTTCGATAAAACGCGACCGCCCCATTCGGGTAACCTTGATCCCTTTGAGTTTTTCATAGGGCAGGTTCGGTATATTGACGTTAAGCAGCACTCCCGGCGGCAGCGGTTTTGCGATAATCTGTTCCGTGATTTCTCTGGTGATGCGTCCGGCCGTTTCCCATTCGGGATCTTTGAACGTACAAAGCGAGAAAGCAATACCGGGGATACCGAGAACCACGCCTTCCGTCGCCGCAGAGACCGTGCCGGAATAGATGACGCTGATTCCCGTGTTGGATCCCAGATTGATACCGCTCAGAACGAGATCCGGCGGGGTGTCGCGCAGGATGGCGCAGACCGCCAGCTTAATGCAGTCCGCCGGCGTCCCGCCAATGCCGTACCCGAAAAACTCACCTTTTTTTTCAACCAGCATACTCTTAATGGGATCGGCCAGTGTGATGGCATGGCCGGCAGCGCTGCGCTCCACATCGGGTGCAATCACATGGCGTTCCCCCAGTGATTCCACCGCCTTGTGCAGCACGGAAATGCCGGGAGCGTAGATTCCGTCGTCATTGCAAATCAAAATTCTCATAGGCTGTTTCTCTGATTAATCTTTTTAATTAAGAAGGCCGCGGGCAGGCTGTCTGATCGCGGTCGGTGCGAAAACAAAAACCAAACTGCAAAAAAGCACAGCCGCCCTCCCTCCTTCTGTTTTTACGCTAGTTTACCCGGAGTATTCCGGCAAGATTTTTATCAATCCAGACCTTGCATCTTGCCTTTATTCAAAGGGACAGGTAGGTTTACCGGCTTATGGGTTATGAAGTTTTAGCACGGAAATGGCGACCGCAGATCTTTGCGGATGTTGTGGGGCAGAATCACGTCACGCAGACGCTGCACAACGCGATTCAAAACGACCGACTGGCACACGCCTATCTGTTTGTCGGCCCGCGCGGGACCGGGAAAACCACCACGGCCCGCATTCTGGCAAAAGCCCTGAACTGCCGAAACCGCAACGGCAGCGAACCATGCAACCAGTGTGACTCCTGTAAAGAAATCATGAAAGGCAGCAGCCTGGATGTCATTGAAATAGACGGCGCGTCCAACCGCGGAATCGGCGATGTACAGGAACTGCGCGACAATGCCCGCTATGCCCCCGTACGCGGCCCGTTCAAAATTTACATTATTGATGAAGTGCACATGCTCACGCGGGAAGCCTTTAATGCCATTTTGAAAACGCTCGAAGAACCGCCGCCGCACGTTAAATTTTTCTTTGCCACCACGGAACCGCAAAAAGTGCTCACGACCATTCTGTCGCGCTGTCAGCGCTTCGACCTGCGCCGTATTTCGGTGGCCGACATTACGTCCCAGCTGCGGAAAATCGCCGAGGCGGAAGAGATTAAAGTCAGCGAAGATGCCTTGCTCGCCATCGCCCGGGGGGCCGAAGGAGGCCTGCGTGACGCTGAAAGCGCACTGGACCAACTGATCTCCTTTCGCGGGAAAATCATCGAAGAGGCGGATGTGCTTTCCGTATTCGGACTGATCAGCCGCGCGCAGCTCGAGGGGCTGGCTGATGCCATTCTCGACGGCGACATTCCGGCCATCCTCAAAGCAATCGCCGGGATTAATGAAAGCGGAAAGGACATGCAGCGCGTCGTGCTTGAACTGCTCGACCAGTTCCGCAATCTGCTGATCGTTCTGCACGCCGGGAAAAAAATCGATGCGTTTGATCTCCCTGAAACACAGATTGAGACCCTGCAAAAACAGGCGGCAAAAAGTACCGACGGACGTCTGCTGCGTATTATTGAAATCCTGATCGATGTCGACAGCCGGATGCGCTACGCCCTCTCCAAGCGCACGATGCTTGAAGCGGCACTCCTCCGCGCTTCGCGTGCCGCTACGGTGGCCACCATCGACGAATTGATGGAGCAGATCGCAGCGCTCAAAGGGACCTCCGGTTCCGGAGCAACCGCGACCGTGCAGGAGATACCGGCAGCATATGACATAAAAAAAAAGACCGCGGATGATTTAAAACAGCTTAAAGCCGCCTGGCCCGGCCTCCTTGAGCGGATTATCAAAGGAGTCCCTAATGCCAGGCAGTATCTGACAGATACCGTTCCGCTGAATGTTTCGGAAACGCACGTCACCCTCGGTATCGATCCCGAATTTGCCGGAGCCCGCGCAAATCCTGAAAATCCGCGGGCCCTTTCGTTTATCCGGAAAACCCTGAGTTCGTTCCTGAAACGGCCGGTCTCGATCGACTTCAGCAGATTGGTTGAAAAAACAAAACCGCTGCCGGCCAAGGGACCGATTCAAGGATCACCGGACAAACAGAAATATTATCAGAACCCATCCGTTCGAAGTGTTCTTGAAGCCTTCAGCGGGGAAATAATCGACATCAGAGAATAGAAAGGACTTATCATGGATATGATGAAAATGATGAAACAGGCGGCGAGCATGAAAAAGGAAATGAAAAAAAAGCAGAAGATGCTCGCAAAAAAAGTGGTTGAGTTTTCAGGCGGCAACGGGGATGTCACGGTGAAAATGAGCTGCGATATCAAACCGCAAAGTCTCTCCATTTCTCCTGAACTGATTCAGACCGGTAACGTCAAAAAAATCGAAGCCGCGGTACTTGACGCTTTTAAAGGCGCCCTGAAAGAGGCGCAAGATGAAGCTGCCAGGGAAATGCAGAGTCTTACCGCCGGCATGGACCTTCCGTTTTAAATTGCAGCCGGATACATGAAACATCTCCTCCCGCTGGACAACCTGGTCGCATCACTGGAAAAACTTCCAGGAATCGGAAAGCGCTCCGCCGAGCGCATGGCGTTAGCACTGGTGCTAAACCGCGACGGGCTGGCCAGAAAACTGGCGGATGCGCTGCTCATTGCCGACGAACAGATCGGCAGCTGTTCGCGATGCGGCAGTATTACCGCCGCAAAAGAGGACCCCTGCGTACTCTGTACCGATAAACGGCGCGAAAACGGCTTGCTCTGCGTGGTGGAAAGTCCCGGTGACATTCTGAAAATTGAAACCTCCGGCGCTTTTAACGGGCGCTACCACGTGCTGGGCGGCCATCTTTCGCCCGCACTCGGCAGAGGCGTGGCCGATCTGCGGGTGACGGAACTGCTGGCACGGCTCCAGCCGGAAAATATTCAGGAGGTAATCGTGGCACTCGGCACTGACGTCGAGAGCGAGGCAACCGCCAGCTATCTGGCAGAGATCCTTACCAGCCGGGGGGCAAATGTTTCGCGGCTGGCATTCGGCCTGCCGTCTGGAAGTGCCATTGAATACGCGGACTCCACTACGCTTCAGCGTGCAATCCAGGGGCGACAGACACTCGGTTAAGTTTCAGTCCCGGTTTCACAGACTGGAGAACTGCCCATCAGAAGTTGATGAATGTCTGCGGAAAAGCAGTCAGCCAGAGCTGTATCCAAATCTGCTGTTCATCGTCTTCGTCACTGCGATAGCCGATGCCCATCCCGATGCAGTTAAACTTATGCGTCACAACGGCTCGCCGTTCTTCCCATTCATCGCGTTTTTCATCATAACGGACCATAAACTCATAAGACCATCTGGCGTTGGGAAAAAGCTGTGCAGAAGCAGTAAAAAGGGAACGGTCGGCTTCATCATCATCCCGAAAACGGTAACTGACGGCATATTCACTTTCATCATCTGTAACCAGCCGGAGTCGGGCGTTGGCCGGGTTGAGCTCATGTGTGTACCAGTCGTATTCCGTATCGCCCTGGATATAGAAATGGTCCGTAAGGCTCATTTCCGCATCGGCAACGAGCGGTCCGAAGTCTTCCTCATCGGATTGCGGGTCAAAACGATAGCTGGTGTACACATCGCTGTCGAGGAAGTTGGCAATGCGTTTGGCTCCACGCTTGGTCTGTAGAAAATTACGGCTTCCGAAACGGACTTCATTCTGGTCGTTCAGTTTGTCAATTGCATCGAACTGATAGAGCTTGTTTGTCTCCGCACTTGAATAGCGGTAATTGTAGTCGACATAGGGTTCGAACACATGGCGAAGACCGGTTCCGTAAAATCCGCTCTGTTCTGTGAGAGTTTTATAGGCTTTAAATGAACTGAGCGTTCCCAATTCAAAAATGTGGCGATATTTCGCATCCTCCGAGTCGGTATCGGTTTTACTGTACCAGGTGCCGCGATATCCGGCACGCGGAATAACATTCAGGAAGTCGTTAAAGCGCAACGGCAGAAAAAGTCGATTGTATGTATCCAGCCGGGCACTGCGGTAATTATCACCTCGCAGGACAGGCGGAAGATTCGTTTCGGCATTAACTTCTTCAAAAAATCCGACATTGTTTTCGCTTTCAAAATGAAACGGTGTTTCCCCGAGCTGCCGGCGGTAGCTGTCGAAAGAGAGTTGGGGCCGCCGATTCACCGTGGTATAAAAATCGTTCAGACGCTGGTCAACACGCAGACCGACAGCATAATCATCTGCCGAGTGCTGCAGAACCGCATAATTTTCCGGATTGGCTTCATGGCGGAATTCGTCTTTGAAAAAATCATCCGTCACATCCGGATCGCTGAGCCAGTTGAGTTTTGTGGAAAAATAGGTTTTGTCATCCATCTGTTCGCGATGCTGCACTTTAATCCGGTAACGGTCCGAGTCGACCAGTCTTCGCCTGGCCGGGTCATCACGGTCTTTCGTCGGGTCACTGTCATGAATGTAATAGGTTTCGATTTTGCCCTTTCCGTGAGGAGTAATCCACCTGAGGTCCTGACCGAGCCCCACCCCGCGCTTGGAATAAAGATCAAGATGGGTCTTCGTTGACAGCCAGTCAGTCGGATGCAGTTCAGCACCGATTTTAGCGAAATAACCGAGCCCGCCCCCTGTACCCAGCACGATAGAAAAAACTCTGTAGCCGAGATGACGCTGCCAGACCGGAGTGTAAAAAACAGGAACCGGTCCGACATAGAATGTCACATCTTTGGCCTTAATGAAGGTCCCGCTCGGTTTGTTTTCATCAATAACCCGCATTTCCTTCGCTTTGGCATAGACAATGGGGTTTTCGCCGGAACAGGTGGTGATCAGAACATCGTTCATCAGAAATTCATTGGTAGAAACCCGCTCGGTTTTCCTGGCAGTGATGTAAGCAGGGTCAAAATACATCGTCGATTGCCCAAAGGTCCCTTTCCGGGTTTTGTAATTATAGGTCAACTCCTGTCCTTCCCAGCGATCGCCGTCGCGAATCATCAGGATATTGCCGCTGGCATTGATTTCTCCGGTTTTCGGATCCACGGTTACATGATCTGCCTGCAGATCGGTTCCCTGCTGCTTGAAGGTCACATGGCCTTCGCCGATCAGCAAACCGCCGGCAGATTCCATCTGGTCGGCGGTAATTTCAATTGCCTCGGACTCATCAGCAGCGGATTCTTCCGGCAGACCGGTGTCCTTTCCACTTGTAAAATAAAAAGGGGTCGTGCCGATTTGTCGGCGGTCATGTTCAGCGGTGTGTCCGGGTTTCTGCCCGGCGGCGGCATAGAAGTCATTCAGACGGTGATCGGCATTCAGGCCGAATACATGCTTTTCCGCGGAATGCGCTGCACCCGGGCGGGTTCCCGGAGCGTTTTCAGCCCGGTGATCGGCCGAAAAAAAATCATTGAACGCATCCGGATCGCTGAGCCGATCGAGGGGTGCCGTGAGACGTACCTGATCCCGCCACGGCACGCTGATCCCGCGGGCGGGCGCCGCTGCGGGGTTGCGCTCGCTTTCGCCGTTTGGAGCACTCCATTTGAAGTTCCGACCGGTCCCCGTTCCGCGCTGGGAATAGAGATCAAGATAAGCACTTGACGCCAACCGTTCTCCCGGATGCATTTCAGCACTTCCCGTCACAAAAGCACCGAAATTTCCTGTGCTGCCGATCGTGAAGGACAGGGTCCGATACCCGAGATGACGCTGCCAGACCGGTGTGTAAAAGACAGGAACCGGCCCGATGTAGAAAG
The DNA here is from genome assembly GCA_030153935.1 of Verrucomicrobiota bacterium. Classification (GTDB taxonomy): domain Bacteria; phylum Verrucomicrobiota; class Kiritimatiellia; order Kiritimatiellales; family Tichowtungiaceae; genus Tichowtungia. The sequence goes on along the minus strand of JASKKX010000028.1, from coordinate 16,583 downwards.
TCATATTTTCCGCCACAATCAATGCGCCGGCCGGTTCGTTGCTGTCGATGATCCGTACCCGAGACGCCCGGGCACAGACCGGCAGCCGCTCAGCGGAGCGAGACGCCAGCATGACATCATGGATCAGAAATTCATTGGTAGAGACCCGCTCGGCCTTCCCGGCAACGAGGTAGGCCGGTTCGAAATACATCGCCCATTGATCGAAGGTTCCCTCCCGGCTTCGATAGTTGTAATCCAGCTCCCGACCTGCCCAGTGCTCTCCGTCGCGATCCATCAGGACGTTGCCGCGGGCATGAATCTCACCGTTCTGCGGATCCACCGTCATATGATCCGCCTGCAGAGCGGCAGCCTGCTGCCGGAAAGCGGCATGTCCCGCGCCGGTCAGCAGGCCAGCGGAATAGTCCAGCCGGTCGGCCGTAAACTCAACCGCTTCGGCCATATTCACCGCCCGTTCAGGAAGCAAAACGGCCCCGCTCGGGGCCGCTTCAATCGGGATGCCGTTGTCGGCAGGCATACTCTGGAGCTTCGCATTCTCCTCTGCCGGACGAATTGCAACAGCTTGAGAGCCGGATCCGCCGCCGGTTTCGTCAGATGTGTTCTGGAGCTGTATTTCTGCGTTTTTCTCCGGAGGTTGGCGGCTGGCTACCTGGGGGGGGGGCTGGGGCTCCTCCTCCTTTGCATTCAGGGCGCTCAGCCGTTCTGCAGCCTCATCGGCGGCTTTTGTTCCCTCGTACTCTTCAACGGCCTTTTTATAGTAGATATCGGCGGATGCGCTTTTTGCCGGACGAGGAATCCGTTCATAAAATTTTCCCGTTTCATATTCGTGCTGTGCGGCACGCTCTCTGAAGTCATCGGCAATGGACTGAATTTCAGCGATGTGCTCCGAATCAGGATAGAGTTCCTGATACAGTTTCACAGCGGTTTCCGCCTGCTCGAGAAGATCCATGCTGTACGGTGTAGACTGGACCAGTTTTTTGAGAACGCCGATCTTTGCATACGCGGCCTTTTCCGCATACGGACTGTCCGGATAACGATATTCAACAGTGGAATATGCCGCAACAGCCAAGGAAAGCTGCTTGCCTTTTTCGTAGGCCTGACCGATTGTATACTGGATTTCGGGCGCACGCTCCCACTGCGGCGCATTCTTCAGAATCGACTCGAAATACGGAATTGCCTGTTCCGGCGCAGTGTAACCGCCGAACAGCCATTTCATTCGTCTGCGGGTCATCTCCTTCTCGGCGATGGCAAACAGCCGATTAAGGATGGCCTCATAGTCCTGAATGTCGGTGTAATATTCATTAATCAACTCCTCGTAGGTCTCAAAAGCCGAGCTGTTTTTCCCTTCCGCAAAGTAAAGATCCGCAACCTTCTGTTTTGCCGAAATCGCCTCGGCACTGTCAGGCCAGCGTTTTACAAGGATTTCAAATTCTTCCCGGGCACGCTTGGTTTTCCCGGCGGCTTCCAGCGAAGAGGCATATTCCCAGTGTTCCTGCGGCGCCTCCGGCTTATAGGAGAACGGGTTGATATAATGGTAGTTTCCTTCACGGACTCTCTCATATGGAAGCGTGGTAGATGAACAGCCCGTTATTGAACACAGTGCAAAAAGGGCAATAATACCCGTAAGAAAAACACAGTTCTGGTTGAAATTCATATCCGTCAGAGAGTAAGGAAGCCCTTTATCATTGGCAAGAGCGAAGCCGCGATTTCCGCGAATTGTGAACTTTAATGTACTTTCTACAATTCGCGGCACTCAGGAGGCTGCGCAATCATCAGAAATTGACGTTCGGTACAGCGGAGGCTTCGGGAGCAGACTCAAACGGCGTGCGGCGCTCAAAACCGAATATCCCGGCCCACAATACACCCGGGAATTTTCGAATCGCGGTGTTATAGGCCTGTACAGATTCGTTATAGCGGCGGCGTTCCACCGCAATACGGTTTTCTGTTCCCGCCAGCTCATCCTGCAGTGCGAGGAAATTCTGGTTGGCTTTCAGGTCCGGATAGTTTTCCGCCACCAGCATCAGCCGTCCGAGAGTTCCCTGCAATTCATTGGCAATGCCTATCTTCTGATCTGTTGTTTTGGCAGCGGCCCACTGGCTGCGCAGTTCAGTCACCCTGGTCAGCAGGCCCTCTTCATGAGCGGCATATCCCTTGACGGTGTTCACCAGATTCGGAATCAGATCGAACCGGCGCTGCAATACCGTTTCCACATTCGCCCACTGTGCGTCAACGCCCTCTTCCAGCGCAACAAACCGGTTGCGGGAGCCGACCAGAGACCCGATCACCAAGACAATCACCAACGCAATAATTCCAAGAACAATCCAGATTTTTTTCATCGCATCCTCCATTTTTCTAAAGTTGATCCACTGCATCCACGACGGCTTCGATAGACTTCAGGACGTCCTCAAACAATCGCCCGGCATCTGCATCTTTCAGCTTCAGTGCGCCGGTCTTCATAGCCAGAATCTGCCGAAAACTTTCGGTCGAAACCGGAATGTGCTCATTCAGCTTTTCCAATGCCAGGAATTTTTCCGCCGGAACCGGGCTTTCATAAAGACGCAGCGCAGCGCGGAAGACCGCCAGCACACTGGAAACCGATCCGGTCAGCAGCGCAGCAAGCCGGCGGGGGCTGCCGGAAGCGGAAAGATAATTCCGGCGAAGTTGAATCAGTGCGGAGCGCAGCTCGCGCTCGACCTGAAGACGCAGGTTGGCGGTGTCCGGTCGGATTCCGTCAATGACATCATCGCCATGCAGTACCCTGCGGGTATCGCACATGTCCAGCAGCTCGATCGGAAAGACATCGGCCGCCTCGGCCAGCCGCTTGCGCGTGAAGAGCAGCGGTGGCGGATTGCCCGCCCGCTCCCAGGCGGAAACCGGCTTTGCCAGACTCTGCAGTGCTGCCGGAGACAGATCGTTCAGCACAACCAGCAGGTTGTAATCCGATCCTTTCTCTGCATAGTCACCGGCAGCGGCAGAACCGTAGAGAATGACGCTCTGCAGATTGTCTCCGCAAATGATTTTCAGTTGTTCTGTAAACTGTTCCGGACTCATTTTTTTCATAATAATCCCCATCTACCAGCCGCGCGATGCACCTCCACCGCCGGACATTCCCCCGCCGAAGCCACCGAAACCGCCGCCGCCGAAGCCGCCGCCGCCGCGGGAACCGCCGCCGCCGCTCATCATCATCAGCAGCAGCAGCCATGGATGACGAATCACCGCAATGATTATGATAATAAAGACGATAAGCTGTATAATCCCGGGTCCGTTGTGTTCCTGAGCAACGGAACGGGAATAACTGCTCTGATCCGGGACCCCGGTCAGTTTGACCCCGGAAGCCGTGGCGGCGACAGAGGCCAGTGCTTTTGCTCCGTCGCGCAGGCCGCCGCTGTAGTCACCGCGACGGAAAGCCGGCACGATATACTGATCAATCAGCCGCCCGGTCGCCGCATCCGGAAGATCCCCTTCAAAACCGTAACCGACCTCAATGCGAACCTTGCGGTCCTCGATGGCCGCAACCAGCAGCAGTCCGTTGTCCCTGCCCTTCTGACCGATTCCCCAGCGCTCAAACAGCCGAACGGCAAAATCATCGATCTGGCCCCCGTCGAGCGATTTCACGCTGACCACCACCACCTGCGCGCCGCTCTTCTGTTCCAGCTCCGTCAGAATCCCTTCTGTGGACGTGCGGTCGGACGGACGCATGACTCCGGCAAAATCATTGACATGGCCAAGCGGCTTCAGCGTTTGAAGCAGGCGGTCCGAATCGGCATGAACGGAAAGCAGTCCCGCCAGCAGGATCATGGAAGCTGTAAGAAAAAATCTGCGCATAGAAAGGGACTCTACCGGTTTTTCCAGAGATTGGAACTGTTTCGTTCCTTTTTTCAAACCTTGGGAAGGGCAGACACTGTAAACACATGATTGTTGATCTTTTTTATAACTTTTCGTTAAAGGGGTGTTGACAGCAGAAAAAAAACGGGTATCTTGCGGTTTATGCATTCAGAGAGGCGTGAGGTAAACGCCCGGCAACCTTACAACAAAAGGTGCCACGGCCTTAAAAAAGGCGATGTGCCCCGTAAGGGGAAAGTTGACGGTCAACCGCATCTCACCTCCGCCCTTTCTAGCTGAACACAAAAGTAAAGAGAGGGATGAAATGAGTAAAAAAACAGAAACGCTGGCATTGCATGCCGGCTACACCCCGGATCCGTCCACAGGCAGCTGCGCGGTTCCCGTCTATCGAACCAGTGCCTATGTATTCAAGGACACGGAACACGCCGCAAACCTGTTCGGCCTGAAAGAGCTGGGCAATATTTACACGCGGCTGATGAATCCGACGAATGATGTGCTTGAACAGCGTGTCGCTGCGCTTGAAGGCGGCGTCGCCGCGTTGGCGCTGGCATCCGGCACGGCGGCCATTTTCTACAGCATCATCAACCTCGCACAGGCGGGGGATGAGATTGTGTCGTCGAGCAATCTCTATGGCGGGACCTATACGCAATTCAACAATATCCTGCCTCAACTGGGTATTAAGGTGACGTTTGCCGATCCGTCCGATCCGCAGAGTTTCGCTGCTGCGATTACCGACAAAACAAAGGCTCTCTACACCGAAACCATCGGCAATCCGTCGCTCGACGTGTCCGACATTGAGGCCATTGCGAAAATTGCGCACGATAACGGGCTGCCGCTGATCGTAGACAGCACCTTCACCACGCCGCATCTGCTGCGGCCGATTGAACACGGCGCGGATATCGTCGTCCATTCGCTGACCAAATGGCTGGGCGGACACGGGAACGGCATCGGCGGCATTGTGGTGGATTCCGGGAAGTTCAACTGGGCAACCGGCAAACATCCTCTTCTCTCCGAGCCGGATGACAGCTATCACGGGATCCGCTATGCGCTCGATCTGCCTCCGGAGCTGGCGCCGCTCGCCTACATTCTGCGGATGAGGCTCGTCCCCCTGCGCAATCTGGGAGCCTGTCTTGCGCCGGATAATGCGTGGCAGTTCCTGCAGGGAATTGAAACGCTGGCCCTGCGCATGGAGCGCCACAGCGAAAATTCGCTGACCGTTGCTGAATTTCTCGAGCAGCAGAGTGAAATCGCATGGGTTCGCTACCCCGGCCTGGAAAGCCATCCGTCATATCCGGTTGCAAAACGGCTCCTCAAAAACGGATTCGGTGCAACCGTGGTCTTCGAGCTCAAGGGCGGCGAACAGGCAGGGAAGCGGTTTATCGAAAAACTTCGGCTCTTTTCGCATCTTGCCAATGTCGGCGATGCAAAGAGCCTGGCAATTCATCCGGCGACAACGACACACTCCCAGCTTACCGCCGAACAACAGGCGGAGGGCGGGATCACTCCCGGTCTGGTCCGCCTTTCGGTCGGACTGGAACATATCGACGATATTATCGCGGACCTGACTCTCGCCCTGAAATAAGAAGGAGTATTGAAGCGAATGAATAGTGGAATATCGGAAGAAATTCCGGTATTTTATTCTTTCATTCAGTTTAAATTATGAAAAACGTTGAGACGCAATTTTTTACCTACGAAACGCTGAAACTGCAAAACGGAACGGAATTCGGTCCGGTCACTCTGGCCTATGAAACCTACGGAACACTCAATCAACAGCACGACAATGCGATTCTTCTTTTTCACGCATTGACCGGATCTCAGCATGCCGCCGGCTATAATCCCGCCGTTCCCGGAATCGGAGAACATTGGACGGATGTCTGCCAAACCGGGTGGTGGGATGAATTTATCGGGCCGGGGAAGGCCGTCGATACCGACCGTTTTTTTGTCATCTGCGCCAATTACTTCGGCGGCTGCTACGGCACCACCGGGCCGTCCTCAATTAATCCGGAAACCGGCAAACCCTACGGCGGAGACTTTCCCCGTATCAGTTGCGGTGATATTGTGGATTCTCAGTTACCGCTGCTCAACCATTTCGAAATCAGCAAACTGCACGCGGTGATCGGCGCATCGCTCGGCGGCATGCTGACGATGAATTTCGCTGCGCGTTATCCGGAAAAATCCGATCTGATCATTCCGCTGGCCTGCGGCATTGAACCGACCACCCTGACACGTGCCCACAATCTTGAGCAGATTTTAGCGATTGAGAATGACCCGAATTTCTCAGACGGACACTACTATGACAGCGTTCCTCCGGTGAGGGGTCTCGCCCTGGCCCGGATGATTTCACACAAAACCTATGTTTCTCTCGACTTTATTGAGGAACGCGCCCATGACCGCTATGAACAGGAGCATGATGAATTCTCATGGTATAAAATCAGCACTCCCCTTGAATCCTACATCCTGCATCAGGGTCGTAAGCTGGTAAAACGCTTCGACGCCAACACCTACCTGCAGATGATTGCCGCGTGGTCGGATTATAATCTGCTACGGGATACCGGCTTCTCAAGCTATGAACAGCTTTTCGGGCGCTGCACCAACCAGCGTTATCTGCTTTTCACCATTAACGACGATGTCTGCTTCTATCCTGACGAACAGGATTTTATCCGCCGAAAGCTTGAAGCCTGCGGAATTTCCGTCAACCATGTAACAGTACATTCAGATAAAGGGCATGATTCTTTTTTACTGGAACCGCACCTGTACGAAAAGGATCTCCGGGAGGCACTGAACTGCTGAGGATCCTGCAATGACAGAAAGACCGTTTCTTCTGCTGATCGGGTGGTTGATCCATCTTGTTGCATTCATTCTGGTCACTCTGCATTGCCTCCAGCGGCGGCGCAATGCCGCCTCCACCATTCTGTGGATTTTCGTTGCCTGGTCTTTTCCGATTATTGGACCGCTGGTCTATCTGGGTTTCGGTGTTGATCGGGTCAGTGATCGCGGTTATTTGAAATTCCTCGCCGATGAACACCTGCTGGAAACCCGTAAAATCCTGCGGAACACCGCTCCGCGGGCTTACTGGCACAACATGAACGGCGTCCCGGCCGAAAATGCATTCCAGCGTGAACTGAATCATAGCCTCAACGCACTCCTCCCCAACCATCCGGCGCTTGCCGGCAATCATCTCACGCCGCTCGAAGGCGGGGATGAAACATACCCCCGCATGCTCGAAGCCATCCGGCAGGCCAAATATCATATTCACCTGCAGAGTTACATCATCGGAAACGATTCAATCAGCCGCGAATTTATGAATGCTCTCGCGGCAAAGGCCGCTGAAGGGGTTCAGGTTCGCCTGCTCTATGACCGTTTCGGTTCAACCAAAGCCCTTTTCGGCGGGCTGTTCCGCAGAGCCCGCAAGATACCGAATTTCAAGGTGGCCGGGTGGACCCAGGCCAATCCGCTGAAACGCCAGTTTCAGATCAATCTGCGCAACCACCGGAAAATACTGGTTATAGACGGCAAAAACGGATTTTTCGGCGGCGTTAATATCCATGCCTCCCATTTGACCCGACCGGGGAAGCCGCCGATTCGCGACTATCACTTCCATGTGAAAGGACCCCTGGTTCAGGAACTGCAGTATTCCTTTCTGCGCGACTGGTACTTCATCACCCGCGAAGCGGCGGAAACCCTGCTGACTGAAGACTATTTTCCGAGTCTGGAACCGGCAGGAACCATTACAGCACGTTTGATCAACAGCGGACCCTCCACGGAACAGGAGGTTGCTGTCGAAACTTTTTTCAACAGTATAATCCTTGCAAAAAAACAGATCTTCGCGGTCACCCCGTATTTCGTGCCGCCTGTCGACATCCTGCGCGCACTGCGGTCAGCGGCTCTTCGCGGGGTTGATGTCCATCTGGTCGTCCCGCAGAAAAACAACCACCTTTATGCCGGTTATGCCAGCCGTGCTCTCTATGAAGAGCTGCTGAACGCCGGCGTGCATATCCACGAGCGCCGGCCGCCTTTCATGCATGCCAAAGCGCTGGTCATCGATGGAGAATTTGTACTGATCGGAACTGCAAATATCGATGAGCGCAGCCTGAAGCTGAACTATGAGACCTGTGCTGCAGCGTACAGCACAGAGTTTGCCAACGCCATGAAACAGATCATCCATGAGGATATAAACTGCAGCGATGAAATCATTCTCAGCGAATGGCGCAAGCGACCGGCAACCCAGCGGCTTATAGAAAATCTGGCCGCTCTCATGAGCCCGGTGCTGTAATGTCTCCACCTTTGGAGGAAACGGTTTCACAGGATTTTCTATCACAGCCCCGGAGTGATTTTACAACAAGAAGGGGAAACGATCCGTTCCAGTATAATTTGTTGCCAGCGGAGACTGTTGCGACTTTATTCGGCAGGTTGTGTTATCCCAGTGTATTCTGCACTTCAAGCAGTTTCTCACGAATCGGGATGTGCTGCGGGCATGCCTCTTCGCAAATTCCGCATCCGATGCACTTGGCAGCATCGCTTTTGCCCAATTTCAAAAACCCGTATCGCTGTTTTGCCCCCGGTATATTGTCATACATGAAAGCGCTGTTCAGCAGACTGAAGTTACCGGGAATATCGACCCCGCTCGGACAGGGCATACAATACCGGCATTCGGTGCAGTCGACTTTGGTTCGTTGCCGGTAGATTGCCTTTGCCTCTTCAATCAGCCTTTTTTCTTTTTCTGTCAGTGACTCCGGCAGTGCCTGTTCCGCAATTCGGATATTCTCGCGGACATGCGCCATTTCGCTCATTCCGCTCAGCACGACATGAACGGCCGGATGGTTGCATACAAAACGCAGAGCCCATTCCGCAGGACTGCGCTTCACATCCGCTTTGTCCCAGACCGCCTGGATCGAATCAGGAATATTCGTCGTCAGGCTGCCCCCCCGGAGCGGCTCCATAATAACGATACCCAGTCCTTTCGCAGCGGCATATTCGAGCCCTTCCAGACCGGCCTGATACTTTTCATCCATATAGTTGTACTGAATCTGACAGAAGGACCAGTTATAGGCATCAACGATTTCTTTAAACAGATCCAGTTCATCATGAAATGAGAATCCTGCATATCTGATTCGCCCGTCAGCCAGTGCAGAATTCAGAAAATCAAAGACATCCAGTTCCTTGAGATTTTTCCAATGTCCGGTATTCATGGAATGGAGCAGGTAAAAGTCGATGTGATCCGTTTGCAGCCGTTCCAGCTGCTGATTGAGATAATCGTCCATATCCTCGCGGCTTTTTATCAGCCAGCTGGGAAGTTTGGTAGCCAGAGAAACCCGATCTCTGTACCCGTTCTGCAGCGCTTTCCCCACGAAAACTTCACTCATCCCCTTCTGCATCGGAACTTCCGCATGATACGGATAGGCTGTATCAATATAATTGACCCCGTGATCAATAGCATAATGCAGCATTTGAGTCGCGTTCTCTTCATCGATCCAATGCTGCTGTCCGTCGATCACCGGCAGCCGCATGCATCCGAAACCGAGAACGGAAAGTTTTTCTCCGGTATTTCCAAAAGTTCTATACAGCATTTCGTTCGCTCCTGTTATTGCTTTTCTATTCGACTTAAATTTTTTATCCGATTCAGAAATGTCCGTTTTTTATGGCATCACATTTTTTACTCAGCGTTTTCCTGATCCGCCGTCTGACCCCATATTCAATTTGCATCGAATATAGCGGTTTTTTACAATTCACCCAATACATGATCGTCCCGAAGAATTGCCTGATTCTGCCGATGATCGCATGATTAGTTTAGACATCAGTTTAAAAAAGATACAAAAAGTTTTCTTTCATGAAACCGACGCGGCGGGGACGCAGAACCGGAACGAAGCGTTCTCTTTCTGTCGAACAAGAAAAACGACTCCGGAAACCGATCTGCGGGAAGCGGTCCGAGCAGCTTAAAATGGATTTTGCCTTATGGACGAGAGGAGCGGTAATGGGACTGATCGGCAATGAGTTTGGATTGGACTTGTCGATACGATGTGTCGGCAATTACCTGAAGCGCCGGGGTTTCCCCCCTCAAAAGCCGATCATTCATGGGAAAGTTGCAAAATCGACCGAAACATGTAAAAAACTATTTCAGGCATCCCAAAATCGCTTGCGCTGTCTGAATGGATTGTTTCATCAGCGGAGCAATATGAAACAACCGTGGAGGGGAGGATGAGATTAGAAAACAAAATTGCTCTTATTACAGGAGCTTCAAAGGGTATCGGCAAAGCCGTGGCAGAGGGCTTCGCAAAAGAGGGCGCCCACCTTTACCTTGTGGGTCATAAGGATAAAAAAGGGCTTAATGAAGTCATGGAGAGCTGCAAAAGCAAAGGGGTAACGGTAAATGGCGGGCTCTTTGATGTGGGAAATTACACAGAAATTGAAAGGCTGATGGAGGAAGCAGGAAAAAATTTTGGAGGTGTGGATATACTGGTTAATAATGCAGGCATAATAAAACCCACACCTCTTCTTGAGATAAGCCCACAGCAATGGGATGAAGTTATAAAAACTCATCTGTACGGAGCCTTTTATTGCACTACAGAAACAGTACGGCGTTTCATGAAAGATAAAGGACGCGGGAAGATCATAAATCTCTGTGCTCCAGCAGCAGTGAGAGGGTCCATAGGTGTGGCTGACTATGCATCGGCAAAAGGTGGGATCTATGCTTTCACAAAAAATGTTGCCAGAGAGCTTTCAGTATACAACATCCAGGTAAATGCAATCCTGCCGGTTGCAAGGACACGCATGACCGATGCCCTGGCTGAATTTCAAGGGTTTGAAGGGGAACGTTTTTTCCATCTGGCTGATCCGACCGTGCTGGTCCCTTCTTTCATCTTTTTTGCTTCAGAAGATTCAGATTATGTGACCGGTCAGATTCTGACGGCGGATGGCGGAATGATGTGTTAATGTCAAAACCATTAGGCAAAAAGGAATCATTGATCTACAGTTAATCATTGAGACTTATGCAAGGTATAAAGACGCATTCTGTCCTCGGGAGGTTGAGCAATGGATAACATTCCCTTTGGCAAAACAGGGGTGATGGTATCTGAGTTGGGTTTTGGCGGCGTTCCCATAATCCGCAAGGTACACTACGAGTAACAGAAGGCAAAGAGCTCACGATAAGTAACAGTGGAGCTAATAGCACAGTTCATATATCAACTATCGACAGGAGGGTTTGAGTATGAAAGTTATCGCATTCAACGGAAGTCCCCGAAAAAAGTGGAATACAGCAACACTGCTTGAAAAAGCCCTGGAAGGTGCCTCTTCGAAAGGTGCCGAAACCGAGCTCATCCATCTGTATGACCTGAACTATAAAGGGTGCATCAGCTGCTTCTCCTGCAAGATGAAGAGCGGGAAAAACTATGGCAGATGCGCGGTAAAGGATGACCTGACACCCATCTTCGAGAAGATTCCGGACGCTCAGGCACTCCTCTTCGGATCACCGATCTATTTGGGGACAGCAACCGGTCAGATGAGATCGTTCATGGAGCGCCTGGTTTTCCCGTTTCTGCCCTACACCGACCCACCGGAGTCGATCTTTCCCGGAAAAATCAAGACCGGTTTTATCTACACCCTGGGTGCGACCGAGGAGATGGCAAAAGAAATAGGCTGTGACCATCACATCAGCACCACTGAGATGATCCTGAAATGGATATTTGGAGCTTCAGAAACACTGTGCAGCTACGATACCTACCAGTTTGAGGATTACTCGAAGGTGGTTGCTTCACGGTTTGACCCTGAGAAAAAAGCCCAGGTACGAAGGGAGGTGTTCCCCCTCGACTGTGCGAAGGCCTTCGAAATGGGGGCCCGGCTGGCCGGGAATGATGAAGGATAGAAAGTGCCGTTTCTTTATTGCAGAGGATTCACACACTATTCCGTAAACAATGTGCAGGGAATAAACACGACAGGATAAAGGAGGATGATATGGAAAAGATAGCTCTTGTGGGAGGCTCTACAAACAACATCGGGAAGGCGATAGCAGAGATATTGGCAGGAAACGGATATCATGTAATCATAACGTCCAGGAAGGAGGATGAAGCACGGGCTGTTTCGGAGAACCTGCCCAAGAAAGGGTCTTATTTCAGGGTGGATTATTCTGATGCGAGTTCCATTGACACCTTGTTCTCCTTCATAAGAGATAAGTTCAACAGACTCGATGTCCTCGTCAACAATGTTGCTTACACAAAAAACGAATCGATTCTTGATTGTGACTTAGCTACCTGGGAGTATACCCTCAATACAAACCTCAGAAGCTACTACCTCTGCACAAAATCGGCCTCCGAGATCATGAAACCCCAGGGAGGCGGTGCCATAGTGAACATCACTGTCTCCAGTTCAAGGGGCACAAAAGATAAATTTTCCTACATGGTGTCCAAGGGAGGAGTCAATTACCTTACCATGTGTGCCGCGATCGATCTCGCCCCGTTTAACATCAGGGTAAATGCAGTGGGCTCCGGGCTTGTAGGGACGCCGGTTGGTTACAGGGAGTATGTAAACAGGCCTTATGAGAACGGGAGAATACCTATAGGGCATATCGGTGAACCTGCAGATGTGGCAGAGGCCGTAGCCTTTCTTGTATCGGACGAGGCTAAATATATCGTCGGGGCCCTTTTGCCGGTAGATGGCGGGCTTAACATCTCCATGTGAAGATTGGAATCATTCGTGTCGCATCGCACCCCGTTACAATAAATAAAAGCTTCGGGAGGAATATATGAACATAATCGATGCCATGAAATCGCGCTTTACATGCCGCGCTTTTACTTCTGAGCCGATAGACAATGAGACGATTCTTTCGATTATCGAGGCTGCGCTGCGGGCCCCTTCCTGGGGGAACACGCAGCCCTGGGAGATATTCGTGGCCAATGGCAAGTCAACTGACAGGCTGCGGAAAGCTTATTCTGAGAGATTCTCCAACGATGTGCCCGTAAACCCGGATATCGTCAGGCCGCTTCCGAAGGACTGGCCGCCGACACTTAAAGAACGATATGAGAAATTGAGAAAAGACCGCTCAGATTTCCTGGGACTTGATCGCAAGGACCAGAAGGACATGCGCGAACTCATGGTTCGCAACTTCCGCTTTTTCGATGCACCTTCTGTAATCTTCCTCTGCATGGACCGTTCCCTGACACCCTGGTCCTTGTTCGATCTGGGTGCCATATCGCAAAGCATTATGCTGATAGCCTGCGAGTACGGGCTGGGTACAGCAGTGGCAGTCCAATTGGCATCGTATCCCGATCTGGTCCGCCAGGAACTTGGTATTCCAGAGAATCTGTCTGTGTGCATCGGCATCGCCATCGGCAAGATTAATACGACCAGCCCACAAAACACATTCAGAACCCCCCGCCGGGCTGTTAATGAGGTCGTGAGGATCAAAGGGTAGGACGGGAGATATGAATTATAGCCGCAAAAATGGTTTTAATAAGAAGAAACAGGAGAATCTATGAAATCAAAAGTCTATCAGATAACGGCACAGTCCAGGTCGTTCACCTATGAATCGGGACTGATGGGTAAATTCGAAAACTTCCTGGGGCAGTTCGATCTCGGAAGACACCTCCCTGAAGATGAACTGGTCCCATTGAAAATGCACCTCGGCAATAACGGCGCCTTCAAAACCATTCGTCCCCAGTTTGTCAAAAAAGTGGTCGATGCCGTAAAAAAGGTGCCAGCCAAACCCTTTGTGACCGATTCGGTGCGGGTGCCCGGCTACGAATATCTGGAGATTGCCAAAGAGGCCGGATACACGCATCTGACACTCGACGCGCCCGTGATCATGGCCGACGGGATCTTCGGGAACGATTCCATCAAGGTGTATGCCGGCGAGACGTTGGGCGAGATGGCCATCGCGTCCGCCATTCACGATGCCAAAGCCATGGTCGTGCTGACCCATGTAAAGGGGCACATCCAGGCTGCGCTGGGAGGAGCCATCAAGAACATATCCATGGGCGGTATATCCGCGGCCCCGCGGGGCGGCGACTGGCACCAGGGAAGAGGAAAGATGCATTTTCTCATGGGGGAGACCATGCAATGGGATCAGGCAAAATGCACCTTATGTCATGATTGCATGAATATATGCCCCAGCGAGGCAATCACCTTCCCGGACAATGTTTACACGGTTGACAACGAAAAGTGCTGGCGCTGCGGAAGATGCGCACGGGTTTGCCCGGTGGAGGCCATCGAAGTCCCGATATCGCATGAGGTCTTCATGAAAGCCGTCGCCGAAGGGGCGAATGCAGTCCTGAAAACATTCGAGCCGGGAAAGGTTGTGTACATCAATTTCCTCCTCGAGATGCAGCCGGAGTGTGACTGTATGCCCCTTGCCGACCCGCCCATAGCCCAGGATCAGGGAATATTGATCTCCGACGACCCGGTTGCCATCGATACGGCGACCCTGGACATATTGAGCAAAGTAAGTCCTCTGCCCGGCTCAAGGGCTTCGGACCTTGTCCCCAAGGAGGGATGGGATCTCTTCAGCCTTCTCCACAAAAAAGACGGCAGGCTGCAGATTGCCGAGGCTGAAAAGCTCGGCCTTGGTAATTCCGAATACGAATTGGAGGTTGTTGGCTAACCGGGATGAAACTGTGTCCACAGATCATCTCCGAACTCAGAAATTCGGGGACAGTATGCAGGTTTTAGAGATTAAAAGATTGGTAAATATAACACCCGATTATTTGATTTGATGATTTTTTGTCAGGTGACATAAAAACAGGAGGAAACCCACCATGAGTTGTGAAAGATTAAAAGGTCATGCAGCCCTTATTACAGGGGGCGGGCGCGGAATCGGCAAGGCGATCGCGAAGCGCCTTTATCAGGAAAAGGCCAACGTTGTCATCTGCGGCACGACGGAGGACGTCTTAAAGCAGGCGGCTGAAGAGATTGCAACTGAAAGTCGCGAGGTATTGCCGCTTGTGTGTGATGTCTCGGATGCCAATCAGATAAAAGCGACGGTGGGTAAAGCGCGCGAGCGATTCGGCAAGGTTGATATTCTCGTTAACAATGCGGCCATCATGCTGCGCCATATCGGGGTGGAGCGGGCGGTTCGGCCGTTTTATGAATTGGACGAAGCCGATTGGGATAACGTCATGGCTGTAAACGTCAAAGGGATGTGGATGTGCGCGCGTGAGGTCTTTTCGGACATGCGTTCGCAAAACTGGGGCCGCATCATAAACATATCCTCTGACACGGTTTATATGGGGCGCGGCAACGGCCTTCAATACGTTACTTCCAAAGCGGCGGTCGTTGGCCTCACAAGGGCGCTTGCCTTCGAAGCGGGGCAATTCGGCATTACCGTGAATGCAATCTCTCCCGGATTGACGCAAAGCGAAACGGTTCAGGAGCATGACTTTGAGCAGATGAGCAAGGAACTGGCAAAAAACTCCGCCATTCCAAGGCTTGAAACCCCTGAGGATTTAGCGGGAACGGCAGCTTGGCTTGCCTCTGATGACGCCGGCTTTGTAACGGGGCAAGCAGTAAGCGTATCCGGGGGCTTGAGCCTGCATTAAACGAACTGTTCGGTATAGCAGCGCTCTTGGCGGCGCGATGCCAGCACCCGCGCCGCCCTCCTTGGCCAGGATGTGTCGTCACAAAATTTGCAGCCCGATCGCAATGCATCGGATGTGAACGGCGGCAGGGAACGGCGAAAGGTTTTTCGCATAACGGGTCGCTACGCCGCGCCATCGCTTGAGATGCAGAGAGGCCGTCGGCGCCGCGGATTGCCTCAATCAGCCGGTCAGCCTGCGTACAATCTGCTGCGGTATCATCCGCAGCAAACGTTCGGATCGGCATATCCTGCGCATCCACGGCCAGACAGATCTTGCTGTTTCGCCCCCTTTTGTAAGGCCGACGCCCTGATTGCCCCCTTCGGCGCCTGCTGCGTGAGGATGGATTTTGACAGAACCTGCATCGATCAACAGCCATTCATAATCCGGATATACGGATATTTCGTTCAGGTATAAAGGGATTGGCAGGATTACACTGCTGGATCAACTCAATCCCACAAGTCAAGCTCCTCTTGGCTTGTAGAAGGAGGCGCAAATGTTCCAATAATAAGGAAAGGGTTTTGCGCCCACGCGTCATATTTGAGGGTAGTGCCCAAAAACAGGTGTAAATCTCTTTCTTCCCAGAAACCCATAAACTTGTCTTTTACCTTCTGAACCGCGGCTTCCTCGGAGTCGCCACATTTTATGCAGCGCCAATACAACGCCCCGACCTCCCAGTCTTCGATCATCGTATGGCTTTCTTTCCCCTTACAGTCGCGATAGCGGTACGAAAAAACGTACGGAAGCTTCTGAACCAACTTAAACTGCTCCTGAACGTCTTCAGTGAACAAGTCCCCCTGCCGGTGGAGTGCTTCCATGGCTGCGACCTGATCATCACCCCAATCCCGTTCTACCGGTTTCGCCGTTACTTCCAGAATCTCGGTCGGCTTAAAGGTTGCCAAAGACAGCTCATTGGCTTTGTTCAGCTCAATCAACGCGGCCAGGTCATCGTACACCTTGCCCTTTTTAAGGATCAGGTCTTTTCGGCCTGCCCACTCGCGGTTTTTACCGGTAGAAATCTTTCCATGCAGCTCAATGGAATCCAGAATCGGCGAATAGCTTTCCGGTCTGCGGTCCTTATCCAGCCGCCGCCGAAGACGCGCGGTCATCCACTGGTACTTTTCAAACTTTTTGTAGTCCTCCATCCGGCGGAATGGAACAGGATAAAGCCGAATCCATGAGCCG
>JASKKX010000027.1 GCA_030153935.1 Verrucomicrobiota bacterium | reverse complement strand
GGATTCCGGTCTGGGCTCCGTTTCGCTGGATTTTCAGTGCTGCGGCAGCGCAGGCTTCAATTAAACTTTCCCGGACAGATTTTTTTGCGGCTAATGCAGTGGCGAAGAATCCGGAAAAGCAGTCTCCGGCACCGACGGTGTCGACCGGTGTAACAGGAAATGCGGGAACAGCATACTGTTCGTCCCGTGAAACCCAGAGGACTCCCTTTGAACCGAGTGTAACGGCGACCCCGATACGAGTCAGTTCCGGCGCCTTTTTTGCTGCATCATCGAAATGGTCCGCTCCCGCAACAATTTGCAATTCATGTTCATTGGGAATCAGGACATCCACTTGATGCAGCAGTTCATCCGGAAGGGGTCGCGCCGGGGACGGGGTGAGGAAAATTTTTGTATACGGTGAGGCCTGTTTTATAACCGCTTCAACCGTTTCAAAAGGAATTTCTAATTGAAGGATCACTGCATCGTATCGGTCCCATTCGATGGCGGTCAGCCATTCCGGAATAATTTTACCATTGGCTCCGGGAATGATCAGGATGATGTTCTCCGCATTTTCGCCAATCATGATCAGGGCGACCCCGGTGGTCGTCGTTCGCAGAATGCGGCATTGCGCGGTGTTTACCCCGCAATCCTGGAGAGTTTTGAGCGCCGCATGTCCAAAATCGTCATTACCGACCGCTCCAATCAAATCGACTTGTGCTCCGGCCCGGGCGGCAGCGGCGGCCTGATTGGCGCCTTTCCCGCCGAAGGTGCGCGAAAAACGGTCTCCATTGAGTGTTTCACCGGGCAGAGGCAGACGTTTCCCGGTGCCGACCAGGTCGGTATTGATACTGCCGATGACCAGGATGCGAGGCGGAGATTCTTTTTTCATGCTATTTAAATACGTAGGAACAAGGGCGCTCGTCAATCCGCAACCGGAACTTTTCCGCCATTATGTGCGTCGGCACAGGCGATGCACTGTGATTTCAGGCGGACAATTGAACCGTACATTTACCGAAGATGTTCCTGCTCCGCGCGAGGTGTAGCCGATCATCTCCTCAAAATGCCACAGGCCGGAATGGCATTCGCGCGGACATTTACAGTTAGTGAGCAGGGGATGTCCCCCCGGCAGGCAGATCTGTCCGGCATGTGTATGGCCGCAAAGATAGAGATCAACTCCTGCAAAGGCAGCTTTACGACAAATTTCGGGCGAATGGGCCAGCAGGAGTTTAAAATGGTTTAAAGGGGCCCCTTCAAATGCTTTTTCCAGATTATCGGTTTCGTAGTAATGAGGGTCGTCCACGCCGGCCAGCACCATTTTTTCTCCGCCTGACTCAAGCATCACATGTTCGTTCAATAATATCCGGATGCCGCCCGTCTCCAGTGTGGGCACCATCTCGATGGCATCGTGATTGCCGAGAATCGCATACATGTCGGTTTTAATGTGTTCAGCCAGCTGTGTCATTCGCAGCGCCGGGGTATCATAATCCTCAAATGTTCCCTCACGGAAATCACCGGTAATAACACACAGGTCGTATTCGAGCGGCTCGACCAGTTGAATCAGTTTTTCCAGCAGGCCGGGGTTACCGTCGATGTGGGGATCGCTGATGTGCAGAATCCGGAACCCGTCAAATGCCGCCGGCAGATCAGGGCAGGGCAGATCGTTGAAATGAACACGCACCGCCAGCGCATTGCGCCGCCCGCGGTTATACAGTCCGCCGGCCCGCAGCACCCCGCGAATCGTTTTATGCAGGGTACGGATATGCTCGAGGTGAATCATCACCTTGCCCTGACCGAAAAGCCGGGCTACATGATGCGTCTGAATTCTGAGCCGCTGTTCGAGATGGTGCCGACCCAGCCGCTCTTCCAGTTTCCGATAGTCCACTTCAGCCATTGAGATATCTTTCTGTCGGCATTATATTCTACCCCTTCTCTGCATAAAAGATGAATACCGACCGAAAAAAAGTGGATGACACGCGCCTCGATGGACAGATCGAACGGGTGGTTTTCCGTAATGAAGACAACGGATATGCCGTTCTGCGCGTCAAAGTGCGCGGCCATAAGGATCCGGTGACGACCGTCGGCACCGTCGCCGAGGCCAATCCGGGAGAATGGCTCGCCGCCGATGGGGAGTGGGTCACCGATGCGCACTACGGGCAGCAGTTCAAGGCCTCTTCGATGCGGATCTCGCAGCCGGATACCCTTGAAGGGATTAAAAAATTTCTCGGTTCCGGCATCATTCGCGGCATCGGCAAAGAGTATGCGGAACGGCTCGTGAAAGAGTTTGGACGTGACGTTTTTGATGTCATCGAGCACTCTTCCGGCAAATTGCTCAAGGTGGAGGGAATCGGCCCGACGCGTCGCGCCGCGATTCGTGCTGCGTGGGAAGAGCAGAAGGGTATCCGTGATATCATGAACTTCCTTTTCAGTCACGGAGTGAGCACCGCGCGGGCCTTTCGCATTCATAAAACCTACGGAGAACGGGCCATTGAACTGATTCAACGCGATCCGTACTGCCTCGCAAGGGACATTCGCGGCATCGGATTTCTCATCGCCGACGGCATTGCGCAGAAACTTGGTATCGCCAAAGATTCCGAACTGCGGGCGCGGGCCGGCATCGAATACGTTCTGCAGGAACTCACGACATCCGGACACTGTGCTTATCCCCGCGGCGACCTGCAGAGTAAAACCATGGAGATGCTCGACATTCCCGCAGAGCGCATCGGTGACGCCCTGGAACATCTGCTGAGTGAAAAACGGCTGATTCAGGACGAAGACCGCAGCGGACGAATTCTTGTCTATCTGCCGAAACTCTACTTCGCCGAATGGGCTTTTGCCAAAAAACTCACTGAGCTCAATTATGGGAAACATCCCTTTCCGAAGATCGATTTTGAAAAAGCGCTCGAGTGGGTCCAGAAAAAAACGAAGATCACGCTCTCTGAAAACCAGATTAAAGCGCTGGGCATTGCCATTCAGGCTAAAGTCATGGTGATTACCGGCGGGCCGGGAGTTGGCAAAACCACACTGGTTAACTCCATTATTCAGGTGCTGAAAGCCAAAAAACTCACGATTGCACTTTGTGCTCCGACGGGCCGCGCCGCTAAACGGCTCAGTGAAACCACGGGACTCGAAGCGAAGACGATTCACCGGCTGCTGATGTTCAATCCCGGTACCGGCGGGTTCCGGCATAACGAAGAAAACCCGATCGAAGCCGATGTCTTCATCATCGATGAAGCCAGTATGATCGACCAGGTGCTGGCGCAGCAGCTTCTGCAGGCGGTCCCGCAACGCGCCGCCGTCATTTTTGTCGGCGATGCCGACCAGCTTCCCTCGGTCGGGCCGGGCCGGGTGCTTCGCGATCTCATCCGTTCCGCGGTCGTCCCCGTCGTTGCGCTCACCGAGATCTTCCGGCAGGCCGCCGAAAGCCGCATTGTCACCGGCGCCCACCGTATCAACCGGGGACAGCTTCCCGAATTTCCGGAAGAGGGCGATAAATCCGCTGATCTCTATTTTATAGAGGCCGAAGAGACGGGAAAGGCACTCGGCGTCATCCGCAAAATAATCAGCGAATCCATTCCGCAGCGGCTCGGGGTTAACCCGATTGACGACATTCAGATTCTGACGCCGATGCAGAAGGGCGAACTGGGCGCGCGCAATCTCAACCGGGTCATGCAGGCGCTGCTCAACCCGCACGGACGGGAAACCGAACGCTTCGGTACCGTCTTCCGTGAAGGGGACCGCGTCATGCAGACGGAAAACGATTACGACAAAGAAGTTTTCAACGGGGACCTGGGGCGCATTGCAGCCATTGACGAGGAACAGCGCGAAATCATTGTGCAAATCGATGATCGTCGCGTGAAATATGAATTTCGCGAACTCGATGAACTGGTGCATGCCTACGCGGTCACCATCCATAAATCGCAAGGCAGTGAGTATCCCTGCGTCATTATCCCCGTGCATACGCAGCACTTTGTCATGCTGCAGCGCAGCCTGCTTTATACTGCCGTAACGCGCGCCAAAAAATTCGCCGTGCTCGTCGGCACCAGAAAAGCGATGGGCCTCGCCGTCAGCCGCGCCGATTCCCGCGAACGCGTCACGACGTTAACGGAACGTCTTCAATCGCAGAAATAAAGCGTTCAGAAGGGCAGTCAGCGGTTTTTTTTAAACTCCTGCAGGGATCTGATGCGATCGAGGACAGGCGGATGAGAGTATTCGAGGAATACTTTGAGCGGATGAGGAGTGAGATTGCTGAGATTGTCAACGGAGAGTTTTTTCAACGCGTCGATGAGCGCGTCCGGCTCTCCGGTGGTTCGGGCGGCGAAGGCATCGGCCTCATATTCGTGTCTGCGTGAAAGAATGTTGCCGAGCAGTCCGAGGATCATGCTGATGGGCGCGTAGAGGAAGCCGAAAAAAATGAAACCCGCATAGAGCGGTGTCCCGTCAATGCCGAATGCGGCGTACAGTCCCTGTCTGCTGATGAAAAGCGAGAGGATGAAAAACATCAGCAGGGAGGCTCCCAGCGAAAGGATCATACTCTTTTTAATGTGGCCCAGTTTACAGTGCCCGATTTCATGTGCCAGCACGGCAATCAATTCCCTGACGGAGTGTTTTTCGATCAATGTATCGAAGAGAGCGATGCGCTTGGTTTTTCCGAACCCGGTGAAATAGGCGTTGCTTTTGGTGGAGCGGCGCGAGCCGTCGATTTTAAACACCCCGCTCAGTGTATAGTTCTGTGCCGCGGCAAATTCTTCGATTTCAGAGCGCAGTTCCCCATCTTCCAGCGGGGTGAATTTATTGAAGAGCGGCAGGATGACGACCGGTGCGATGAACAGGATGAAGAGCTGAATAACGGCCAGTGCAGCCCACGCCCAAAACCAGGCATGGGGAACTGCGCTGAAAATCCAGAGCACAAGCGCAAAGACCGGTCCGCCGAGCAGGACGGTGAGCAGCAGTTCTTTGAGAATATCAGCAACGAAGGTCTTCGCCGTGGTTTTATTGAAACCGTAGCGCGCCTCGATAACAAAGGTATCGTACAGACTGAAAGGAAGGCTCACAAGCCGGCTGATCAGCAGCAGGATTCCGCCGAAAACGAGGCCGCGGACGATCATATCGTCTGAAATCCCCTGTGCGATGCTGTTGATCCAGCGAAACCCGCCGGACAGGATGAAGGCGATCGTCAACGGCAGCATGATCGTGTTCTGGAGCTGGCTGAAGCGGGTGGTGTCTCGCAGGTAACGCTGTGACTTGTCGTATTTTTCCGCATCATAAAGTCCGGTGAATTCCACCGGGATCGTGGTGGAAATGTTTCGGAGGTTCAGAGTTTCGACAATCAGGGAAAGCAGCCAATTGAAAATCAGCAGGGCCAGAATGAAAATAAGATAGCCGTTCATAATTTGTGCGTCCTTTTGCATTGATGGAAGGGTCGGAGAAAATATATTCTTCCCGGCTATGAGTAAAACACTGTTTGACAAGATTTGGGATGCACACATCGTCAGAGATCTGGGTGACGGCGAGGTGCTGCTGTATATTGACCGCCATCTGGTACACGAGGTGACCAGCCCCCAGGCTTTTGAAGGGCTCCGCCTCGCCGGGCGTAAAGTGCGCCGGCCTGACCTCACTTTTGCCACGATGGATCACAATGTTCCAACGGATGAAAACCGGATGAATATCACGGATCCGATCGCCAAGGCACAGGTGGATGCGCTGAGTCAGAACTGTTCAGACACCAAGGTGACTCTTTTCGCGCTGGGAGATGAACGCCAGGGCGTGATTCATATCATCGGACCGGAGCAGGGGATTATCCTGCCGGGATTGACGGTGGTCTGCGGTGATTCTCATACCGCTACGCACGGGGCGTTTGGCACGATCGCTTTCGGAATCGGCACCTCTGAAGTGGAGCACGTGCTGGCAACGCAGACGCTGCGCCAGAAAAAGCCGAAAAACTATAAAGTCGAATTTTCCGGCAGACTGCCGCCGGGTGTAACGGCCAAAGATATGGTACTGAAACTGATCGGCACCATCGGTACAGCCGGCGGCACGGGCTGTGCTTTTGAGTTCTGCGGCGAAGCCGTTCGCAACCTGTCGATGGAAGGTCGTCTGACCATCTGCAATATGGCCATTGAAGCCGGTGCGCGTGCAGGGCTCATTGCACCGGATCAGGTGACCTTTGACTATATTTCTTCCGGTAATCGACCGTATGCCCCCAAGGGCGACGAGTTGGAAAAAGCGATCGGGAAGTGGAAAACGCTCTATACGGACGATGGCGCACAGTTTGATCATGAAATCACAATTGATGTAAGCAACCTGGCACCCCAGGTAACCTGGGGAACGAGTCCCGGTATGGTGACGGATGTCACGGGATCTGTTCCCGCACTGGATGCCGTTGCGGAATACAGCCCGACAGACGTGCGTGCAGCACTGGATTACATGGGCCTTGAGCCGGGCATGAAAATGACGGACATCAAAATTGATACTGTTTTTGTGGGCAGCTGCACCAACGGCCGTCTGCAGGATCTGCGCGATGCAGCGGAAACCATCAAAGGGAAAAAAGTAGCACCCGGTGTGCGGATGCTGGTGGTTCCCGGTTCCGAGTCCGTGCGCTACGCGGCGGAAAAAGAACGACTTGATCGTATCTTTGTCGAAGCGGGTGCTGAATGGCGCTATGCAGGCTGCAGTATGTGTTTGGCGATGAATGCTGACAAACTGGCGGACAAAGAGCGTTGCGCTTCGACCTCCAACCGGAACTTTGAAGGGCGTCAGGGAAAAGGCGGACGCACTCATCTGGTCAGTCCGGCCATGGCCGCTGCGGCCGCAGTGGCAGGTCATTTTACAGATATTCGGGAGCTTTGATTATGGAAAAATTTAAAACCTTTACAGGCATTGTCGCCGGCGTGGACCGCGCGAATATCGATACGGATGCGATTATTCCGAAGGAATACCTCCGATCGATCAAACGGACAGGATTCGGTGCGGCGCTGTTTTCTGACTGGCGTTATACTGCCGATGGGTCGGATAATCCGGATTTTGTGCTGAATAAACCGGAAACAGCCGGCGCGGAAATTCTAGTAGCGCGCAATAATTTCGGTTGCGGATCGAGCCGTGAACATGCGGTATGGGCTGTTCAACAGTACGGTTTTAAGGTCGTGATTGCCCCTCAGGAGAACGGTATTCCTGCATTTGCTGATATTTTTCGTAATAACTGCGCGAAAAACGGGTTGCTGACCATTGAACTGACAGAGGCTCAGGTAAATGAAATCTTTCAGATTCTAGAGCGAGAGCCCGGTATAAAAGCCACGGTGAATCTGGAGGAACAACGAGTCACGGTTCATGCGTCAACCGGCGATAAGGTGTATCGGTTTGATGTGGACCCGGCTCTGAAAGATAAGCTGTTGAAAGGTCTGGACGATATTGCGCAGACGCTCCAGTATGAGTCTGATATCGCGGCTTACGAAGCTGTCAACCGGTGAACCGGAGAACGACTCATATGCAGGAACAGCGTGTACTGATCCCTCTGGTCGGCATCCTTGCGTTGGTCGCCGTCGGGTTTGTGCTGAAAATGGCGCAAGCGGTCGTTCTTCCACTGATCATTGCCTGGCTGCTTTCCTATATTATGGCGCCGGTCGTCAATTTTCTGGTTCGACACCGGGTTCCTACCGGAATTGCCGTGCTGGCAGTGCTCGTGCTTCTGCTCGGTTTTTTTTATCTGATCGGCATTTTTGTTCAGACCCGCGTGATGGGGTTTATCGGACAGTATAACGAATATGCTGAAAAACTGATGCAAATCAATGCAGACGTGATGGGACGGTTTCATGTTCCGGAAAATTATCTGCAGAATTTCGATTGGACCGGCCAGCTCGGTCATAGACTGGTCGCTCTGTCCGGATCGTTTGTCAGCCTGATGAGCAATATGGGGATGGTTCTGATTTTTCTGGTTTTTATGCTGCTGGGAAAACCCTATACGCGTTACAAAATCCAGAAAGCCTTTCCGGAACATCAGGCCCGAAAAATCATCGCCATTACCAGTTCGATTACAACGCAGATCAGCCGCTATCTTTCCATCAAGGTGATGATCAGCACAATCACTGCACTTCTCGTCTGGCTTTTGCTGTTGTTTATGAAAGTTGATTTCCCTGTCACCTGGGCGATTTTCACCTTTCTGCTCAACTTCATCCCGACGGTCGGTTCGGCAATTGCCACCATTCCCCCGGTTCTCGTTTCGCTGGTTCAGTTTTATCCGAGCTTCTGGCCTGCGGTTATCGTGCTGGTCGGGCTGCTCATTATTCAGCAGCTGATGGGAAGCTTCATTGAACCGAACCTGATGGGCGACAGTCTCAACCTGAGTCCGGTGGTTATCCTGCTCTCACTGATTTTCTGGGGCTGGTTATGGGGCATCACCGGAGCACTGCTTTCCGTGCCGATCACTTCCGCCATAAAAATTGTCTGCGAAAACATCGAAATGCTTCGGCCAATCAGTGTATTGATGGGGTCGGGAAAGTTCTCACATAAAAATGCCTGACCCGGAGGAATGAATGAATCTGCCGGATATTTTTTCTTCTTCTGATGTGAAACAGCGCATTCGCGAAGCACTCGCCGAAGATCTCGGTCCTGAAAAACTGGACGCCACCTCGTTCGCCCTGGTCCCGTCCGGTGAAATGGCCCAGGCCCGTCTCATCGCCCGTGAAAAGAGCATTCTGTCCGGAGTAACCGTTGCCGCCGAGGTGTTTCGTCAGGTGGATCGTTCCCTGACCCTCGTGCAAAATCAAACCGACGGGGCGGAAGTCAAACCCGGTGATCTGGTGTTGGCCGTTTCCGGTACTGCACGCAGCATACTGATAGCCGAACGCACGGCACTTAACTTTATCCAGCGTATGACCGGCATCGCGACCACGACCCGCCGCTATGTCGACGAAGCTGGGAATCCGGATGTTTTGATTCTCGACACCCGTAAAACCACTCCGACGCTGCGGACCTTCGAAAAATATGCGGTCGTCTGCGGGGGCGGAACCAATCATCGCTACGGTTTGTTTGATCGCGTGCTGATCAAGGACAACCATCTTGCGCACTGGACGCGCAAAGGCGGCGATCTGGCAGGTGCTGTTCTGGAAGCCCGTCGGAAATATCCTGAACTTCTCATCGAGGTGGAAGTGGACACAATCGAACAGCTGCAGGAAGTGCTGGCAGCGAAACCGGACTGGGTGCTGCTCGATAACATGCCGCCGGTTAAACTGCACGAATGTGTTAAACTGTGCCGGGGAATCTGCAAAACGGAAGCTTCCGGCGGGATCACCCTGTCCACCATTCGTGAAATCGCAAAAACCGGAGTGAATGCCGTTTCCGTCGGCGCATTGACGCACTCCGCGCCCTCGGCCGATCTCGCACTTGATTTTATCTGAATGAGCGAAAAACCCGCAACGCTTGTCGTCGATATCGGCAACACCAGTACGTCGCTGGCTGTCGCCCGGAACGGACGGTTGATCTCGGTGCAGCGGACCGGATCATCTGTCCCGGAATTCTCATTAAAAACAGTTCCGGAGCGGGCGGTTATTGCTTCAGTCAAACCCGGAGTCAACCAGCACTGGAAGCACTTTTTAAACCAGCAGGGCTGTACTGAAATTCTGTGGGTGGATCACACCGTGAATTTAGGCATTCCGATTTCTTATCCGAAGCCGGAACGCATCGGGGCCGATCGCCTCGCCAATGCCTGCGAAGCCGCCGCGACGTATGGCACGCCGGTGATCGTCTGCGACTTCGGGACCGCGCTCACATTTGATGTCGTAAAAAAACGGGAAGGGTATGTCGGCGGGATTATCTGCCCCGGCCTTCCGCTTATGTTCGATTATCTGGCTGAAAAAACCGAACTGCTGCCGCACATCAAGCCGCTCCGCACGGAGCATCTTATCGGCAGAAGTACAGAAGAAGCCATGCGCATCGGTGCGCACTTTGGTTACCTTGGCATGGTCAAGGAAATTCTCTCGCGATTGCGCAAGGAACTTGGACGCACTACCAAAGTCTGCGCCACCGGCGGTTTTGCCGGATGGGTTTTCAAGGGCTGGGATCATCCCGTTCCTGTCGATCCGAAACTGACTCTTAAAGGCCTCGCGCGGATCGCAAGACTCAACTGACCGTATGAGGAATGTAGCAATGCGTTCAACCCGGATGAAAGGGGCATGCGTTGGATTTATCGCAATAACTCGTCGGGCAAAAGCCCTTTCACCCCGTGAAATTCCTCCTCGCCGCATACGACCCGTAGTTGTACTTCATTATCACCTGCTGATTGAAA
This sequence comes from Verrucomicrobiota bacterium, assembly GCA_030153935.1. GTDB lineage: Bacteria > Verrucomicrobiota > Kiritimatiellia > Kiritimatiellales > Tichowtungiaceae > Tichowtungia. The sequence continues at coordinate 16,800 of JASKKX010000027.1, read as the reverse complement.
CGCCGGAAGCCGGCTGGCGGACGGAAAAAGAACCCCGCCGCATTGCTGCGACGGAGCCCGGAAACGGTCGGCAACTGCGCCAGACCGTTTTCCCTGAATTTATCCAGTCGCCTTGGGTCAGAGCAGGGCCCCTTGCCGCAGAAAACCTGAATTACAGACTATGTTAAACTTTATACACCTTACGTTCATGGTAATGCGTATGAAGCAGTTCATGTGCTTTATGACTCAGCGGTTCGCCCAGGAAATCTGCATAGATTTTCGTGATCATCGGGTTGTGATGCGAGCAGCGCTGCGTGCTTTTTTCGTCATCGCTGTAGAGACCGGCAATCCGTTTCTTGCGGATTTCGTCGGTCGCACCGTGGGGCTGTCCGCCGCCGCCGATACAGCCGCCGCGGCAGGCCATAACTTCGATGAAATGGAACGGAGTCTCTTCACCTTTTTCTTTCGCTTCACGAATCTGATCTAACAAGGCTTCAACGTTGCCCATCTGATGGGCAATGGCGACGCGGACCTTGGTTCCTTTGATATCGATTTCAGCGGATTTAACGCCCTCCATACCGCGGACATCCATGAAGTTGACGTCAGCGAGATCTTCTTTAGTGATCAGATAGTACGCGGAGCGGAGTGCCGCTTCCATGACACCGCCTGTGACCCCGAAGAGAGTTCCCGCACCGGAGTATTCCCCGAGCAGGCTGTCGGCTTTTTCTTCCGCCAGGTTGCGGAAGTCGATGCCGGCCTGTTTGATCATACGGGCTAATTCACGGGTGGTAATGGAGACATCCACGTCCTGGAAACCGGAGGACGTCATGGCTTCATCACGGGAAATCTCGAACTTTTTGGCCGTACAGGGCATGACGGAAACGACAAACATATCTTTTTTATCGATTTTCGCCTGTTCGGCATAATAGGTCTTGGCCATCGCCCCGAGCATCTGCTGCGGCGATTTGGCCGAAGAAAAGTTCGGGATGAAATCTGCGGCATATTTTTCCATGTAGTCGGTCCATGCCGGGCAGCAGGAGGTGATCTGCGGCAGGACCCCGCCTTCGGTGAAGCGTTTCACGAACTCGGAGCCTTCTTCCATAATGGTAAGGTCGGCACTGAAGTTGGTGTCGAAAACCGCATTAAAGCCCATACGGCGCAATGCGGCATAAAGCTGACCGGTATGAATTTCGCCCGGTTCATAGCCGAAGGCTTCGCCAATGGCGACACGGACGGACGGAGCTATCTGCACGACACAATGCTTTTTGCCGCCTTCGAGCGCATCCCAGACTTTGCGGGTCTGGTCGTTTTCATAGATTGCGCCGACGGGACAGTGCGCGGAGCACTGTCCGCATTTGATGCAGGGACTCTCGTTGAGTGTGACGTCCGCCGCCGGAGCAATCCGGGTGGTTTCACCGCGACCGATAAATTCCAGCGCCCAGACTCCCTGCATCTCCTGACAGACTTTGGCACAGCGGCCACAGGCGACACATTTTTCAGGATTGAGCACGATTGATGCCGTTGAGGTGTCCTGGGGAAGATCGCGCAGCCGTTTTTCATACGGAACCTCGCGGATACCGAATTCCTCCGCCAGTGTCTGCAGTTCACAGTTCCCGTTCCGGCCGCACTGCAGGCAGTCGTTCGGATGAGTGGAGAGAATGAGTTCAAGAACGGTCCGGCGCACCTTAACGATTTCCGGATCGTGGGTAATCACTTTCATTCCGGTACCGACGGGTGTGGCGCAGGCGCGCAGCATTTTGGGAGATCCTTCCACTTTGACCACACAGATTCCGCAGGCTGCCCAGGGTTCCAGATCGCTGTGATAACAGAGTTTCGGGATTTTGACGCCGACCAGCTTGGCCGCATTGAGAATGCTGGTTCCCGGTTTCACTGAAACCGGAATTCCGTTGATTTCAAGTTCAATCATGTTCATGAGATTCTCCATTAAGCTTTGATGACGGCATCAAATTTACAAGCGTCGTAGCACTGGCCGCATTTAATGCACTTCGACGCGTCAATGACATGTGTCTTCTTGACTTCACCGCTGATGCAGGGAACCGGACAGCGCCGCGCACAGGCGGTGCAGCCAACGCACTTTTCAGGGTCAATGCTGAAGGTCAGCATGTCTTTGCATTTACCGGCCGGACACTTCTTGTCTTCGATATGAGCCCGGTATTCCTCTTCGAAATAGCGCAGAGTGGACGTGACCGGGTTCGGCGAAGTCTGTCCGAGACCGCAGAGCGAGGCTTTGCGCATGGCGTGGCCGATGTCCTTCAGTTTCTGGATGTCATCCGGACGGCCTTTGCCTTTGCTGATCCGGTCGAGGATGTTGTAGCAGGTGCGTCCGCCGACACGGCAGGGAGCGCATTTTCCGCAGGATTCATCGACGGTGAATTCGAGATAAAACTTGGTGACATCGACCATGCAGTCGTCTTCATCCATGACGATCATGCCCCCCGATCCCATCATGGAACCGATGGACTGAAGGGTTTCGTAATCAATCGGTGTGTCGAGAAACTCAGAGGTGATGCAACCGCCGGAGGGTCCGCCGGTCTGTGCTGCCTTGAATTTTTTGCCGCTGGCGATTCCACCGCCGATATCATAGATAATTTCGCGCAGGGTCGTTCCCATCGGCACTTCAATCAGACCGGAGTTGTTGATTTTACCGGTCAGGGCAAACACCTTGGTGCCTTTGGAGGTTTCCGTGCCGATGCTGTTGAACCACTTACTGCCCTTGAGCAGAATCACTGGAACGTTGGCATAGGTTTCCACATTGTTGATGACCGTCGGCTTGCCCCACAGGCCTTTAACCGCCGGGAAGGGGGGGCGGGGCACCGGCATGCCGCGTTTCCCTTCGATGGATGCCAGCAGCGCGGTCTCTTCCCCGCAGACGAATGCGCCGGCACCGAGACGCAGTTCGATGTCGAATGAAAAATCGGTCCCGAGAATGTGATCGCCGAGCAGACCGTACTCCTTTGCCTGAGCAATGGCATTGTTCAGGCGGCGGATAGCCAGCGGATATTCCGCACGGATGTAGATAAAGCCTCTGTTTGCGCCGACGGTATACCCGGCGATGGTCATCGCTTCGAGTATGGAGTGGGGGTCCCCCTCGAGAACGCTGCGGTCCATGTAGGCTCCCGGATCGCCTTCGTCCGCATTGCAGACAACGTATTTCTGATCCGCTTCAACGTTTTTGGTAAACTGCCATTTGCGGCCGGTCGGGAAACCGGCGCCGCCACGACCGCGAAGACCGGACTCAAGGATTTCACTGACCACCTGATCGGGGGTCATGTCGAAAAGTGCTTTTTCGAGTGCGGCGTACCCGTCGCGGGCGATGTATTCATCAATGATTTCCGGATTGATGACGGCACAGTTGCGCAGGACAATGCGCAGCTGTTTACGGTAAAAGCTGATGTCCTGCGAGCGCGGATCGGTTTTTTCTTTTTCTTCTTTATAGAGGAGGCGCTCTACCGTTCGGCCTTTGACAATGTGCTCGGCGACAATTTCCTGCGCATCATTCGGGCCTACTTTGACGTAGAAGCTTTCGTCGGGCAGGATCTTAACGATGGGGCCCTGTTCGCAGAATCCGAAACAGCCGGTTTTAACCAACTGAGCCTCTGCGTCGGCACCGGTTGCCTTCAGCTCTTTATCCAGCGCTTCGTACAGCGCTTTCCCTTTGTTCGATTCGCACGCGGTACCCGCGCACACCAGAATGTAGTTTTTATACGCCATGGTTATTCTGCCCCTTTAATAATGTCGGTCGAAGGTTTGTCAAAAATGTGGTCGCTCACCAGCGCTCCGCCTTCGAGATGCTCCCGGACGATCCGGCGGGCGGTTTTTTCATCGACATTTCCATAGACGACATGCGGCATGTCGTTACAGCTGACTTCTACTGTCGGCTCGGAGAAACAGAGGCCCATGCAGCCGGTCTGTTTAATCGTTACATCCGTGATACCGGCTTTTTCCATTTCATCGAGAAATGCATCGAAGACGATTTTTGCTCCTGCGGCAATTCCGCAGGTCCCCATACCGATGGTTACCTCGCCGCGCTTACCTTCGGCGCTGCGCTGTGTCATCTGTCTTTTTTTCTCATCGCGCAAGTTGCGCAAATCATCCAGTGTCAATTTTGCCATTGTTTATCCTGCCTTTCTTAAATCCTCTTCCTGAGAGGCGATAAAAGTTTTGAGCATGTTCAGATTTTCAGCGCTGTCCAGCCCGCCCAGTGCTTCCTCCAGTTCACTGCGCAAAAGCCGATAGGTTTTTGCGCCGACTGTCCGGTTGATACACATTTCACCTTTCGGCAGCAGCGTCAGCATCATCGCGGCGGCCACGGGAAAATCACCGAAGGGAGGCAGGTCGACGTGATGGGCCTGCGCCCGGAAACGGATTACGGTTCCGATTCCTTCCTGTGATTCAATCGCGGCTTCCCCACCGGCGGCTTCTGCTGTCTGAAACAGAAAGGAAAGACCGAGCCCGACCCGGCGATGTGCGTGTTTGCAACCGTCGCTATAGAACGGATCAACTGCTTTCGCCTTGCTTTCGCTGCTCATTCCTTTGCCGTTGTCCTTTACTTTAAATTCAATCTCTTCTGCTGTTTCACGAATAGTCAACTCGATTTCTGTAGCACCCGCTTCGACGGCATTCTGAATGATATCCGTCATCAGATCACATAAGGTGGCATGCACTTATTTTCCTCTGAACTGCTCCAGAATCGTCTTGAGCCGGGCAGGTTTCAGTGTGCCGAACACTTCGCCGTTGACAGTCATCACCGGAGCCAGACCGCAACAGCCGATACACCGTACCGCCTCAATCGAGAACTCCCCGTCTGCAGTGATGTTGTTGAGTCCAACGCCAAGCTGACGTTCCAGCTCCAGAATCAGATCTTCTCCGCCCTTGAGATAACAGGCGGTGCCCATGCAGACAGCAATCTGATTGCGGCCGGGCTTGCTCAGCTTAAACAGGTGATAGAACGTGATGACGCCGTAGATTTTTGCTACGGGGACTTCAAGCAGATCCGCCACTTCAAACGCAATTTCACGTGGGATATAGCCAAAGTGCTCCTGTACTTTGTGCAGCACCATAATCAGGTTGCCCTGTTTGTTTTTCCATTCTTTAATAAAGCTGATCAATTCAGCAGGCAGTTTGTTTTCAGACATATTTTCCTCCAAAAGTGAACGCTCAACATACTATTCGTCATAAACTCTTCAACTATAAACACGCTGACACGTTATTTTAAATTCAATATAAATAATATTATTGACATCAAATTGTTCCGAAAGATAATAATAAGTTACATTGATCACAATAAAAAGGGGCGGATTATTAACACACAGTCTATAATTATTGAACGCCTTCTTCGGTATCGCGATGTGATGCAGAAAATGAAGGGCCTTGGCTTTGTGCGCGTTTTCTCTGATAATATTGCCGATGCAGTCGGGGTGTCGTCGTCTCTTGTGCGCAAGGATTTTTCCATGTTCGGCCTGACAGGAAGCAAGCGCGGCGGTTATCGCATTGAAGAATTGATCGGCAAACTCAATATCCTGCTTGGGAAAGACCGTAAACAGAAAATTGTGATCATCGGTTGCGGAAAAATGGGGCGTGCTCTGATGAATTACAACGGCTTCCCAAGAGTCGGAATTCGCGTTGCCGCCGGGTTTGACAGCGATCCCTCCGTTTTGAATGACACCGCGCCAATTCCGATTCTGCACATCAGTAAAATGAAAGATTTCATCAATGAAAATAAAATACAGGTTGCCATTTTGTCCGTTCCGGAACCCTCCGCGCAATCCATTATTGATTCCCTGAAAAAAACCTGTATCAAAGGAGTTATTAATTTTGTACCGGTTTCGCTGCGCAGTTCTGAAAACTTTCTGGTTCAGAACATCAATGTGGAACAGGAGATTGAAAATATTTTTTACCAGATCCAGTTCGCAGAAAACGCGGCACTACCTGAAAAGACATAACGTATGGCAAATCTCAAAGACTTTATCGATTCGCTGTCTGCTATACCGGTCTATACGCCGGCGGGTTGGGAGAACCGTGTTGTCAGAGGGGTGTTCGTTTCGGATTTGATCAGCGATATTCTGGTCGGCAGCGGAGAGGAAACGCTCCTCCTGACCTCTTTACTGTCCGAGCAGGTTCTGCGTACCGCTGATGTAGTCGGTGCTGCGTCAGTTGTTCTGGTCAATCGGAATAAGATTCCCGCCAACTTCGCCCAGGTTGCTTCGAAACAGGAATTGCCGCTGTTTCGCACTCCGCTCTCAAAATTCGATGCCTGCGTCCGTCTGGGCCGCTTGATGGAGTCTTCGTGATGCTGCAGCCGGAAGAAGAGATTCCTTTGCGTATCCAGGAACTGACCAGTAATCTGAAGATTCGTGATGTCATGGCCCGCAAGGTGTTTGCCGTCACCAAAACCTGCACTATGCGCGATGTGCAGGCGATTATGAAGAATAACTCCATCAGCGGCGTACCGGTGGTTGACAGTCGGCATGTGATCGGGGTGATCAGTGTGCACGACATCATGAATGCCTTTGAACAGAACTGGATGCAGGATCCTGTGGCGGACCACATGACGACCAGCGTGTGGACACTGGAGGAAGAACAGCCACTCTCATTTGCCGTATCGGCCTTCAATAAATTTCCCTATCGCCGCTTTCCGGTTGTCAACTCGAAAAATGAACTGGTCGGCATCATCACACCGCGCAATATTAATGTCGCTCTGATCCAGGAACTGTCTCGGCAGCTTACGGCGTTGGAAACGGAAGGGGGGGGCATCAGTCCGCCGACCTCATCGGACACTCTCACTTTTCACCGCACGTACCGTCTCACCCGCTATGACTTTGAATCCGGGGGCAAGGCTTCTGCTGAATTGCGCGAACAGCTTCGGGCGCGCGGCATTCAGCCGAAAATTATACGTCGTGCTGCGGTTACCTGTTACGAACTGGAGATCAACATCATTGCCCACTCTTACGGCGGGACGTTGACTCTTTTTATCGATCACGACCGTATACGCATTACGGCCAACGATTTCGGCCCCGGAATTGCCGACATTGACCAGGCGATGACGGAAGGATATTCTACTGCCAATGATTGGATCCGCTCTCAGGGATTCGGTGCCGGCATGGGTCTGCCCAATGCCAAACGGCTGGCAGATGAATTTGTCATTCAGTCCGGTGTCGATATGGGAACCATGGTGAAAGCGATCATCCAGTTAAATCCAAAGGAGGAACCGTCCTGATGAAAACGAACGAACTCAAATTTGACGGACTCGACTGTGTACAGCCCGCTTCCAGTGACAGTGAAATAACCGGAGGGTACACTTCCGACCTGCTCAGTGATGTGATGGCGCATCTGAAAGAAGGGGAGGCCCTCCTTACGATTCAGGCCCACAAAAACACCGTTGCCGTGGCCACTCTCATGGGCGCGCCGGCCATCATTTTCTGTCACGGACGCATCGCGACAGCGGATGTGCTCGAAGCCGCCGCCAAGGAAAATATCGCGGTTTTTATCTCTGCCAACAGTCAGTTCGAGACCACCTGCAGATTTGCGAAGGCATTGGGCATCTGACAGGTATGAAAGCCCGGATTGATTTTCATATTCACTCCTGCCTCTCGCCCTGTGCTTCACTCGACATGGCGCCGCGCACCATCGTTGCGCGCGCCAAAGCCGCCGGGATTGACTGTCTTGCGCTCACCGACCATAGTTGTACTGAAAATCTGCCTGCATTCCACGATGCCTGTGTCGAGATCGGCATAGACTGTCTTTATGGACTCGAAGCCTCAAGCGCCGAAGAAGTGCATGTGTTGTGCCTCTTCGATGATCTGGAACAAGCGATGACCTTCGGCAGTATGGTTTATAACCATCTTCCGGATCGGCCTGTCGATCCGAAACTCTTCGGTGATCAGCCCGTCGTTACCGTTGACGAAGAGATTCTGCGTTTGGTTCCCCGGCTCCTGAATACCGGAACAGATATTTCCTTCTTCGATCTGGTTCCGATGGCACTGGATGCCGGAGCGCTCTGCATTCCTTCACACATTGACCGTGAAACCTGCGGGGCTGTTTCGCATCTCGGGTTCTTGCCCGATCTGCCTTATGACGCTGTTGAAGTTGTTGGAACAATCGATTCGGACATCGCGCGCCGCTGGCCGGTTGTGCGTTTCTCTGATTCTCATTATCCCGAACAGATCGCATGCCGCTTCACCGAAATTGAAACAGAATCCTTTACTGTTCCTGCGCTTCGTGCCGCGTTCAACGATCTGCTGCTGAAATAAAATCCGGCATCCTGAACAGAAAAACAAGACACGGAATCATCTGAATATAACGTCGCATAATATATCTTATGTCTAATTATTATCGGAGAGCACCACAACCGGTTGTGGTTTGCGGGTTTTCTGTCAATAAGTGGCTCCTGGCAGCCGGTCATTAACAGTAATCCATTCGGCGGCATCCGGTGCGAGTCGGCCATTTAATCCCGAAAAGTTTTAACTCAAAAAAAAGAGCGCCCGATTCGGGCGCTCTCCTCACTCATCGTTTTCGAAACTCTGTTGGTCAGGCTTCAACACTGGAATAAACGGTCTGCCCGCTCTGTTCATTGGTGATAGTGAATTCTTCCATATGAAAATGCGGATCGGAAACAAAGGTAAGATGCCCGTTGAATTTACGCTCCATTTCAATGAGAGTTTGTTCGTCTTCGCGACGTAACCGGTCGAGTACTGTCGGATTAACGGTAATTTTCATGGAATGAATTCCCTTTCGATCTTTACGCAATGCCGCAGAAAGACGCCGCTGCAGCTCGACACTCATGGTCAGCGCGGATTTGACGCGTCCGCGTCCGCAGCAATAGTCACATTCAACATATGCAGTGGTGTAGATGCTTTCCTCAAAGCGCTGACGGGTCATTTCCAACAGTCCAAGCTGGGAGATCGGCAGGACGTTGGTGCGTGCACGATCTTCCTTTAATGCATCTTTAAGTGTCTTATATACCGCATTTTGATCTCGTTTGCTCTTCATATCGATGAAATCGATCACAACAAGCCCGCCGACATTGCGTAGACGGAGCTGACGGGAAACCTCGTCGGCCGCCTCGGTGTTGACCTCCAGAATGGATTCCTCCGCCGTTTTCCCGCCTTTGTGACGCCCGGTATTCACATCAATCGCGACAAGCGCTTCGGTTTCATCAAAGACCAGATATGCCCCGGACTTCAGCCAGACTTTGCGTCGAAAAACAGATTCGATCTGTTTTTCGACATCAAAATAATCAAAAATAGGCTCTTCCCCGCCATAGAGCTGCACCCAGTTGCGTGAACGCCGGGAATATTTAGCAATCATTTTACGAATCATTTCGTAGGCATCGCGGTCATCGACGAAAACACGATCGATATCTTCTGTCAGGTAATCACGGACAACGCGTTCAGCCAAATTCGGTTCCTGATAAAGACAAACCGGCGCAGATTTTTCCCGCATCCCGGTATCGATTTCTTTCCAGATCTCAAACAGAGTGCGTGCATCACGGGCAAAACTGGTTTTGCGGGTTCCGGATCCGGCGGTGCGCACAATGATCCCAATTCCGTCCGGGATCGGCAGGCGGGCTAAAATTTTCTTCAGGCGGGCCCGCTCCTTGCTATCGCCGATTTTTTTTGAAATCCCTTTAAGTCCGGTTCCCGGCATCATGACCAGATAACGTCCGGGAACACTTAGATTTGCAGTTACACGAGGCCCTTTGGTTCCGATTGCATCTTTGGTGACCTGAACAACAATTTCCGAGCCGATCGGAAATTTTTCAGCCATTTCGCCGGGGGAGAATCTGCGTCGGCGCCGGGGACTGCGCGCGCCCTCCTGCTCTTCCAGTCGCACGGCATCCTCCGGAATCATATCCCAGTAATGAATAAAAGCATTTTTCTGCATGCCGATATCCACAAAAGCCGCCTGCAGGCCATCCTCAAGATTCTGGATTTTCCCTTTAAAAATACTCCCCACCAGTCGGTTTTCTCCAGAGCGTTCGATATGAAAATTATCGAGTTTTCCTTCATCAAGCACCGCCACACGGGTTTCAAGCGGTTCAATATTGATTAGAATCTCTTTCTTTTTTCGTCCTGTATTAATCAGTTTTTCTTTAATTGCATTGAGCACAACAGCCCCTCTCTTTCTTAATTTATATGCGACGCCGCAGGTAGACGCTTTGGACCAGTCCGAGTGCGATCATGGTGCTGACCATAAATGAACCTCCGTAGCTCATCAGCGGCAATGGCAAACCGGTAATCGGCATAAGGCCGACAGTCATCGCGATATTTACAAAAACATGTGTGAAAATAAGTACGCTGATTCCTGCTGCCAGCAGCCGTCCGAGACGGTCTCGCGCTCGAACCGCCGCACGCATGCAGCGCATTATTAAAGTTGTATAAAGTGCCAGCAGCACGAGACTGCCGGCAAATCCTGTTTCCTCTGCAACGACCGAGTAAATAAAATCGGTCGGAGCGACAGTTCTCGGCAAAAACCCGAGAATATTCTGTGTTCCTTTCAGATAACCTTTCCCGAATAATCCTCCGGAACCCACTGCAATCTGTGACTGCAGTTTGTTCCAGCCTGCTCCCAGCGGGTCCTTGGTGACGTTCAGATAAACCAGAATGCGGTTTTTCTGATACTCTGACAGAAACGGGCAGGTATCGGGAAAAAACCGCAACCAGACAATCAGCACAAGTAAAGCCGCCACACCGATACCGACAAACGTCAGCAGCGGACGAAGCGAACAGCCGGCGCAAAATAAAAGTATAAAAAGGACCGGTATAAGCACGATAGCTGTCCCTAAATCAGGTTCAAGCACCACCAGCAGAAACGGAATACCCGTCAGCACAAATGCCTTAAAAAAAACCGGCAGTTCTTCGACATCAGTTGACGGATCGCCGAGCCAGCCTGCTAATGTAAAGATAACGGCCAGTTTTCCAAATTCAGACGGCTGCACCATGATCCCGCCGATACTGAACCAGCGGTGAGCACCGTAAACCGATGTTCCAATAAATAATACCAGCAGCAGCAAGACCAACGTCGCGCTGTATATCCACCAATGAATACTGCGTAGTTTCCGGTAATCAAATGTCGCTGCGGCCGTATAACACCCCAGTCCGATCAGTACCCAGACGGCTTGGCGTATGACCATCCCGTTGATTCCCTGATCATTATTGCGATACCCGGCACTGTAAATGAACAGGAAACTGAGAACCACCAGCAGCATGATGGTTCCGACCGCGATCCAGTCAACACGGCGGATGCGATCAATCATGAGTGTCCTCCTTTCCCTCTTTCTGAACGTCGGTTGCCGGAAAAGCTGCCGATCTGCTCACCGGGCCCCGACGCCGTCCGGAGCCGCCCTTCCCTTTTCATTTTCTCATACAAGCCCTCCATGAGAATTTTCAGACGCGGCCCGACAGTGGAACCGCCGGACTGGCCATTTTCAATCACCATCGCAACAGCATATTGAGGCTGTTCAAAAGGCGCAAAGGCAATCATCCAGGTATGTTTATTTCCCTTCCCTTTAATCCCGTATTCAGCCGTGCCGGTTTTTCCGGCAAAGTCAAAGTGATCCACTGCCGCTTTGCGACCGGTTCCGTCCGCGGCCATAATGACGTCATGCATCCCGCCGCGTACAACGCTCAGCGCTTCCTGGGACCAGTTCATTTTTCCGACACGCCGCACCGGCTCATTCACATATTTCTCACTGTCCGGCAACCGGTGCGCCTGCACCACACGTGGACGGTACAGGTATCCGCCGTTGGCAATGGCTGCAGTCACCATGGCCATCTGAATCGGCGTAACCGTCAGATATCCTTGTCCGATGGCGAGATTGCAGGTATCTCCGTCGCTCCAACCGCCGCGACCGGTCGATCGTTTCCACTGATCGTCCGGTACAAGACCGGCCCGCTCAAAATCCACCTCGACACCCGTTTTTTCACCGAGTCCGGCCGCCCGTGCCTGTTCGATAATCGGTTTCCAGCCGCATGCCAGCGCAGTTTTGAAAAAATAGACATTCGCGGAATATTTCAATGCCTGCCGCATATCGACTTCGCCATGGCCGATGGTATGTACCACCCGCCTGCCAATGCGGAAAGCCGCCGGACTGTCATAGACCTGATAAAGTGCATCCGGGTTAACGGTGGCGGCGGCCAGACCGACCAGCGGTTTGAAAATGCTGCCCGGCGGATACGTCCCGGCGACGGCACGGTTAAGCATCGGATTGCCGGGATCATCACGCAGGGCGTTCCAGTTTTCCGTTGTGATGTAGGGTACAAAAAGATTGGCATCATATCCGGGCGCACTGACCATCGCGAGCACATCTCCGTCATTCGGATCCAGCACGACGACAGCTCCTTTGTAGTCACCCAGCGCCTTATGGGCCAGAAGCTGCACCTCCATATCGAGAGTCAGGCGCAAATCGCCTCCGGCTTTCGGAGCACGACGGGCACTCTCGCCGTGTCGATAGCCGGAAACATCAATTTGCACTAACACTCCGCCCGCTTCGCCGCGCAGGAACGGATCGAACAGTTTTTCCAACCCGGCCCGGCCGCTCATTTCCGGCAGATAATAAGAGTAGTTCTCTTCGTCATTTGATTTATCAGGATCAGCCCGTCCGACATAACCCAGCAGATGTGAAGTATAAGGGCTGTAGGGATAAGTACGTGTCGCCTGGGTGTAAATATCGACTCCGGGAATGTTAATTCCCAACTCCGAGAACCGGGCCATCTCCATCGGGCCGATTTCACGCAAAATCGGCAGAGGCAGAGGCAGGCGCAGGCGAATGTGCTTCCAGATATCATCGCGATCCAACTCCGGTTCACGTCCGGTGACCGCAGATACCTGTTTGATCACATCCATTGCATGGTCAATGGTTCGCGACCAAGGTCCGGCCCGGCGGATTTCTTCCGGGAAAAGTGCGATGGAATAGACTGGACGGTTATCTGCCAGACAGAGGCCGTTTCGATCAAAAATCTTTCCGCGTATGCCCGGCAGACGGACACGACGCAGACTTTGGATTTCAATACGCGATTTAAACTGAGAAACTTTTCCAACCTGCAGCCGCCACAGGGAGCCGGCCAGGAAAAGAAAGGCAAGCCCCATTCCAGCCATTACGATGTAAAGCCGGAGCGGGCGGAAACGATCTGGTCGGCGGATGCGCATCAGCCTGCTCTCCTGTGACGGTCAGGGGAACATGCCCGGCGAAGCGGAGAAATAACCAGAAAGACACCCGGAGCCAGCAATGCTCCGGCAAACAAGCCGACGGCCAGGCTGATCAGAAGATCCGCCGCCCGGACCGGACGGATTTTCCCCAGTGAAAAAACAAAGGCAAAGTAGAATGTCTTCAACAGCGAGGTTATCCCGCCGAGAATTGCATAGGTGATCAGCTGATCGACAAAGATTTCCTCACGAATGATGCAGAGGCCGATTGCAATCAGTACAAAAAACGGAATGGAAATCCCCAGCGGTGCCAGACTGAGTGAATCGTGAAGTATTCCCGCCAGCAGTGCAGCATAAAGTGCATGCGGACGATCTGCTTCCAGCGTAATTGCAATCATCAGGCAGAGCAGCAGCGGCAGCTCGATAGAAAAAAGCGTTTGAACTGCGCCGCCGATCATCAGCAGGAAGGTGATCAGAAACAGGCTCATTCTGCATCTCCCGAGTCGTCATTTCCCGTTGAAATAAATACAACATCCAACAGATCGATCACGGCATTGGGAATAATATCCGCATACTGATACAGTCCGGTTTCTTCGGTATGTACGTCATCGACGTAGCCGATCAAGACATCCTTTGGAAAAACTCCGCCGAGACCTGAGGTGACAACAGCATCGCCGGCACGTACCGGAATGTCTTTATGGATAAACTGCATGCGAGCGACCGGATAGCCTTTAAGATTCGTTCCGCGTCCACTGACCACACCGAATGCGCCGGTACGCGAAATCCGCGCAGAGACTTTACAGGCAGGGTCCGAAACCAGCAATACATCCGCGGTATGGGCCGAAACCTCTGCCGTGCGTCCTACCAGTCCGTCAGAGGAAATGACGGCTCTGTTCGGGCCGATTCCAGAGCTCGCACCTTTACTGACTCGCACACTCTGCCACCATCCGCTGATGGTCCGGGCAACGACCTGGCAGGCAATCAAATCACGTGATTGCCGGTTACGGAAATCCAGCTGCTGCTGCAGACGGATATTTTCCTCAGCCAGATTCTCCAATACACGGTTCCGTGCCTGCAGATGAACCACTTCTTCTGTGAGCCGACTGTTTTCTTCAGCAAGTCCGCCGAATCCACGTACGGTATCGATTCCTTCTTTCAGGCTCCGCCCGGTTTTTAAAACCAGCGTATTCAACGGGGTAATAACATCCTTAAAAACACCTCTTATCCGGGCGGTACAACCGCCCGGAAGACTGAAGAGCAGCAACAACGCAACCGCCGCCGCGATCCACCTAACAAACCTTTTTCGTCCAATCATAGACCCGTTCCGGTCCTCTTTCGGAACCCGGAGAGACGACTGTTAAACGGAATATTCAGCGCAGCGCTTATATCGTGCCGGCATCAGAGAGTTTTCTCAGGAAGTTGATCTCATGCAGGACAACGCCGGTACCTTCTGCAACCGCACTGAGCGGATCATCGGCGATATGTACCGGCAGACCGGTGTTGTCGGCAATAAGCTTATCGAGCCCTCGCAGCAACGCACCGCCTCCGGCCAGCACCATCCCACGATCGACCAGATCAGCGGCGAGTTCAGGCAGACAGCGATCCAATGTAACGCGAACCGCTTCCACAATAGAGGAAACCGGTTCTTTGAGGGCACTTCGCACCTCTTCAGAGCTGATCGACAGCGTTTTCGGCAGACCGGCGACTTGATCGCGGCCTTTTACTTCCATCGTGATCTCTTCGCCCGTCGGGATAGCCGAGCCGATTGAAATTTTAATGTCCTCTGCGGTCCGTTCCCCGATAAGCAAATTATATTCCCGTTTAAGATGCTGGACGATTGCCTCGTCCATTTCATCTCCCCCGACACGTACGCTGCGACTGAAAACAATTCCGGCGAGAGAGATAAGGGCCACTTCTGTTGTCCCTCCGCCGATATCGACAATCATATTGCCGGCCGGTTCCTGGACCGGCAGTCCCACGCCGATCGCAGCAGCCATCGGTTCCTCAATTAAAAAAACATGTCGCGCGCCTGCATGCATTGCAGAGTCTTTCACCGCGCGTTTCTCCACTTCGGTAATACCGCTCGGCACCGCCACAACAACCCGCGGCCGTACCATACGGCGTCGATTATGCACCTTTTGAATAAAATACCGCAGCATCGCCTCGGTGATTTCAAAATCAGCAATTACACCGCCTTTCATCGGGCGAATGGCAACGATGCTGCCGGGCGTGCGGCCCAGCATACGCTTGGCTTCATCGCCAACGGCAAGGACTCTGTTGGAACCGGCCTGTATCGCCACCACAGATGGCTCGCGCAGTACAATGCCACGATCACGGACATAAACCAGTGTATTGGCAGTCCCCAGGTCAATCCCGATATCACTGGAAAAAAGTCCCATCAGACGGTTTAACATAGCAAATATTCCTGTTTTATTTCAACCTCGTTGAAATCTCAATAAGTGGTTCATATTTGCGTGTTTAAACAAAACGGGTCAAGCCGAAAGCACAGGAATAATCGAACCGGACGGAGAGGTATCTCACCGACAGGCGGATTGAACAACTTTATTTTCACCCGTTTCCACCCGTTTGGCAGTATTTCGTACGGACTCCCCGCGTTGGAATCCACCAGTGGACAACGAAAAAACCTGTTCCTCGGCAATGATGGAACCGATTCCAGCCGAAAATCGTCACGAAACCTTTATGAACGGAGCTCCAATGCGACAATTGCTTCCGGATTGATCACACGGGAAGTGAAACTCTCAGCAAGGAAAAGCTTAAGACCTTGAGCATCCTGTAACTCGTAGCCAATACAGATATCCTGCCCGATGGTCAGTTCGATATCCCCCCCGCGCAAGGAAACCAGCAACGCCCCGTTACACGACTCTGAATAAATGACCGGTCCGCCGATTTGCTGCTCGATTATTTGGTTCAGAGGACCGCCTTGTGTATTGCGCGCAAGAAATTTCCACAAGGCTTCATGAACCACTAATGCAGCCTTCCCGGTGACTCCGGCTTTTGTTAAACGGGCCTGTGCTTCGCAAACCGCATCGATACAACTTTCGACTTCCAGCTCCAAGGGAACCGGCTGTGCTTCAAGCTCATCATAAATTCCGGAAATTCCAGCCGGTTTGAAGCCATGGTAAATGGCTTTTTCCTCAAAAGCGGCCAATTGCCTCGCCGCCTTGTGCAAACCATCCAGATTGACGTCTTTGGCACCGCGACCCAGATTTTCAAGTTCCTGCGGATCAACATAAAAAAATATTTTCGCTTCCACCAGCGGGAGAACCTTATGAATGCCGTAGATTACCTCCTCTTCCGGCTGTTTGGCAGGAAATTCCAACCGGCCGAGCGGAACACAGCTGTGTTCCCATCCAAATGGACCGGATACATCGGCAAAACGGCGTGCGGAAAGCATCGGCTGCAGCTGCTGGCGGGCTTCTTCATCGATTTCAGCCCAGGCGGCGGCATTGATTGGTGCGAGATTACGTTTCAGCATATCCATAATGATCTCCTTCCTGTCAAACGGATTTAAGACTTCCTATTCCAAGCGATCCGGTTGTCGACGACCCCGCCGATGAATTTTGAGGGGTCTTTTCTTCTTCAGAAGATGCCGTTTCCCCCATAAATTCGGTTTCGACCTCTTCCGCACCTTCCTGA
>JASKKX010000026.1 GCA_030153935.1 Verrucomicrobiota bacterium | reverse complement strand
TCCTGTGGGCTTTCTTCCATGCCCGGATGTGGATGTGACAGCGGCCTTCCTGTGTAAGTGTAAGCTGTTGGTATCCCACATGCATCTCCTTTTCACAGGACGTGAAAGAGAGCAGGTTCCAATAGCTCACCTTTTACGTCAATTTATTGGAGTTGCACTTCGCGTTGTGATAGCGCAGTTGGTTTTTCGTGGTGAAAAATCGTAACGCATTATAATTTCAATACGTTACACCATCCAAGGCCGTTTCTGTGAATAATTCCGGCCAGGATCGCCATATTCGAGACGGGAGACAATGGCCTGGAATTCGTCGGCAGAGTGTATATTCGCAGGAAAGGATCGAGACTTAGCCGTCCCTTGATGTGGTGGAGCATGGGTTTTGCTTCTCTCGGTGGAGTATCGGCTCTGATGGTCATCTGCAGCATTTATTCATTAAATGCTCTCTGCGCATTAATGGACTGCAACGAAGAAATTAAACTATCCTCCGTACATTTCATTGTAGTCGGCCTGAGCGGCTTGGATCACTTTTTTAGCGTGTTCTGCCCCGTATCTTTCAACAATTTTGACATCAGCAACTCCGATCGGGGGCAGTTTATAGGTTTCAAAGTAGTGATGAAGTCGATCCAGAAGTGTTTCGCGGATTTGCTCCAGCTCGTTTACATGTTCCCAAAATGGATCTTCGTGCAATACCGCGATGATTTTGTCATCCGCCTCGCCGCCGTCGACCATCTGCACACCCCCGACAATACGAGCGCGCAGAATGACCTCTCCGCGATTGATTGGACGTTCGCTGATGACGCAGATATCAAGTGGATCACCATCCCCTTTTTTTGAAGTCGGCGAAAGTGCCTGTACGCGCGCACCGCAGTATGTGCGGGGAATGAATCCGTACAAAGTCGGCGGCATTGACGAGGTCAACTGCGGACGGTCCACCCGCAAGTATCCTGTGGTTTTATCCACTTCATATTTCACCGAATCAAACGGTGTCATTTCAATATAGGCATTGACTACATCCGGGGCATGGCTCCCGATATCAAGTCCATGCCAGGGATGCGGACGCCAGTGATAAAAGGTTTTCGGAAAAGTCATAATTTTCTTTCGTTAAATCACCGGCGCATTTTCAAGCAGATACTTCTCGGCTGCCGGATTCCATAAACCGTTATGTTTTTCGACGATGTTTGCAAGCTCTTTACACAAGGGGCAATCCTGATCCGCTAATTCGGCCAATGCGGTCAGCGGCATGCTGATCCCGGTATAGATCAGTTTTTTACCGCCGGGGATATTCGGCAGATTCAAAGTGGTTTCAATGACAGCATCCAGTCCGCCGACGTGCGTGATCATAGTGGAGGGATTCAGCCGACCTTCCTCCATCATTTTCAGAGATTCCAGCATATCATCGGTGTTTCCGCCGCTGGTGCCGACCACATGGGTTGCCGCATAGTGCACATTATAAAAGTTGAACTCAGCGGAGAACTCCGGATTGGTCGGACCGGCAAAAAAGTTCAGGCATCCGTCAAAACCAAGAATTTTATCCGCCTGCTCGACGACCGGACGGACCGGTGCAAAAACAAACACGTCATCGAATCCGGCACCTTTGGGGGTCAGGGCTTTGAGATAATCGACGCCTTTACCTTCTTCAGCTGTATTGACGTAAATCAGCTCTACGCCGTTCTTTCCGGCCTCTTCAACCGTAAAGATTGACGCGGCGCGCTCGAGACGGGCCGTGTCAATGTCGGTTACGACCAGCAGAGCCGGCTTGCGATCGCAGTGGATTGCGTAGTCGATTGCGCCTAAACCCATCGGGCCGACACCGGCCAGAATGGCGGTTGCCCCGCCTTCTTTGATGCCCATCTCATGCACATAGCTCCCCGGCGTTGTGTGATAATTGGCGTGATAGCCGCCGACGATACAGGACATTGGCTCGGCTAATGATCCGAGGTAGAAGGCTTCCCCTTCAAACGGGAGCAGGCAGTTGTTGGTCATCACTTCTTCGGGAATGATAATGTACTGCGCATCGCCGCCGATGTACTGATAGGAATAACCCGGCGCGGAAAGAATACCGACCGGTCCGTTTTCATCCACCAGCGCAGGCTGAATGGAAAATTTGGCACCGGCCTTGAATTGATCGGCCCATTTTGCGCCGACTTCAACAATTTCCCCGCAGAATTCATGGCCGATGATAATCGGATTATCCGCAATGTCATCGGGAATGCGCTTGTGCTTCGTTCCCTGACTCGAGGCTTTATAGGACGACATGCAGATGCTGTCCGAAACGATTTTCGCAAGGATTTCAGATTCTTTGATAGTCGGCAGTTCAAATTCTTCCAGTCTCAGATCTTTTTCGCCATACAGACGTACTGCTTTTGTTTTCATACTTGGTCCCTTTCGTTTAAATCGTTCAAACGGGCTTGCGCCCTCGTTCAAATCGTTAAAACCGGAACGACTTCAACGTTTCAACGGCTTCAACGATTTTAACGTTTTCTCCTAATTCAGCATCACCTGTCCGCCGGTAACCGGAATGGCCTGGCCGGTTTCATATTTCTGTTCGATTGAATAAAGGATTGCTTTGGTCACGTCGTCACTGAAACAACCGCGGTTCATCGGCACCTGTGCCTCATAGAAGCGCCGTACATCCTCTACGGTTTTTGCACCGGGCACCTTCCCCGTATTGAGATACTGCACAAACAATCCACGGGTCGGATCACTCCAGAGCGGACCATCGAAAAAATTTCCGGGGCAGACGGTATTCACTTTCGTATTATCCGCAACCAATTCCTTGGCAAAGCTCTGCACGAGACCGACGGAGCCGAATTTCGAACCGGCATACGCGCCGTTTTTATTGGAGCCCTCCAACGCCGATTTAGAACTGACTGTTACAATGTCGGTAAAATATTTGCCGGTCGGTTTATTCATTTTTTCCATCACCGGAGCAACATATTTGGTACAGAGGAAAAAGCCGATATAATTCACGTTGGTAACAAATTTAAAATCTTTGAGCGTCATTTCTTTAACACTGCCCGCCTTCAGCACGCCGGCATTACTGACGAACAGATCGATTCCGCCGACTGTCAGCACGATTTCATCGATCATCGCCTTGACGGAATCTTCGTCGGTCACATTTACGGCCACATCGAAAGCGACCGTGCGACCGGACTGTTCATTGAGTTCGGCGGCCAGTTTTTTTGCTCCGTCTGCATTCATGTCGGCAATAAAAACGAGCGCCCCGTTCTTGACCAGCTCGCGCACGATCCCCTCGCCGAAACCTTGCGCGCCGCCGGTAACCACACAAACCTTATTATTGACCACTGCCGCGCGGCCGGTCATTTTCCGGGCATTGGACGTCCCGTTGACGGCGTCGTCAACGTCTTCACCCAGCAGGAAGCCGCCGACACCTGTTATGCTCACAGAACGCATTCCGGGCTTAAACTTTGCAGCCAGTTCTTCCGCCGAGCAGCTCAGCTCCGCCTTTTCAATCGATTCCTTGAAGACGACAATATCACCCTTCTCGCCGTCAAAGGTCAGCCCGCGCAACAGCGGGGAAATTTCTAAATTCGTCATCTTTTTCTCCTAATGTAGAGCAAGCGGGACGCTTGCTCATGAACGAGCGGGACGCTCGTTCTACTTTACTAATTCGACAACCCGTTCGGGCTCGCTGTGGTTCATTCGTTTTCCAATGTCTGAATAAAACGCGATGCGTTCTTCCAGAGTCTGGAACTTTTTCGGATTTTCCGGATGGAACATTCCAAGATTTGGAACTTCCGCCGCCAGTTTTTCATGTGCAATTAAAGCCCAGGCGGCATCGGTCAGGTGACGGAACTCCGGTTCCAGCAGAATCGGACAGTTGAAGCTCTGGCGCGAGCTGTTGATGTCTACACCGCTGATTTCCATCAGCTCGTTTTTCTGACACAGTTTCTGTATCCGCAGCAGCTGTTCTTTGGTATTGCGCGGCGGCATGTAGGTAACCGCTTTAAAGCCGATTTCTTTCAGTTCCGGAATCAGTTCATCGAGAAAAGCATCCTCGAATTTTTCGGCCTTCTTGTCGCCGGTCGGCGACTCGTCGACGTCGCCCAGATAGGCGTAGGCCGGAATCGCACCGATATCGTTGGCGAATTTCACCGCGTCGCGGACGTTGATACACTCCTCTTTGCCGGAAAGAATAAAAAAGTCCGGGACCAGCGCCGATTTGAAAACGCCGAGCAGGTCATAAGCATAGTGCGGATTGTTTTCATCCAGCAGAACCTCTTTGAGTTTTGCAGGGATTGAAATCTTCATCTGTTTTTCGACGAAATCGATCAGCGCGGACCCTTTGCCGTACGCATTGATCAGCTTCAGCGACAGGGCATAAAGGATATGGCGCTCAGTGATGGAGCCCCCGGCGGCTTCCTCGGAAATCGCGGCTACATCGGCATCAAAGTCAAGCTGCGGTGCGCCGAACGCGGACAGCACCGTATTCAGCTTATCCGTTTCTTTCCGGTCGCGCACAATCCGCGCTTTGTGAATCGGTTTCAAAAACGTTTTAACTGCATCAAACTGATTGCGCGGAATGCCGTGCAAAGCAATATAGCTGACGTTCGGTTCGTCCGGATTGTTGATTTTGCGCCCTTCGACAGACGTTCCGTCCATATTCACCCGGATTTCACAGCCGGTTGTGCTGGCGATGTTCACCGCCTTACAGGCTTCCAGCATTTCTTCGCAGCCGGAAACAGAATCGTGATCCATGATCCCGACGGTCTGCAGGCCCGCCTGCGCAGCCCTTACCGCGGCCATACAGGGCGAATAGGGACTGAAGGAATAAATGGTGTGAACGTGGTTGTTCACCTCGTCTGTCGGTTTCACGCCGGCCTTCACCGATTCGCCCAGCTCGCGAATGGCCGCGAGCCGGATCTCAACCGATTTGCTGTTCAGCTCTTCATCCATACCGCTAGACTCCTTTGCGGGTGATGCGCAGCAGTTCTCCGCCGGTGTAGTTGTGTTTCACGACATGGCCGGGCAGCGGCAGAATACGCTGGTGGATCGCGTCGATCATCCAGTCGGCCTGCGGATAGTAGTCTTTTTCCATTTCAGCCGCCGGCGAGATCCAGTTTTTGGCACCGATGACGACCGGCGGCGCGTCGAGATCGTCGAAGCACAGCGTGGTGATGTTGTCGGCGATGGTGTGCAGCGCGCTGCCGCGTTCGACGGCGTCCGAGGCCAGCACCACGCGACCGGTCTTCCTGACCGACTCAACCAGCTTGTCGTAGTTGAGCGGGTTGATGAAACGCAGGTCGATCAGTTCGGCTTCAAGGCCGTATTTGTCCTTGAGCGTTTCGACCGCTTTCACTCCGCTGTAGAGTACCGGGCCGACCGTGATGATTGTGACATCCCTGCCCGGGATGCGCACCGCCGGTTCGCCTTCCGGTGTTTCAAAGTAACCTTCCGGTACGCCGTCCTTCTCAAACATTTCGCCGATCCCGTAGGTCTTCTGCGATTCGAGGAAGATGACCGGGTCGGTGCCTGAGAGCGCGAGATTGAGCATTCCCTTGGCATCATACGGCGTGGCCGGATAATAAACCTTCAGCCCCGGGATGTGGTTGACCATGGCGGTCCAGTCCTGCGAGTGCTGTGCACCGTATTTGTTACCGACAGAGATGCGCAGCACGAGCGGCATTTTGAGGATGCCGGCAGACATGGACTGCCATTTGGCGATCTGGTTGAAGATTTCATCGCCGGCGCGGCCCATGAAGTCGCAGTACATCAGTTCAACACAGACGCGGCCGCCGCTCAGCGCATAGCCGCAGGCTGACCCGACGATCGCCCCTTCGGAGATCGGAGAATTGAAGAGGCGGTGATACGGCAGGGATTCCGTCAGTCCGCGATAGCAGGCGAACGCCCCGCCCCAGTCGCGGTTTTCTTCTCCGTAGGCAACCATGGTCGGGTCGGTGTAGAAGCGGTGCAGCATGGCTTCGAAAATTCCGTCCCGGAAGGCGTAGAGCCTGGTGGAGGGAACCGGTTTGCCTTCTGCGTCAAAGGCATAGCGTTCTTTGCGTTTGAGCTGCTGCACCCGCGGATTTTCATCCCGGGGAAGAAGGACTTCCGGCTCCCGGTCATCGAATTTTTCGACTTTCCCGTTAGAGTACATGACGTCTTCGATCACTCCGATGTTGGTATAGGGAGAGACCGACTGATCGGTTGCCAGCTTCAGCGTCCGGGTGATCTTGGAAACCACCGTTGCTTTAAGCGCAGCGGCCTCCTCTGCGGAAATCGCTTTGTTTTCGATGAGATATTCGCCGAACAGTTTAACGCAGTCGGAGGCTTCCCAGAGTTCCATCTCCTCTTTGGTACGATAGGAGGAGGCATCGGACGGTGAATGACCGGCAAGACGATAGGTGACCACGTCGAGCAATGCCGGGCCTTTGCCTTCCAGCAGAATCTGCTTCTGGCGTTCGGTGGCGTCGGCAACGGCAAGCGGGTTGTAGCCGTCAACACGCTCCGCATGCATTTGATCGGGATTGATCCCGGCACCGATACGGGCAAGCAGGTCGTACCCCATGGTTTCCCCGCGGGTCTGTCCACCCATGCCGTACTGATTGTTCATGATGTTGAACAGCACCGGCGGAGAGCCGAAGTCATCGTTCCAGAGCTGGCGGTACTGGTCCATTGCCGCCATCCAGAAACCTTCCCATACCGGACCGCAGCCGAGCGCGGCGTCCCCGATATTGGCCACGACGATGCCGGGCTTGCGGTTGATCAGTTTAAAGAGCGCCGCACCGACTGAAATGTCGCCGGAACCGCCGACAATCGCGTTGTTGGGCATGGACCCGAACGGAATAAAGAAGGCGTGCATTGAACCGCCAAGTCCTTTATTAAAGCCGGTTTTCCGTGCAAAGATTTCGGCGAGTGTTCCATAAAGCACAAAATCCTCGGCCAGGTCTTTGACGCTTTTTTGAGAGCCGTTTTTCACGACATGGACTGTCGCTCCGTCGAAAAACTCATCCATGATTTTCGTGAGTTTCTCATCATCGAGCAGATGAACCGCAGACAGGCACTTGGCGAGAATTTCGCCGTGCGAGCGGTGTGAACCGAAGATGTAGTCATCCGTGGTTAAATTAACCGCCTGCCCGACAGCGGAGGCTTCCTGGCCGATCGAAAGATGCGCCGGACCGGGGTGGTTATATTCGATTCCCTCATACGCGCCCTGTGTCTTGATGAGATGGATCATGGTTTCAAACTCACGGATCATCAGCATGTCGTAGTACATCTTTTTCAGACGATCGACACCGTACTTTTTCACTTCCTTCTTGTAGTCCGGCTTGTACTGATTGACCGGAATCGGCTTAAAGGTGATTTCGCCCGCTTTGCGGACCTCGTCGGGACGGATAACTTGATTTTTCGGCATGGCCACTCCTTTTAAATATTGAATAACGAACAGGGAACTCCGAATTAAGAAGTGCTGTTCATATTCTCCTTTGCGGTGTTAACACGGGTTATAAAAATTGAAATCAACTCATTGGTTTCATCCTTTTCATCCTTCAGCATTCGATATTCCCGGTTCGATATTCTGCGGTTCTACAAAGCAAACATCACATCACGCAGAACTTCCCCGACGGTCGGGTGGGGGAATACAATTTCCTGAACATCTTTCACACGCAGCTCGGCTTCAATCATTACTGCCGCGCCGTAAATCATTTCTGAACAGCCTGCGCCGACCATATGGACGCCGAGCAGCACATCGGTATCCGCATCCTTGACGACTTTGACAGAACCGGGACCCCGTTTCCCGTTTTCGGCCAGGAAACGTCCGCTCATTGTCATCGGCAGTGATGCGGTTTCAACGTTGTGACCGGCATCTTTTGCCTGATTTTCGGTCAGCCCGCAGCCCGCCACTTCGGGCATGGAATAGACCGCCCACGGAATGGCGTTCATCCGGAAGCGGTCACGCTTGCCGCAAATTGTATTCAGGGCAACCTCACCCATGCGTGAAGCGGAGTGTGCGAGTTGCGACAGCCCGGTGACATCGCCAATGGCATAGACATTCGGCAGATTGGTGCGCAGCTGCTCGTCGACCTTGATTCCGCGCCGATCGAAATCAAGACCGGCTTCCTCAAAGCCCATATCTTTCAGGTTGGGAGAACGGCCGACGGACATGAGAACGATATCCGCGTCAATCGCTTTGTCTTCGCCTTTCGCTGTTGTGTACTTGACGGTATGGTCGTCAATCGCCGTGACGCGGCATCCGAGATTGAATGTCACTTTTCCTTTCAGCGCCCTGCGGAATTCTTTGGCCTGTCCGCGATCCATGAACGGGATGATTTCATCGAGCATTTCAATGACATCGACTTTTACGCCGAGGCTGCTGAAGAAGCTGGCAAACTCTATCCCGATCACTCCGCCGCCGATGACGGCCAGCGTTTCGGGCATTTTATCGATACTCAGGATGTCGGTGCTGGTCATCACATGCAGCTGCTCTGTGCCGGGAATCGGCGGAATAAAGGGTGATGAGCCGGTTGCAATGACTACGTTTTCACCTTCGTATACTTTATCGCCCACCTGCACCTTGCGCGGCCCGAGGAATTTTGCCGTTCCGTTGATCACGGTGACCTTGTTTTTTTTCATGGTGAACGCGATGCCGCCGCGCAGGGTTTCGATCACCTCTGTTTTCCAGGCCATCGCTTTGGTGAGATCAAACTGCACGTCGCCAGTGGTTACCCCGAAATTCGGCGCCTCTTTGGCATGGACATAATGTTTGGCGGAGTTGAGCAGTGTTTTTGTCGGGATGCAGCCCCAGTTGAGGCAGACCCCGCCGAGGTATTCTTTTTCGATCAGAAGAACTTTTTTTCCGAGGTGTCCCGCACGCTCAGCCATCACGTAACCGCCCGGACCGGCACCAATGATAATGATGTCGTATTCTGCGTTGCCGGGCAACGTGCTGTCCACGGTCTGATTCCTGTTTTTTACAGCTTCTGCAGTCATGATAATTTTCCTTTCTTCAACTCAGTCAGCGGATTAATAAAATATCGAACGCAGCGAGGTTCTGTCGCAGCGCAGCGAGGAAACGCGCCGCCGGTGCGCCGTCGATCGCACAGTGATTGAACGTAAGCGAAAGCCCCATCTGCGGGATGAAATCGACGCCGCCGTCTTTTTTCATCACCGGCTTCGGCTGAATCGAGCAGACACCCAGGATGCCGACCTCCGGCGTATTCAATATCGGTGTGAAGCTTTCGATTCCGATCGCCCCGAGATTGGTGACGGTGAATGTCCCGCCGGTCAGCGCATCGGGTTCGACTGTGCCGTCAATTGATGCCGTCGCCAGCCGTTTTGCCTCGGCTGAAATCTGTTTAAGTGTCAGTCGGTTGGCAAACCGGATCACGGGAACCATCAGGCCGCGCGGCGTATCGACCGCCATGCCGAGATGCACCTCCTCGAACTGAACAATTTTATCTCCCAGCCAGTGCGCGTTGAGTTCCGGAAATTCAACCAGTGTGCGGGCAGTTGTAAACAGGACGACATCATTGAGTGTGATTCCTCCAACCCCGGCAGTTTCCGGCGCGGCTTTGCATCTTGCACGAAAGTCGAGCATCGGCCGGGCATCGGCCGACGCGTTCAGTGTAAGCTGTGCGGTATTCTGCAGCGAGGCCAGCATTCGGCCCGCAACCACTTTGCGGACTCTGCGAACGGGCGTCTCTTTGGTTGCTCCCGGGAAGTCGAGCGCCGCGATGGCGGAGGCCATATCCTGCGGAGCCGCTTCGGAAAGATCGGACAGCAAAACGCGTCCGCCGATACCGCTTCCAGCGGTTGGAACATTCAGACCGCCGGACGCCGCTTTGGTATGGGCTGCCGGGGAAAGCGGAGCCTGACCGGCCTGCGCGGCCTGCACGTCGCGCTCAATCACGCGTCCGTTCGGCCCGGTGCCGGCCAGCGCGGAGGCATCGACTCCTTTGGAGGCAGCCAGCCGGCGAGCACGGGGAGAGATGCCGGTTTTGCCGGGTTCGGCAGAACGCAGAGATCGGATATCAGGAGCCGGAATTTTTTCTTCAACCTCAGTTTCAGCAGCCGGAGCGCTGATTTCCGACTTTTGATCGTTGATCTCTGATGTTTCGGGGCGCAGCCCCGAAATGTCTTCGCCCGGATCGCCGATGGCGGCGATCACTTTGAGAACCTCCACATCCGCGTCATCGGGGTAGAAAATACCCAGTACTGTTCCGGTGGCCGGCGATTCCACCTCAAAGGTCGCTTTATCGGTTTCCACTTCGCAAAGCGGCTGGCCTTTCGTTACGGTATCGCCTTCTTTCACCTTCCATCCAATGATGACGCAGGATTCAACGGATTGTCCCTGACGCGGCATGAGCACTTCTACAGCCATACTGTTCTCCTGTTAAATTACGTTTTAATAACCTTTACATCGACTTCAGTTAGTTTGTCTTCAAATGCGGATTGCAGATATGAATCGGTCACCAGTACCTGCACGCGTTCAAAAGGAAGAATCCGGGCAAAACCGGCATTGCCGAATTTACTTGAATCCGCAACAGCAATTACACAATCTGCCTGATCAGCCATTTTTCGGACAAAATCAGCACTTTCCACACTATTTGCGGTAAACCCCTGTTTTGAAGAAGCCCCGTCAATTCCTATAAAAGCCTTGGCCACATGGAACTGCTCAATTGCCTGTAACGCCAGCGGACCGACAACTCCTTCCTCTGAAGGGCGGAATTCACCGCCGACCAGTGTGACACGCAGCTGCGGATTGGCCCGGGCATAAGTCAGCAGCAGTGTATTATTGGTTACAATATGAACATCGCGTTTTCCCAATAGAAACTTGGGAATCAGCGAGGTGGTTGTTCCGGCGGTGATAATCACGGTGTCGTTATCATCAATCAGCTGAGCGGAAGCCTTGGCTATTGCGGTTTTAACCTCTTTTTTTGCGTGAATCCGCTCCAGAATCTTCGGGTGAAAAGCAGACATCGCGCCGCCACGGGTGCGCACAATAAAACCCTCTTCCTCAAGAGCCGCCAGATCTGCGCGCGCTGTAACCGCTGTAACACCAAACCGGTTCGCGAGTTCAGATACGCTGATCTCGCTGTCTTCGGCCAGCAAATCAAGAATCATCCGTTTCCGGTCAGCCAATATAGCAGCCATGGAACAGTCCCCGCAATTTCGTTTTACTTTTCATATTCTTTCTATGTAGCTTATTTTTATTTTGTTTCCAATATCTTTTTTCTATTTTTGTGGAGAAAGGCTCTTTCAGGAGGATTTTTTTAGCGACATGTTGCCGAAGGTGAGAATGAAAAATGAACCGCTTTCCAAAAGCACGCGCTCTCGCTTCGAGAAGCTTTTCCCTGTCGGGCCGGTCTCGGAAATGATTCACGAATTCAACCCGGCCGCAGCCCATGCCGACGCCTGCTCGAAGAACGCATCTGCAGAAAATACGGTTCACCCAAAAGCTGCACCACCGACTGTGGCTTCAATGTCGCAGCCGGCGATCTGGTTCTGGAAAAACTTTCCGTCTTCAACGGTATCTGTCCGAAATCCCCGCTCATTCTCCAGGAGAAACTCGAACGCGTAACCCGACCCAGACCGACGCCCTCAAAGACAGAAGTGTGTCCGTAAAGGGCACCAAACCGCAGGATTCGTCTTCCCACCGGTCCAATCACCTCGCCCTTGCCCGCTGCGGACATTGCGGGAAAATCCGAATCGAGGCCGTCGGAGAAAACCCGTCTTTTTGGGGCAGGCTCTAATTACCGGACTCTGTTGCATGTGTTGTTTGGATTTCGTGCGGCAGCATCTGTTTTCTTTGTGATTGTGACGCATCTTCTATAATTTTCACATTGACGGTTCTTCCGGAAATCAGACGGACAGAGTCCGGTACGGAATCAATATGAATCCGCACCGGAACCCGCTGGGCAAGGCGAACCCAGCTGAAGGTCGGAGTCACATTAATCAGCACTCCGGTAGGATCCCGCTCCCTGTCATGAATCCCGAAGGCAATGCTTTCCACATGTCCCTGAATGGACCCCTTGCTGCCCATTGGTGAAATTACGGCCGCGTCACCGATGTGAATCCGTTCCAGTTTTGTTTCCTCGAAATACCCGGAGACATAAAACGAATCGGTGTCAATCAGAACCAGCGCGAGAACTCCTGTAGCGGCATAGTCACCGGGCTTCAGGGAAAAATTATTGATGATTCCGTTCACCGGAGCCTTGATTGCAGACCGGTCGAGGTTGAGCCGGGCCAGGTCGCGATTTGCCAGCGCCTGATTGTAGTTGGATGATGCCTGTTCCAGTGTTGTCTCGGCCTGTTCAAGCTGCTGGAGGGATATGGCCGATGTTTTGACAGCCGCCTGATAGCGGGCCAAATCGTGCTGCGCCATTTCCAGCGCGGCCCGGGCACCGGTGAGTTGTGCCTGTGCCTGTCTAAATGCGAGTTCAAACCGAACGGGATCCACCCGGAAAAGAATATCTCCTTTATGAACCCGCTGATTATCCCGAACCAGCACTTCACTGACCAGGCCGGACACATCCGGTGCGATTTTAACCACATCAGAGCAAATGCGCCCGTCACGCGTCCAGGGTGCCGCCATATAATAGTTCCATAAATTCCCTCCCAGCACAGCCGCGCAGGCAACCATTGCAACCGTTAAAAGAATACGACCGGAATAGGTTATAATCTGTTTCATAAAAACCACCGCCTTAAAAGAGCAACGTTTATCCACAAAATGATCAGGTACATGGCTGTGTTGAACAGAGGCCGATGCCACACAAAACGGTAAAAGTCGAAACGGACCAGCAGACGCTCAACAACAGTCGTGAGTACAAAAGCGGTTACCGCCAGAACCGCCAGCGTCGGAATATAGATGCCATACAGATTGATTACCGGTTTCATGCAGAGGGACTCCCGTTCGGCAAAGAAGAGTATGGGAATGGATATCGACCGCCGGAAAGACCATTCCGCAAACCGACCAGCGCCTGGATTATCGCAGGAGAACCGGATTCCGATATCGCCATCAGGGTTTGATCGAGCAGGATAAGAAGTGATGATCGGTCCGGTCCTTTTCTGAACGTAAAACGTCGGCATTTTGACCGATAGTAGGCGGATAACCGTGTCAGCAATTCGTTGAGAAGGTCGCGATGTTCGGAAGACAGGCTTTCCTTTTTGGCTTGCAGATTAATGACATTCAGGCCAATGCGCATATCCCGGAAAATATCGCTGGCGGCGACCTCCGAATTCGCAGGAATAGATGCCAGACGGGGCGCCAGCAGAGCGATCCGGTCAAACATACGTTGAATAAAGGTGTTCGTGTCGGCACTTCCTCCGGGTGTTGTCAGTTTTTTCAATTCATTCCAGCCGGTGTGCAGCAGGCGTCGTGCGCTTGTTTCCGATCCCATGGAACGAACCGTCCCCAATATCACTGCAGTAAAGGCAAGCCCTATGAGCTGTGCCGTATTCTGATTAATAAACATTTCAAAATCCGGATTCAGCCGGGACTGCAACCGGAGAGCTACCGGAACGTTTACACACAAAGTCAAACCCGCTATATATCCGGACGGAGTGGCCATCAGTGTGCCGACCGGAATGAGATAAAGCCCCAATGCGGCCGCCAGAGGAAGGAATCCATCTACCCGTGGAAAAATGATGAATTGATAAATGGCGGCCACGAAAATGGCGATCGCCACACGCATTGTGAAACTGCGCATCATCGACACAGGATTATCCAATGTCGCGGCAATGCACCCGAAGACCGTTCCCAGAATGGCCGCGCCGGCACCGGCCGGCCAGCCGGTGGCAATCCAGAAAGCGGTCACTGCAATTGAGGACAGCATAAAGGCGAATACGGACAAAAAAATCATGCCGTAGTCGTGATGCTGCCGTGCTTTGTTCGCGATCCGTGCATACTGAACGCCTTTCAGGCGATGGCGGGGGTTGCCGGTTGCGACATCCTCCCTCAAAGAAAAACAATCCCCCCAGAGCTTAAGCAGCCGCCGTAAATGCCTGCAGAAGTTGACCGTCAGCAGTTCATTCCAACTGCGGCCCGAGTGTGTGTGTTCCAACGCGGCAATCTGTGCATTCAACTCCCTGATTTCATCTTCAACGGGTGTTTTCCTTTCTCCGGCCCCGCGTTGTTTCGTCCAGGTTATGATCCGATCTGTCAACTTCGATATATCCGCCGGCAATTCACCGTTACTTAACTTCAGTGCCGCAATCTGATCGTGCAGCGTAGAAAAAAGAGGCAGTAAACGGGTCATCCGCCATTGCAACAGCCGCACCCGATCTGTCATATCTTTCATGCTTGACGTGTCGAAGGACAGATGGGTCATGAAGTTCCCCAGCTCAACGACATCCGCGGCCAGTGTCCGGCGGTCTTTTAATGTATCGGAGTCACGGACCTGTCCCTCAAGGCAGTCCTGAACAAGACGAACCGCATCTCGCAGCCAGGCATCAATACGTGTCAGGATCGCATTTCCGGCAGGCCGGGGAAAAACGAGCCGATTAATCAGTGCCGAACAGATGATTCCAATAGCGGTTTCCTCAACCCGGGCAACGACATAATCGAAGGAATTTTCCGGTACGGATACCAACGCAAAGCCTGTAACGGCGGCCGTATAACCGGCCAGTCTGAACATATAAAACCGGGGCGTACGGTCGAGAAGACTCAAAAACAGGCAGATGCCGATCCATAGACTGATCCCCAGAGTCAATAATTCCGGTGAACCGATCAGATTCGGCACCAGAATAATGGTGGCAAATCCGCCGATCACCGTTCCCCACAGGCGATAGATCGCTTTGGATGTCGTCATACCGGAAATCGGCTGAGAGACAACATAAACCGCCATGATCGCCCAGTACGGTCTCGTCAAATCGAACCGCATGGCAATGAAACACGCCAGCATCGCTGCGGAAAATGTTTTTAAAGAAAAAACAACGTCCCAGAACGATGGAATAAATGGAGCCTTCCGTGTCATATTCTGGTAGGTGTCAGTGGAGAAATCCCCAGGCGGTTTGCGAGAAATGTTAAAAGCCCGATGGCCGCATCAACGTCATCCGGATCCGCGTCGGCGAGCATTGTCGCTCTGAAGTCGGCGAGAATAATCTCCACCTGTTCCGCCATTTCGCGGCCGGATTCCGTCAAAATCAGACGCCGTGCTCTGCGGTCTGTGGAATCAGGTTTCCGCTCAATGAACTTACTCTCTTCCAATCCATCAAGGATACGGACCAGAGACGGACCTTCGATCCCCAGTTTTTCTGCCAGATCGCATTGACGCATAGTGCTTTCATTACGCAGCAGAACAACGAGCGGAACGGCCGTCGAGGCGGAAAGCCCCTGATTGGTCAGTTCATGGTTTATTCTGCGCCGCCACGAATGCCCGACGGCAGTCACCAGCGGCATTAAAATCGCCCAGCGCTTTCGATTATTACTTGCCATCCCTATTGAATAGGATGCTATCTAATTGGACACAATATTATTTTACAGATAAAAATTTTCCGGGGTTGCAGAAATCATATTCGATTCGTGATTCTTTTCAGTTTCGTGGATAATTTAAAGAACGCGATGACGGCAACGTCGTTAGGATGCAGCAGAAATAAAGCGCAAGACATTTTGTTTGTATAACGGAGCGGACATGCCAATATTTTCTCCATGAACAGGACAACTAAATTTGCAGTAATCGGAACAGGAGCAGTGGGCGGATACTATGGCGGGCTGCTGCAGAAGGCCGGATTTGAGGTGCATTTTCTGCTGCACAGCGACTATGCGTTTGTGAAGCGGAACGGGATGACGGTGGAGTCGGTGAATGGAGATTTCCGGCTTCCGCAGGTGAATGCCTATAATGATCCGAAGCAGATGCCGCGTTGTGACACAGTGATCCTTTCGCTCAAGACGACGGCTAATTCTGTTCTGAAGGATGTGCTGCCATATGTTCTTAAAGACGACGGTGCGGTGCTGACTTTACAGAACGGTTTAGGTTCTGAGGAGGAAATTTCGAAAATTGTCGGCGCAGAACGGGTGATGGGCGGACTCTGTTTTCTCTGTTCCAACAAGGTCGGTCCCGGCCACATCCGCCATCTCGATTACGGACTGATTACGATCGGCGAATATCGTGCAGACGGACAGCCTGCCGGGATCACGCCGCGCCTTGAACAGCTCGGCGCCGATTTGGAGTCCGCCGGGATTCCTGTCCAGCGGGTTGAGGACCTGCCGCTGGCCCGCTGGAAAAAACTCGTCTGGAATATCCCTTTCAACGGCATGTCGGTGGTTGAAAACACCCTGACCGATGAACTGATGCGCAACCCGGAAACCCGCACCAGATGCCGGACAATCATGCAGGAGGTGATTTCGGCCGCCGCAGCCTGCACGCGACCCATTGAACCGGAGTTTGTGGAAAAGATGCTGGCAGATACCGAAACGATGGAGCCGTATGCGCCGAGTATGAAACTTGATTATGACCGCGGCAATCCGCTGGAGATTGAAGCGATCTACAGCAATCCGATTTGCGCGGCAAAAGCCGTCGGGGTCGAAATGCCGGAAACAGAAAAGCTCTATCAGCAGCTGATCAAGCTGAATCCGGAGCGGTAAGGCGGATTCGTTGCGTGAATGTTTTTCCAACCATTGAAATTCAGGAGCGGGTATAGAGCTTTTCGATGTACTGTTCGGCGCTGTCGGTCCAGAGGAAACGGGCTTCAGCGGCGGCGGCGCAGATTTTTTCCCACCCCGTGGGATTTTCGCGACGCAGTCTGAGGGCCTCGCCGAGTGCGGCGGCCATGGCGTCGACCTGTTCGGTGAGTGTTTCGCCTTCGAACCCGAAGCCGTTGACGCCCGGCTTGACGGTGTCGCGCAGACCGCCGGTGAGGTGGACGAGGCAGGGCTGGCCTTCACGCATGGCGAGCATCTGGCCGATGCCGCAGGGTTCGAAGGAGCTGGGCATGAGGAAAAGGCTGCCGGAGGCGTAGAGGGTGTCGGAGAGTCCTGCGGCGTAGCTGTTGAGGAAGAGGAAGTTGCGGTGCAGGGCGGCGGTCTCGGCCAGAAAAGTTTCAATTTCACGGTTGCCGTTGCCCAGCAGGATGTAGAGGCCGCCGGGTCCGAGGGTTTGCAGAATTTTTTCGAGTCCGGATACCCCGTCTGATCCCGGGGCTGTGAGCAGCAGCATTTTCTGGTCGACGACGCGACTGATACTGACAGCGATGAAGTCCGGTTTTTTGCGCGCGGTCTCCAGTTTTTCCAGTGTCTGGAAAGCGGTGTAGTCGGCGAACGACAGGGCGGTGCGGCGCGCGGCCCAGCGGACGGCTTCGGCGTTGATGCGTTTGATGAGCGGCTGGACCTCGGTTTTCGGCAGTTTGTTTTCCGGATATTCACACCCATTCAGGATGCCGTGCAGGCGTCCTTCCGCGTTGGCCTGCTGCAAATCCGCTTCGAGTCCTTCACCGCCGAAGAACTGCGGCGGCCGGCTGGGTTTGAGGATTTCTTCGGCATAAGAGGGCGAGACGGCGTGAACGGCGTCTGCGAGCCGGATGCCGACGGCCATGGGATTGATGCAGTCGGGCCAGCGGGGATCTGCGGTCTCTTCCAATAAAAGCGTTGTCTGTCCAATGTGGGGATACCAGCGTTCCAGCGAAGACGGATCTCCTCTGAACGGACGGATGCCCTGCAGGGCAAGGTTGTGAATGGTGTAAACAGTACGGATGTTCTGCAGATGTTTACAGGTGGAGTCGAATTTTCTCAGCAGCAGCAGGAGAGCGGCATGCCAGTCGTGCAGGTGCAGAACGTCCAGCGGACCAAACTGATTATCGCCAACGGCAGCAGCGGTCGCGGCGCAGAAGCAGGCAAATTTGGTGGCGTCGGTGGCGAACGGCCGGTCGGGTGGGTCATCGTTGTACAGACTGTGCCGCGCATCGTCACCGGCAGGATAGAAAAAGGAGGGATGATCAATAACATAATGTACAGAGTGACCGGCGGCTTCTGTGCGCGGACGGACCCGATAGAGATCGGCTTGTTCGGTATGACCGGCGAAGAGAAAGCTGAACGATGAAACCTTGGTTGATTCATTAACCGTATGCAGAAAACCGTAGGCAGGAGTGACAACGGAACTGCGGCATCCCTGTTTGGCCAGGGCGGCGGGAATATCACGGATGACATCCCCGATTCCGCCGACCTTGCAGTGGGCGATGCCGTCATTTTCCGCGGCGACCATCAAAATGTTAAGCGGCTGGTTCATACGTTAAGGATATCAAAGGGGGTTCGAGGAGGGAAGGATTATTTTAAATGAAGGGCGGTAATTCCCATTGGATGGCCGTTTAGGCAATCAAAACGGCATATCGAAGTTAATTTTACTAAAAATTTTTGATAAATTTTGTAGAATAGGCGAATTTCAGAATTGTATGCGTAAAATGAATTATTTTTTTAGCAACTATTTTCATATAGATGTTGATTTATAAAAAAATGGGCGTATTTATTGTTGATATTTTTGATAAGAACTTTGCTGGAGGACGAAATAATGGAAAAATCAGTTATGGATGGAGGGCAGGCTCTGATCCGCTGTCTGGAAGCGGAAGGGGTTGAATACATCTTCGGATATTCCGGCGGTTCGGTTATCCCGATTTTTGATGCCATGGTTACGACGCCGAGCAATATTAAGTTCATTCTGGTTCGTCACGAACAGGGTGCGGCGCATATGGCCGACGGCTATGCGCGCGCTACGGGCAAGCCTGCTGTCGTTCTGGTTACCAGCGGTCCGGGGGCCACCAACGCCATTACGGGGATTATGACCGCCCACATGGATTCGGTTCCGATGGTCTGCCTGACCGGACAATCTGTTTCGTGGATGATCGGCAAAGACGCTTTTCAGGAGGCGGATATCTTTGGCATTACCATGCCGGTTGTGAAACACAGCTATCTGCTCCAGTCCACCAACGAGATTCCGCGCACAATTCGCGAGGCGTTTCATATTTCGACCACGGGCCGTCCGGGACCGGTTCTGATTGATATTCCCAAGGATATGAGCGCGGGACCGTTTAGCGGGGATCTGCACGCCGAGATGGATATTCCCGGTTACAAAACCCGTGCCGATACAGTGGATGTCGCCAAAGTTCATGAAATTGCCGAGGCGATCAGCAAATCGCAGAAACCGGTGATTCTGGCCGGACACGGCGTTGTGATTTCCGGCGCACATACTGCGCTTCGCGAACTGGCTGAGAAACTGAATGCCCCGGTCACCACCACGCTGCTCGGTAAAGGAGCCTTTCCGGAAACGCACGACCTGTCGCTCGGCTGGCTCGGCATGCACGGCACGGCCTATGCCAACAAGGCGGTGTGCGAATGCGATCTGCTACTGAATATCGGTTCGCGTTTCGATGACCGCATTATCGGCGACCCGAAGTGGTTCTGCAAAGACGCCACCGTGATCCATGTTGATATCGATCCGGCGGAAATCAGCAAGATGATCCGCCCGGATTATCACTGCATTGCGGATGCATCGGTTTTTATTACGGAACTGATAAAGCATATCGGTCGTCTCAATACCGAAGAGTGGCTGAAACAGCTCAATGAGTGGAAGAGGAAGTACCCGCTTAAATTCAAAAGACAAGGCAGCCTCAAGATGCAGCACGTCATTGATGAGTTTTATAAATTGTCTGAAGGGAAAGCGGTTGTGGTTACGGATGTTGGTCAGCATCAGATGTGGGCGGCGCAGTTTTATAAAACGGACAGTCCGAACAACTTTCTCAGTTCCGGCGGCGCCGGAACAATGGGCTATGGAATTCCCGCGGCGATCGGTGCCCAGTTCGGACGGCCTGATGATGTCGTTATTCTGTTCTGCGGCGACGGCGGATTCCAGATGACAGAGTTTGAACTGGCCACCGCCGCACTCTACAAACTGCCAGTCAAGTTTGTTGTCCTTAACAACCACTATCTCGGCATGGTTCGTCAGTGGCAGGAGCTCTTCTATGAAGACCGCAGGAGCGGTGTGGATCTCGAAGGCAACCCCGATTTCGTCAAGCTGGCGGACGCCTACGGAATCAAAGGCTTCAATCTGCGGCGGCCCGGCGACGTCAAGCGCGTCATCCGCACGGCACTGGAGTATAACGACGGGCCGTGCCTGATTAACTGCGAAGTCGAAAAAACGGACAACGTTTTTCCGATGATTCCGGCAGGCAAGCGGATCGAGGACATGATTATTGAAGCACCGAAACCCAGCGGGAAAAAGCTCGAAAAGCCGATCGGATCAACCTGAGTCAGGAATTTTACGGTAGGGAACGAATGAATGCGCTTTGTTTTTGCTTTGGTTCCTTCTGTCAAAAAATTTAAGGAGAATCACCATGATTAACACTAAACCCGTTCACACAATGAGCGTTTATGTTTCCAATAAGCCGGGGGTGCTGGCCCGTGTTGCGCAGACCTTTTCGCGCCGTGGGTTCAACATCGAATCCCTCGTGGTTTCCCCGGCCATTGACGGTCACTTTTCGCGTATGACCATCGGGGTCAGCGGCGACCCGGACGGACTCGATCAGATTATCCGGCAGGTCAGTAAGCTCGTTGATACGCTGGACTGCACCGATCACACGTATGATGATGTGGTTGTCAAAGAAATGGGGCTTATTAAAATTGCCGTCAATGCCGAAGAACGCGGGGAAGCGCTGCAGATTGCCGAGCATTTCGGGTGTAAAACGGTCGATTTGACCGAGACCTCATTGATTCTTCAAGTCGTTGGCGACCCGTCTAAAATCGATGCGTTGGTGGAAATGGTTGAAAAATTCAAAATCATTGAACTGGTTCGTACCGGTAAAGTGCTGCTGGCGCGTGGTGCGGGAACGACCTGAAAAAAGATTCTTACGCGGTCTGCGGACATTGCATTGATCCGCATCGCATCGTTGTGTGTCAAAAGGGATGGCTGTAACCGTCCGTTTTTATGCCATCCCGGGCGATACAGCCTGGATGGGTTACCGCGTGCTTTCTTCGATCCAGTCCAAAAATTCTTTATTGCCTCCTTCAATAGGCAACGCAGCAATGCAGGGACATTCGTACGAATGGAGCTCTTTGATCCGTGCGGTCAGTTCAGCCGATCGGGCTTCGATCGTTTTCAGTATCACAACCGTTTCCTCTTCCCGGCAGAGTTTCCCTTTCCAGTGAAAAAAAGACCTGACCCCATCGAAAACAGTTGCACAGGCGGCGAGATGTTCAGTGACAACCGTCTCGGCAATTTTCTCCGCTTCAGCGCGATCTGGCGCAGTGATGTAAATCAGGTACGGTTTCATAAGCCCATCCGCCGAAAAGAGTTTTCCAATGCATTCATATTATCGCGCCCTGTACTTATTCGTTGATCCACTTTTCATCGTTCAGCATCAATTCATCAGCTTCTTCAGGTCCCCAGGACCCGGGAGCATAGGGGACCGGGCCTGTGCCGGATGCAGCGGCCAGAATCATTTCGATGACAGCCCATTCCGCTTCGGCTTCATCCGATCGGGTAAAAAGTGTGGAGTCTCCGCGCATAGCATCCATCAGCAGCCGCTCATAGGCTTCCGGCAACTCCTTCTTCCATTTGCCGGAATAAGAAAAGTCCATATTCACACTTTCAACCACCATCTGCATACTGGGCCGTTTTGCTGAAATCTGCAGAAAAATCCCTTCATCGGGCTGGATCCGGAAAATCAGCGTGTTGGGATTGACCCCTGTCAGGTCACACACATCTCCTTTACAGGCTACGTGCTGGAAGAGGGCCAGCGGAGGGGTTTTAAACCGGATGACAATTTCAGTCGTTTTTTTTGCCAGTCGCTTGCCGGTTCGCAGGTACACCGGAACACCGGCCCAGCGCCAGTTGTTGATTTCCATCCGCAGTGCAGCAAATGTTTCTGTTGTTGAGTCCGGGGCCACCCGGTCTTCATCGCGAAAAGCCTTGTATTTTTCATTGCCGCCGTACTGTCCGAAACAGGCTGTTTTTTTCTCTTCTGTTGCCGTTGCCGGACGAAGAGCACGAAGCACCTTCATCTTTTCATTGCGGATCGAATGAGCTTCCATTCCGGATGGCGGTTCCATGGCCACCAGACAGAGAAGTTGAAAGAGATGGTTCGCGACCATATCCCTCAATGCGCCGGTTCGATCATAAAATGCGCCGCGTCCGCTCTCCATGCCGATGGTTTCGGCAGCCGTAATCTGAATGTGGTCCACATAGGTGCGATTGAACACCGGTTCGAAAATCGTATTGGCAAAACGAAAGGACAGAATATTCTGAACGGTCTCTTTCCCGAGGTAGTGGTCGATGCGGTAGATTTGTGTTTCATCCATGTGGCGGAGCAGAAGCCGGTTCAGTTTCCGGGCACTC
Organism: Verrucomicrobiota bacterium; assembly: GCA_030153935.1. GTDB lineage: Bacteria > Verrucomicrobiota > Kiritimatiellia > Kiritimatiellales > Tichowtungiaceae > Tichowtungia. The sequence goes on along the minus strand of JASKKX010000026.1, from coordinate 4,972 downwards.
TCAAGGTCATGCCCGAACGGTTTTTCCACGACAACGCGGGTCCAGGGCATGTCCTGCGGCGGCGTGATCAGTCCGGCTTTCCTGAGCTGTTCAACAACCGGTTCGATCAGATCGGACGTAATTGAGAGATAAAACAGACGGTTGGCCGGCAGGGCGTCGTCATCAAATTTTTCCTTCAGCTTTTCATATGCCGAGCTTTCTGATAGATCGCCGCGATGATAGCTGAGATGTGAGCAGAAAGATTTCAAGGATTCATCATCCAGGGATGTCCGGCTGTGCTCACGCAGCGCCTCATTCATCAGTTTACAGAAACTCCGGTCGTCATGCTCACGTCGGGCAAAGCCGACGATGGAAAACTCCTTTGTCAGGGCACCTTCCTTAAAAAGCGTATAAAGCGCAGGCATCAGTTTTCGCCGGGTCAGATCACCTGTTGCGCCGAAAATTACAAAAGTCACCGGCTCCTCGATTCGCACTTCCAGTGTAGCCATGGATTTCCTCCGTTTTAGTGCCGGCAGTATCAGCTATTTATGTGCTCTCTTCAAGAGAACGTAATCTCTTAATGCGCAATCGGTCGTTTTTGTGTTGTTCCCGATGCAAGCAGATGATTACCGCCACCTTTCCAAACTTGCGGGAGAATCTCTTTACAGCTAGGGTATAGCCCGATTTATGAAAATTCTCACAAAATATCTTTTAAAGAGCTTTTTATACCCGCTGTTTTACTGTCTGATCAGCTTCACGCTTATTTTTATCCTTGATGATCTCTTTGATAACTTCAGTGACTTTCTTGAGAGCAGCATCCATCCCCGCGAAATGCTGTATTATTACAGCCTGTTACTCCCGCAGGTGACGGTGCGCAGCCTGCCTGCCTGCCTGCTTCTGTCTATGCTCTACAGTCTTTCGAATCTCACCCGTCACAGTGAAATTATTGCCATGCGCGCGGGAGGCGTCAGTATCTACCGCATCGTTGTCCCTTTTCTCAGCGTCGGAATCGCCGCCAGTCTGCTGACCGGCCTCATCAATGAAAAAATCGCTCCGGATGCGGCCTATCGCGCTGAAAAATTCCTCGAATATCAAACATCCGGACGCGACAGCGAAACATTCTATGCGCGCAATATTGCGCTTAAAAACCGCAACCATGTCTGGATGGTGCAGAAGCTGGATACCCGCGATCATTCCATGTACAACGTGGAGCTCATCGAACAGCGTCCGGATGGTTCCGATGCGGTTAAGATTCAGGCTGAAAAAGCACTGTGGCTTGACGGGCGATGGTGGTTTATGAACATGAGGATTCAAACGTACAAAGAAAACGGGGATCTGGCCGGTCCACCGGAGATGGTTCTTCAGAAAGAGATGCGGGATCTGTATGAAACGCCGCAGACCTTCATGGCTGAAATCAAAGATCCGCAGTATCTTTCCTCAAGTGAAATGCGCCATTACCTGCATGCCAAAAAGAATCTTTCCGCGAATAACCGGGCGCGCCTTAAAGTTGATCTTCATGCCCGCATTGCGGCTCCTTTTATCTGCCTGATTGTCACGCTCATCGGTGTACCGGTCGGTGCGCACACCGGTCGGCGCGGCGCTTTTGCGGGAATTATGACCGCCATGATTCTCTTTTTCGGTTTTTATATTCTGCAGCTTACAGCTCAGGCGCTGGGTAAACAGGAGATGATTCCCGCGTGGCTCGGCGGCTGGCTGCCGATCATGGTCTTTGGCATTATCAGTCCTCTGATGATTCACCGGATGCGTTAACAATGAAAAAAACAACGGATAACCCGCTGCTGGATGTTCAGAATCTTCAGGTCCATTTCGGTCCGGTTTCGAATCCGGTTCGCGCGGCGGATGGAGTCAGTTTCCGGATATTTCCCCGCGAAATCGTTGCGCTTGTCGGCGAAAGCGGCAGCGGCAAAAGCATCAGCGCGCTGGCGCTGGCCAGACTGGTGCCGGAACCCGGCGGGCGGATCATCGGCGGAAAAATCATTTTCCAGGGCATGGATACGCTGACTCTGAAAAGGTCCGGACTTCGGAAACTCCGCGGTGCGCGCATCGCCTACATCTTTCAGGAGCCGGCCACCTCGCTTAATCCGGTTTTCACGGTCGGCTGGCAGGTCGGTGAAGCCATCCGGCTGCACCGTAAAGGCGTCAGAGTGAAAAACGAGGTTGAAAAACTGCTCACCGCAGTCGGCTTGCCCGATCCGAAGCGCACGGCCGGCGCCTACCCGCACGAACTTTCCGGCGGGATGCAGCAGCGTGTCATGATTGCCATGGCGCTTGCCTGCGATCCGGATCTGCTGGTCGCCGACGAGCCGACCACGGCACTCGACGTGACAGTCCAGAACCAGATTCTCGATCTGCTGGTCGAACTGCGGGAAAAACGCGGACTTTCCATTCTGCTCATTACGCACAACCTGGGTATTGTCGCCAATACGGCGGATCGCATTTACGTCATGAACAGCGGGAAAATTATTGAATCCGGCGATACAAAAACAGTTTTGCGCACCCCGCGGCACGATTACACAAAAAAACTTCTGGCCGCGGTGCCCAGACTTCATAAAGTCTCATGAAAGAACTCCTTCAGGTTGAAAAAGTATGTATTCGCTACGGGAAACTCGAAGCGGTGCGCGGGGTCAGTCTTTCGCTGAGTGCGGGCGAAACCCTCGGACTGGTCGGCGAGAGCGGCTGCGGAAAAAGTTCGCTGGGGCGGGCGATTCTCGGGCTGGAGCCGATTGCTGCGGGCAGAGTGACTTTTGAGGGCCGCAGTGTCACTGCGCTGAAAGGACCGGCACTCAAACAGTTCCGCCGGCAGGCGCAAATGGTTTTTCAGGATCCGTTCGGATCGCTTAATCCGCGCATGAGTGTCGGGGCGGCGATCGAAGAGGTGCTCTTTGTGCATAAGCTCGGAGGTTCGCGCGCAGCGCGGCGTGGGAAAGTTGCCGAACTGTTCGAGGATGTCGGACTCGATCCCGAGTGGGTGCGGCGTTATCCGCACGAATTCAGCGGTGGACAGCGCCAGCGCATCGGAATTGCCCGCGCACTGGCTCTGGAACCGAAACTGCTGGTGGCCGACGAACCGGTTTCCGCGCTCGATGTTTCCGTGCAGGCGGAAATTATCCGATTGCTCAAACGGATTCAGCGTGAACGTGGACTGTCTTATCTCTTTATCGGGCACGACCTTGCCGTTGTCCGCGAAATGAGCGACCGGATTGCCGTTATGTATAAAGGCGAAATCGTCGAGACCGGTACGGCAGATCAAATATGTGACCGTCCGCAGAATTCATACACACAGAAGTTGCTTTCCGTTGTTCCGGATATTGACACCGCGCTGGCGTAATAAAGCTTCAGAAAATAAGAATTCCAAGCAATCCACCGGCCAGAATATATACGACCGGAGATGCGGGTTTAACCCGGAAGGCAATCCCCATCGCGATAAGCAGCAGCAGGGCGGGCAGGCTTACCGATTGAATGATGCTCCTGCCGTGCTGCAGAAGCGTTTCTTCTCCGCAGGGCATTTTTTCGACCGGAATAAAAAGCGCCTGGCAGAAAACAAACCAGGCTGCAGATCCGATCAGTCCCAGAGCCGCGGGACGAATCCCACGCATCACACTTTTCACGACCGGGTGCGATGCGAAATTTCTCATCCATGCCGCGATCATAATAATAATGATGAGAGAGGGGGACACAATCCCCAGAGTGGCAGCAATACCCCCGGCAACCGAAGCGATTTTGCAGCCGGCAAAGGTCGCCATATTGATGCCGATCGGGCCGGGCGTTGACTGGCTGATCGCCAGCATATCGACAAATTCATGTTGGCTGACCATCCCGCTGTCGACTACCGCCTCTTTTAAAAGAGGCAGACTTGCGAGTCCTCCGCCGATCGTGAAAAGACCTATTTTAAAGAAAATAAAATACAGCTTGAGACAGATCATTTCCTGTTCCTTTTATTCAGAGACAGGACGATTCCTGCCAGACCGGCCGCAATAATGATCGGAATCGGCGGGCACTGAAAGAGCACGACAGCCAGAAAGGCGGTGATTGTGAAGAGAATTTCCCCTGCTGATTTCCAGCTTTTCCTGATCAGGGAGAAGAGAGTTCCTGCCAGCAGAACGGTCACGGCAACGCGAATTCCCCGAAAGGCTTTTTGAAAAACGGCGCTGGCCTCCATCCTGGGGATGAACGCGGCAATCATCAGGATGACAATCAGCGAAGGACTCACCATTCCTGCAGTTGCAGCCACTGCTCCGGGAATTCCCCGGCGTTTAAACCCTACAAACGTGGACGTATTGACGGCGATAAGTCCGGGGGTTGCCTGTGCAATCGCATAGTAATCCAGCAGTTCCTGATCATCAACCCACCCCCGTTTTTCCATCAGTTCCCGCCTCAGCATAGGCAGCATGACGTACCCGCCGCCGATGGAAAACAGCCCGATACGGAAAAAAAGAGTGTATAAAAAAGCCAACTCTTTCAGATTTTTTTTCATTATACTTTTCTGTTCATTCAAAAAAAAGGCACTGCGGCGTGGAAACGAAGAAAATAAAGAAACCGGGTGGAATCTGATCTGTACGGTATACCGAAACTTTTCCCGTTTTTAAAGTCAATCTGCAGATGACTAACCTGTTTTAAACCAGCATCAAACAGCCGCGAAAACAATCGGGGCAATCAACTGAAAAGCAGGGCGTCCGATAAGAAGGCATGGTCTTTTTATATGAACTCAGAATCGCCTCATCAACATGGAAAACGGCGCGTTTTTATTCGCAGCAATTGCCTCGATAAAGCCCGGCAGGGTTGTGTGCCCTCCTGCTCCTTGTGCATGAACAGCAGGGTGTTGCGCAGCAGGGCGAGTGCGCCGACGAGGGTTGGGTTGCGGCTGCGTGTTTTGCGCAGTGGGGTCAGAACGCTTTTTTCATCATTTTGCGAAACGCTATAATTTCCGGTACTTCAGAATTTTTCACTGCTGCCACATGCCGGGCGAGGTTGG